>NZ_JBICKH010000033.1:0-227914 GCF_043103905.1 Pseudomonas sp. yb_2 | reverse complement strand
GGTGTGCACGTGATCGACTGCCCGGTCGATTACAGCGAGAACGACCGCATCCTCAACAGCGAGCTGCGTGAGCGCGCGCTGGCGGTGTAAGGCCTAACGACCTTATCGCAGTAAGCCGGCACCCACAGGTATCACACGATCCTGTAGGTGCCGGCAGGTGCTACATAGCAACCACTTCACGCCTCTTGCAATTGATCATTCTCAGGTTCTCTACTCATGGAGAACACGAGATCATGACTATTGGTTCAACACACAACCATCCTGCCGATCTGGCCATCGACCCTTCGCTGCCAACGGCGTACGAGGCATTTTGTAGGGTGAGTCCTACCGCCGTTGTGTGATTTTCCTTTGGTTCCATAGGACTCTTCTGACTGTCGCTCCCTGACCCAACATCGCTTTACTGGCGTCCTTCCAAAACAACCACAAGAAGGAAGCCGCCATGTCTGAATCCTGTTCTCCCGTCAGCCCCGTACGTATCGCTGTCATCCAGTACGACCCTCAGGTCGGTCTTGAACACTGTGAGAGCAACGTGAGCAGAGGCCTGGCATTGGCCCGGCGCGCAGCACGCGAAGGTGCCAACCTGATCGTACTGCCTGAACTGGCCAACACGGGCTACACCTTCAACTCCCGTGCCGAAGCCTATTCCCATGCGCAGGTGCTGCAGGACGGCCCTTGCCTGAAAACCTGGGCCGACTTCGCCAGGCAATACCAGGTATACCTGGCTGCGGGGTTTGCAGAACGCGACGGGCTGAAGCTCTACGACAGTGCTGTCCTGTTTGGCCCCGAAGGCCTGCTTGGGCATTACCGCAAAGCGCATCTGTGGAACCAGGAAAAGCTTTGGTTCACCCCCGGTGACCTGGGGTTCCCGGTATTCGAGACGCCTATCGGCCGTATCGGCCTGCTGATCTGCTGGGACATCTGGTTCCCGGAAGTACCACGGGTGATGGCCGCACAAGGTGCCGACATCATCTGCAGCCTCAACAACTGGGTATGGACCCCGCCGCCTTTGTTCGATGATGCAGGGCGCTGCATGGCCTCGTACCTGACCATGACGGCAGCGCATGTCAACAACGTTTATATCGCCGCCGCGAACCGTGTCGGCAGCGAGCGGGGCGGGCGCTTCCTGGGCTGCTCGCTGATCGCCGGTACCAATGGCTGGCCGATCGGCGAGGTGGGCAGTGCAGAAGCCGAGGAGATCATCTATGCCGATGTCGATTTGAGCAGTGCACGCTCGGCACCGATCTGGAACAGCCTCAACGACCTGCCAAGAGACCGGCGCACCGACCTCTACGATGTCACCCTTGGCTATCGCTTGCATGCACCTATGCCACGTTGAGGAGTTGCGAATGAACACGCTCTTCTTATCACGACAGCAGTATTGGCTTGTGTTGATCTTCGGCTGCCTGCTGGTGTTTCTCGCTGCAAGCCTTGGCCATGGCCAATGGCTGGATTATGCACAGAGGGTGGTGACGCTCGATGAGCCGCTCAGCCGCTTGCGCTGGATTGTTGGTGATATCAGTGAAGTGGCTTTCTACAAGCACGAACTACCCGCGCTGGGCTTGCTGCTGGGCGCGTGCCTGGCGCACTGGGCGCAGGTGCGAGGGTACCGGTGGCAGGGCTTTGCCATCTGCTATGGCAGCGGATTATGGCCATGGGTGTTTACCAGCTCGCTTTTGGGCTTGCTGCTTAGCCATGTGTTGTGGGGATGGACCTTGGCCAGTGGCACCTGGCAACCCACCTTCGTTGCCTTCGTGTCATTGCCGGCAGCCATGGTCTTGCTTTTTGGTGCGGGCTGGCGGGTGACGATCACAGGGGCGCTACTGGGGGCACTACTGGTAACACCGGCCAGCCTGCTGATGGTCAATTACCTGTGTTATCCCCTGCAGTTGCCAGTGGTAGTGGGCAATGTGAGTGGCATGGCTGTGGCAAGCGTCGTGGCCTTCATCCTGTGCAAGCGCTTTCCTTCATGGGTACGCCAATGCCGTGAACCCACCGTCGTGGAGCCGGTTGTCAATCAGCCTGACTACGGTGTGGTCTGGACTTTGCGGCGCGTTCTGGCCGACTTCAGCGAAGCCCCATTCTTTGGTAATGAACTGGCCAGCCTCGGGCTACTGCTGGGTGTGTTGCTGGCTTACCTGTTGAGCCCGGCTGCACTGTCCTGCGGTTCTATGCTGGTGATGCAGATGGTGGCCGGGCAGGCCCTGGCATCCCTGGTCGGGGTTGTACTCTGGCGTGGACAGTGGAAAGCCCGTGGGTGGTACCCTACCTACATTCCGATTGTGTCGATCGTCCCGGCCGCGGTGTTGACACATGGCGGCAGCTGGCAAGTGGTGGTGGCCAGTGCAGTGCTGGGTGCACTGGTGGCTCCGCCGCTGGCAGTGGCGATCACTCAGCGGTTGCCGGCCTATGTGCATGGCTACATCGGCAATGTGGTGTCGATGGCCATCTGCACGCTTGGCATCGTGCCGGTAGTCGGGTTGCTTGTGGGGGGAGAAGCATGAGTGAACATTCGAGCCTGCCCAGGCTGTCGATCGCTACTCTGGGCGGCACGGTCAGTATGCAGGCCTGTGCTGTCGGGGATGGTGTAACGCCAAGCCTGGATTGTGAGCGGCAATTGCTTCAGGTTCCACAGTTGCGCGAGATGGCGCAGTTGAACGTTGCTTCATTGTGCCTGCTCCCCAGTGCATCGCTGGGCTTCGCGACGTTGCTGGAGGTGCTGGCATGGGCCCGGGGCGAGGTGGAGCGCGGGGCTCAGGCCTTGGTATTGAGCCAAGGGACCGACAGCCTTGAGGAAACGGCCTATTTCCTGGATCTGCTCTGGCCATTCGATGTGCCATTGGTGATGACCGGTGCCATGCGCTCGGCGAGTCAGCCGGGCAATGATGGGCCGGCCAACTTGTTGGCTGCGGCTCAGGTTGCATTGGCACAAGACAGCCGTGGGCGAGGTGTGCTTGTGGTCATGAATGATCAGGTCCACTGCGCGGCAAGGGTTCGCAAGACGGCCAGCCTGGCGATGGCGGCATTCGAGTCGCCCGGATGTGGCCCGTTGGGCGACGTTGTGGAGGGTGTTGTGTTGTATCGCCATCCGCCCGGGCGACGGAAAGTGTTGCCGTTACCCTATCGCACCGACCAGCGCGTTGCCCTGCTGGAAGCCTGCCTGGACGCAGACACGGCGCTGCTGCAGGCTGTGGCCACATTGGGTTATGAGGGGTTGGTCATCGCCGGTTTCGGTGCTGGGCATGTTTCCGCCAGTTGGTCCGAAGTGCTGGAACACCTGGCGCCCACCTTGCCGGTCATGGTTGCTACGCGCACAGGTAGGGGGCCTACAGCCCGGGCAACCTACGGGTTTGCTGGTGCAGAGATCGACCTGCAGAAAAAAGGCGTCTACATGGCTGGGCAACTCTGCCCGCGCAAATGCCGCATCTTGCTGTGGCTGCTGATAGGCACCGATCGGCAACATGAGCTGCAGGACTGGTTGCAGCCCTGGACCATCTGCCCGCGCGGGTGTTCGCGCGGGCAGCCCTTCCGGCGTTGCTGTGCTAGGGTGCACACACTTTTGCTTCCCAGGATTCTTACCCATGCTCCCCGTACTCAGCGAAAAAGAACTCGACCGCCTTGAAGACCTGCTGATCACCTATGGCAACGACTACTCGGTGCTGAACCTGGCCGAGCTCAATGGCTTTTTCGTCGCACTGGCCAGTTCGCCGGTCACTGTCCTCCCGGAGCAATGGCTGCCGGCGGTGGCGGGTGGCAAGGTACCGAAGTTCAAGAAACCCGCCCATGAGGAGGCCTACACGGCATTGATGCTGCGTTATGCCAGCCAGGTGGCAGAAGAACTGAGCAATGATGTCGACCAGTTCGAGCCGCTGTTCGAGGAACGCGAAGGCGAGCAGGGCACTGTGATCGTGATGGAGGAGTGGTGTTTCGGCTTCATGCGCGGTACCCAGGTGGCCGGTTGGGGCGAGTTGCCACCGGAGCAGGACCCGCTGCTCAAGGCCATTTCGCTACATGGGCTGGAGGATAATTTCGAGCTGCTGGACCAGATGAGCGATGAGGATATCCAGGCCTGTGTGCCGCAGGTGGTCGAGGCTGCGCGTGGGCTGTACCGACATTTCAAAAAACTGCACTGATCGGATCGTTGGCTAGCGCTCACCTGCAGGCGCCAGTGCAAGTGTTTGGAAACCATTATTCCGCCCAGCGAAATTATGGTTTCCCCTGCGCACTGATTCTGCTACCAGCCGATCCAGTGCAGCATGTGCTCCATCAGCCCCATCCCGGCGCTGACCAGGAGCCAAGCCCATGTCGAACCCGATCAAGCTCTACAACTTCCCCAAGTCTGGCCACGCCCATCGCATCGAGTTGATGCTCTCGCTACTGAACCTGCCCACCGAGCTGGTGTTCGTCGATCTGGCCAAAGGCGCGCACAAGCAGCCGGACTTCCTCGCCCTCAACCCATTCGGCCAGGTTCCAGTCATCGATGACAACGGCACCGTGATTGCCGACTCCAACGCCATCCTCGTCTACCTGGCCAAAAAGTATGACAACGGTACCTGGCTGCCCGAAGAACCTGCCGCCGCCGCCCGGGTGCAACGCTGGCTATCGGTCGCCGCAGGCCCGCTGGCCTTTGGCCCGGCAGCCGCCCGCCTGGTCACGGTGTTCGGGGCTTCGTTCAATACCGACGAAGTGATTTCCCGCGCCCACACCTTGCTCAAGGTGATCGATGCCGAGTTGGCCAACACGCCATTCCTGACGGGTAGCACACCCACCATAGCGGACATTGCCAACTACTCGTACATCGCTCACGCCCCCGAAGGCAACGTGTCGCTGGAGCCCTATGCCAATGTGCGCAACTGGCTGGCGCGGATCGAGGCGCTGCCGCGTTTCGTCCCCATGCCGCGCACCGTGATCGGGCTGCAAACCCACGCCTGAAACCCCGCCATCGCGAGGAACGCCGCCATGCAACAATCTCCTGATCACCGCCCCTCGCCCTGGCATGCGGGTGAAAAGACCCTGCAGGAAAAGGTCGGTGTAGCAGAACGCATGGAGGCGTTCGGGCAAAAGGTCATTCGTGACCACATGCCCGACCAGCACCGATCGTTCTATCACCAGTTACCGTTCATGGTCGCCGCCAGTGTGGATGCCCAGGGGCGGCCTTGGGCCACGCTGCTGGAAGGGCCAGAAGGGTTCGTAAGCTCGCCTGACCCTCGTATGCTGACGATCCACACCACGTTGCCAGCAGATGACCCCGCCACCCCCGGGTTGGCAGCCGGGCAGGCGGTCGGCCTGCTGGGGATCGAACTGCACACCCGTCGGCGCAATCGCATCAACGGGCAGATCCGCCACGCTGCCCAAGGGCAACTGCAAGTGGCCGTAGAGCAGGCGTTTGGCAACTGCCCGCAGTACATCCAGTTGCGTGACTACACCCGCGTCACCGAACCCGCCCTCGGGCGCATCGATGCGACAACACTGGATACTTCAACCGTCAGCATGATCCAGGCGGCCGATACCTTCTTCGTCGCCAGCTATGTCGAGCATGCTGACGGCCAGCGCTCGGTGGATGTCTCCCACCGTGGTGGCCGGCCAGGGTTCATCAAGGTCGAAGGCAATCGGCTCACGATTCCCGACTATGCTGGCAATCTGCATTTCAACACCTTGGGCAACCTGGTGGTCAACCCGCGGGCCGGCTTGCTGTTCATCGACTTCAAAAATGGCAATGTGTTGCAACTGTACGGGCGTGCCGAGGTGCTGCTGGACAGCCCGGCCATCCAGGCTTTTGAAGGCGCTGAGCGGTTATGGACACTGCAGGTCGAGAAGGTGGTGTGGCGTCCGGCAGCCGTTGCCCTGCGCTGGGCTTTCAAGGAGTACGCGCCGACCAGTCTGATGACTGGTACCTGGGCCGAGGCCGATGCGCGCCTGGAGCAGCGGCAACAACAGCGCCAATGGCTGGCCTGGCAGGTGCTGCGGGTGGAGCGGGAAAGCCGCGACATCCGCTCGTTCTATCTCGAACCACCGGCAGGCTGCCGTGTGGCCTTTGCCCCTGGCCAGCATCTGCCTGTGCAAGTGCCGCGTGATGGCGAGTCGGCGCTGATCCGTACCTACAGCCTTTCAAGTGCCCCCGACGATGGATTCTTGCGCATCAGCGTCAAAGCCCAGGGCCCGGCTTCGCGGTATTTGCATGAGCGCGTTGTGGCCGGCGATGTGTTGAATGTGCGCCCGCCGATGGGCAGCTTCACGCTTGACCAGCAAAGCACGCGCCCGTTGGTGCTGATCGGCGCGGGCGTGGGCATCACGCCGTTGCTGGCCATGCTGCGCCAGCAGTTGAGGACAGGGCAGGCCCGGCGCATTCATCTGTTCCATGGCGCACGCAGCCTGGCCGACTTGCCGTTCCAGCAGGAACTGGCGGCCTTGCGGCAACAGGCTGGCGATCTACTGCAGGTACACCGCGCACTGAGCCAGCCTGAAGGGCACGCGCAGGTCGGTCGTGATTACGAGTTTGCCGGCCGGTTGGGTATCGAACAGGTCAAGGCAACGCTGGCGTTGGACGACTACGATTTCTATCTGTGTGGCCCGGGCAGCTTCACCCAGCAGCTTTACGAAGGGCTGCGTGGGGTGCATGTGCCGGATGCGCGGATTCACGCCGAAGCGTTTGGCCCGTCGACGCTGCGGCGGCACACCGACGCAGACCAGCCAGTCCTGCAACAGCCACCTGCCGCTGACGAACCGGTGCCGGTGTATTTTGCCGCGTCGGCCAAGGAGGCTCGCTGGGTACCCGGTAGCGGCACCTTGCTGGAACTGGCCGAGGCGCGTGGGCTGGCCCCGGAGTTCAGTTGCCGGGGTGGTTCGTGTGGTACCTGCAAGACCCGGGTGGTGAGCGGCCAGGTGCATTATCCGAATCCGCCGGCAGAGTTGCCGGAAGCAGGGTCGGTGCTGATCTGTTGTGCTGTGCCAGCGAAGGGGGAGGAGGGGACGCAGGCGTTGGTGCTGGATGTCTGATTCAAGCCAGTCGTAGGAGCGGGCTTGCCCGCGAAGAGGCCGGCACAGCTAACACCACGCATCCAGATGAACGATAATCCGCACGCCCGATAATCCTCAGGAACCCGCATGGACCAGATCCACCTGATGAAGGTATTCGTCGCCGTCGGCGAGCTGGAAAGCTTCGCCGCGGCTGCCCGCCGTCTGGACATTTCTGCGGCCGCCGTCACCCGCGCCGTCAGCGCCCTGGAAGAGCAGCTCGGGGTCAAACTGTTGCTGCGCACAACACGCAGCGTGCGTCTGACCGAGGCCGGCGGCCGCTATCTGGAAGACACCCGGCACATCCTCGCCAGTATCCACGAGGCCAATGAAGCCGCTGCCGGCATCAACGCGACTCCCAGGGGCGACCTGGCAGTGACCGCGCCGATTTTGTTCGGCAAGAAGTTCGTCATGCCGTGCATTGTCCGTTACCTGCAGCAGTACCCGGAAGTCGACGTTTCCGCGTTTTTTCTCGACCGCGTGGTGAACATGGTCGAGGAGGGCATGGACGTGGCCGTGCGCATCGGGCCGTTGCCCGACTCCGGGTTGAAGGCGCTGCGGGTGGGCAGGGTGCGGCGCATGTTGTGTGCCTCGCCCGATTACCTGGCGCGCCATGGTGTGCCGAAGCACCCGTCGGACCTGGCCGGGCATGCGATAATCGGCACCACCAACCTGTCGCCGCGGGCGGGTTGGCGCTTCGGAGTGACCGACGAGCCGACCTTGGTGCGCATGAAGCCACGGCTGACGGTAACCAGCAATGACGGGGCAATCGCAGCTGCCAGCGGCGGGCTGGGGATTGCCCGGCTGCTGTCGTACCAGGTGGCAGACGAACTGGCCAGCGGGCAGTTACAGGTGCTGCTGGCAGAGTACGAAGAGGCGCCCTGGCCCATTCATGTGCTGCACCGCGAAAGCAAGTACGGGTCGGCCAAAGTCAGGGCCTTTATCGACATGCTGGCGCAAGACTTGCGCGATCAGCAGCTGGATTGAGGTCGTGCAGCGCGTCGAGAAATGGCGCCGGACAATGTTCGCTATCGTGACGGCCCTTTCTCAGGTAGCCCGCTCACAACGCCCGATACTGCATCCTGAACCCCAAGTTCGTTGCCTCCCCCCGGTGCAGCAACCGCAACCCTGGTCGTCCTGGCAGGTGATGCGCATTGATGGGGTGGCTAACCGGCTCAAAGCAGAAAAAACCTTGCCCCTGCGGGCAGTACAGCAAGAAGTGTTCGGCCCCATTGGCACTGCACGCCAATCGATAACCCGCGCTGGGATGTTCGATCACGCACTCGCCTGGCCAGCCACTGAAGGCGTGATCAACCACTGTCTCGGGTAAACGTCCCATGGCATTGAAGCGCCATTGTTCGGGCACCTCGGCCTGGTACGACGGCAACCGCCCATCCTCGGCCAGCCACACTTTGCGTGCCGATGCGTACAACTTGGTATCGGGATACCGCGGAAAGTAGGGGTGCAACCCCAACCCGTACCAGTTGGCCGACTCATCCAGATGGGTTACATGCAGATCCAGGTTCAGGCACCCCTCATGCAGATGCACATCCAGCGTGGCCCGGTAAGCAAATGGCACAGCACTGTCTAGTGTCAGCCTTGCTCGCCGTTCACTGTGATGCTCCACCTGCCAGGCCTGCTGCCAGGCACTGCCATGGATCGGGTAAGGGTCATGCCCGGTATTGGGTGCCAGTGCCTGCCACCCCTCGGGTCGGGCAAAGCCACCCTCGCCAATGCGGTTGGACCAAGGCGCCAGTGGGTAGCAGGCGAGGCGTCGTGGCGTACCACTTTCCAGGGCGGTCAGGTCGGAATGGCGCAGCAGCGCTTGCCCGGTCGCTTTCACTTCCCAGTTGACCAGGCTGGCGCCCAACTCCGGAGCCAGGCTCAGGCGGGTCAGGCGGTCCTGCAGGCGCAGTTCGGTCAAAGACATTCAAGGCTCCATTTAAATGAATGATCAATTGGCCCGACGGTAGGTGAGCAGCACGATGCCGCACACCACCACCGCCCCGCCGAGTAATTGCAGGGTGCCGAGTTGCTGGTCGAGCAAGGCCCAGCCCAGCAGTAGCGTGGCGATGGGTTCGACGTTCATCACGGGTGCGTTCTGCGCCATGTTCAGCCTTGGCACACAAACAAACAGCAAGGTGAAGGCCAAGCCATACAGCACTACAAGGCTGGCCAAGGCCGCCCAGCCACCGCTGCTGCCTGGCAATGACAAACCGGAAGGCATCACGCCGCTTGCGCCTGCAACCAGCATGCTGGAGAACACGATCAGCAAAGTCAGCAGGCTGCGCACGGGGCCGCGCACGCTGGCCAGTTTATGGTCGGTGATCCACAAGGCGCAGGCAAAGGCACAGGCGGCGCCGAAGGCCAGGCTGACCCCTGGCACCCAGTGCGGGTTGGCCGCACCGCTGTCGGCCAGGCGTGCCGGCACATCCAGCGCCAGCACCAGGCCGCACAGGATCAGGCCCATGAACAGCACGGTGCGGCCCGTGGGGCGTGCGCCGCCCAGCGCCCAGGTGAGCAGCGCCAGCAGCATCGGGAAGGTGTTGCCCACCAGCAGCGCCAAAGCCACTGGAATACGCGCCACCGCCGAGTACAGGCACAGGCTCTGGGTGGCAATCAGCAGGCCGAGCAGCAGCTGCCACCGGCGCGCACCGGCGGGCAGGGCCAGGGCCTGGCGTTGCCACAGCAGCAGCCCGGCCAGTACCAGGAACGTGATGCCTGAGCGGCAGAGAATCGCCAGCAGCACGCCGGTGCCGTCATCGAAGGCGATGCGCGCGGCGATGTGGTTGCCAGCGAATGAACAGGCCAGGAGGGCGAGCAGGGCGATGGCTAGTTTGCGTGGGAAAAGCGGTACAGCCGAGGAGGGAACAGCCATGTGCAGGATCCATTTGCAAGAGCCCAGGGGCCGCCAAGCGGCCCCCGGTCATAATTACAGCACCACGCTAGGCAGCCACAGCGAGATCGCTGGAATGTAAGTCACTGCCATCAGCACCAGGAACAGCGCCAGGTAGAACGGCATCAGCGCCTTCACCGTCGACTCGATACTCACCTTGCCAATGGCCGAGCCCACGAACAGCACGGCGCCCACCGGTGGCGTTATCAGCCCGATCCCCAGGTTCACCAGCATGATCATGCCGAAGTGCACCGGGTCCACGCCGATACCGGTAATCACCGGCAGCAGGATCGGGGTAAGAATCAGGATCAGCGGCGCCATGTCCATCACCGTGCCCAGCAGCATCAGCATGAAGTTGATGCACATCAGGATCACGTAGCGGTTGTCCGACAGGGTCAGGAACGCGGTGGTGATCTTCGACGGGATCTGCATCAGCGTCATCACGTAGCCGAAGCTGGCGGCAAAGCCGATCAGGATCATCACGATGGAGATGGTCCGTACTGTGCGGTGCATCAGCTTGGGCAGGTCGCGCCACTTGTAGTCGCGGTAGATGAACATGGTCACGAAGAATGACCACACCACCGCCACGGCTGCCGATTCGGTCGCGGTGAACACCCCCGACAGGATACCGCCGAGAATGATGACCATGGCCATCAGGCCCCACAGCGCCTCACCGGCAATTTTCAGCGCCTCGCGCAGCGGGATGACTTCACCTTTGGGGTAGTTGCGCTTCTTCGCGAAGATCAGGCACAGGCCCATCATCACTGCGCTCAGAAGCAACCCGGGCATGATACCCGCCATGAACAGCGAGGCAATGGATACCGTGCCGCCCGCCGCCAGCGAGTACAGCACCGAGTTGTGGCTGGGCGGGGTCAGCAGCGCCTGCACCGAGCCACTGACGGTCACGGCGGTGGAAAATTCACGCGGGTAGCCTTTGCGCTCCATCTCCGGGATCAGCACCGAGCCCACCGAGGCGGTATCGGCTACCGACGAGCCGGAAATCGCACCGAAGAAGGTCGAGGCCATGATGTTGACCAGCGACAGCCCGCCACGCACGAAGCCCACCAGCACCCCGGCAAAGGCCACCAGCCGCCGCGACATGCCGCCTTCGGCCATGATCGCGCCGGCCAGCACGAAGAATGGAATGGCCAGCAGCGAGAACTTGTTAACACCACTGGCCACCTGGATCATCATCGCCTGCAGCGGGATGTCGATCCACCAGGCGCCGATCAGTGCCGACAGGCCCAGGGCGTAGGCTACCGGCATGCCGATCAGAATCAGCACGATGAAACTGCCCAACAGAATGAACGCTTCCATTTACGCAGCTCCTTCGTTTTCTTCGACCAGATCAAAGCGCACGACCTTGCGGTTGCTCTGATCGCCCAGCAGGAGTTTTTCCAGCACGAACACCAGCGTCAGTACGCCGCCGACCGGGATCGGCGCGTAGGTCATGCCGACCCGCACGCCGGGCAGCGAGGCCAGCGACTGGTTCCAGGTGGTGATGCACAGCCGGGTGCCGTAATAGGTCATGAACACGCACACCACGATCATCAGCAGTTGAACCAGCAGGGCGACCAGCTGGCGCTGCAGCGGCGGCAACCGGTCGGTAATCATCCCAACCGCCATATGCGCCCCGGCGCGATAGCTGGCGGCGGCACCAACGAAGGTGAATACCACCATCAGAAGGATAGAGACTGGTTCTGGCCAGCTGGAGCCGGTGCCCAGCACGTAGCGGGCGAAGATGCCCCACGGGATGATCAGCGTCATGGCCAGGATCGACAGGCCCGCGATCCAGATGCAACTGCGGTACAGCGTGTCGTTCACGCTCAGGAAAAGCGATTTCATAGGCATCACCAAAGCGGCAGGGCGGCGGGCGCCGCACTGCCGAGGTCGATTGGGCAAGGGCGGCTGTTACTGGACGGCGTCGATACGCTTCATCAGGTCGGCGTACTGCGCGCCGTATTTTTCGCGTACCGAAGCCGTGGCGTCGTAGAACGGCTTCTTGTCGACGGTAATGAACTCGACACCGGCGGCCTTGAGCTTCTCTTCGCTGGCGGCAGACTTGGCGTCCCACAGCGCGCGCTCTTCCATCTGTGCTTCACGCGCAACCTTCTTCACCAGCGCCTGCTGCTCGGGGCTGAGCTTGTTCCAGGTGGTCTTGG
Organism: Pseudomonas sp. yb_2; assembly: GCF_043103905.1. Lineage (NCBI taxonomy): Bacteria > Pseudomonadati > Pseudomonadota > Gammaproteobacteria > Pseudomonadales > Pseudomonadaceae > Pseudomonas > Pseudomonas sp. yb_2. Next base: position 215,845 of record NZ_JBICKH010000033.1, on the reverse strand, counting down.
ACATCACTACCGGCTCCGGGAGGATCAGGTGACCCGTGAGTGTGTAGTACTTGGCGCTCTGGAAGTGGTTGTGCTCAAGCAGCGTGGGCGGATTGTTTTCGGCGCCATCGATCACGCCAGTCTGCAGGGCGCTGAAGATTTCCCCGGTGTCCATGGCGATGCCGTTGCCGCCCATGGCGTTCATCATGTCGATGAACAGCGGGTTGCCCTGTACGCGAATCTTCATGCCCTTGAGGTCTTCCAGGCTGCGCACCGGCTTTTTCGTGTAGATGCTGCGCGAGCCGCCATCCATCCAGGCCAGGGCCACCAGGTTGAAATCGGAATTGGTGATCTTGTCGAGGATTTCCTGGCCGATCTCGCCGTCGATGATCTTGCGCATGTGATCATGGTCGCGGAACACGAACGGCATGTTGAATACGTTCACATCCGGCACCACCGGGCCGACGATCCCCAAGCTGACACGGGTCATCTGCACGGCACCGATCTGTGCCTGTTCGATCACTTCCTTCTCAGAACCCAGAACGCCGCCGGCGAACATCTTGAAGGTGATTTCGCCATTGCTGGCGTCTTCCAGCTTTTTACCCATGTTCTGTTCGGCGACCACGGTCGGGTACCCGGCCGGGTGAATCTCGGCGAACTTGATGTCCAGTGCCGAGGCGGGCATGGCCACGCTGAAGGCGAACGGGAGTACGGCAAGAAGCAGCTTGCGTTTGAACGTCATGATGAAACTCCGTGGTTTTTATTATCTGGTTTCGTGGGTGCAAGTGTGGGTGTGGCACGGCGCGTCAGCCCCGGTAGGCAGGTTCCTCCAGGCCCTTGGTGCCAGGGTCGAGGGCAAATACCCCGCCAGCCAGGGGCTGGTCGCTGAGGTCGATGCCCGTGGGGCGGATCGAGGTGACGTACAGAATGTCCAGGCTGGCGCCGCCAAAGGCGCACATTGCCGGCTTTTTCACCGGCACGCTGAGTGATCGGTCGAGGCGACCTTCGGGGGTAAAACGGTGGATCTGCCCGGCGTCGTTGCCGCAGATCCAGTAGCAGCCGTCCTGGTCGATGGCGGCGCCATCCGGGCGGCCGGGGTAGTTGCGCATGTCGACGAACAGGTGCTTGCCGTGCGGTGTGCCGCTGTCGGTGTCGTAGTCGAAAGCCCATACCTTCTGCACGTTCGGGTGCGAGTCGGACAGGTACATGCGCTTGCCGTCGGGGCTGAACGCCAGGCCATTGGGCACGATCATGCCGTCCTGCTGCAGGTGCAGGTGGCCTTCGCCGTCATGCCGGTACAGCGCACCCACATGGGCGCCTTGCTGCATGTCCAGCAGCATGGTCCCGGCCCAGAAGCGGCCCTGACGGTCGCAGCGGCCATCGTTGAAGCGCATGCCGGCCTGGGCGTGCTGCACGTTGCTGAGCAGCCGGCTGTCCAGGCTGCCGTCCGCCTTGGCCTGGAGCTGGAAAATGCCGCTTTCCATGCCCGCAACCCAGCCCTGACCGCTGCGGGCGATGCAGGCCAGCATCTCGTCGCCCTGCCAGCACTGGTGTTTGCCATCGGCCGCTTGCCAGCGATGCAATTGGCGAGCGGGAATGTCTACCCAGTACAGGGCCTGTTCACCGGGGTGCCACACAGGGCTTTCGCCGGTACCGTTGCGGGCGTCGACGATCAGTTCGCAGTTCATGGCCGTGCCTCCTGGCGTGGGGTCAGTTGAACGGGCCGGCCACGGCGAAAGCGCCGCCCTGGTAGACCATGCTCGGGTCATCGGCGGCGGGTGCCGGTTGGGCCTCCACGGCTGCGCGGAAGGTTTCGGAGCTGTCCTTGGGTACATAGCCCAGGTGCGCGGCATGGCGGTTGTCCCACCACACGGTGCGATTGTCGGAGGCGCCGTAGACGATGGTGTGGCCAACCCCGGGGGTGAACAGCCCGCGTTCGATCAACTGCACCAGGTCGTCGTAACTGAGCCAGGTGCAGAGCATGCGCAGGTTCTGTGGCTGCGGGAACGACGAGCCGATGCGAATGCTGACGGTCTCGATGCCGTAGCGGTCAAAGTAGAAGCTGGCCACATCTTCGCCGTAGCACTTGGACAGCCCGTAATAGCTGTCGGGCCGGCGCGGCGCGTGAGCGTCGATGCGCTCATCCTGGCGATAGAAACCGATGGTGTGGTTGGAGCTGGCGAAGATGATGCGCTTGACCCCGTGCTTGCGCGCCGCCTCGTACACGTGGAACACGCCGCAGATATTGGGGCCGAGAATCTCTTCGAAGGCGTGTTCGGTAGAAACCCCGCCAAAGTGGATGATGGCGTCTACGCCCTCGACCAGGGTATGCACCGCAGCCTTGTCGGCCAGGTCACAGGTAATGACTTCTTCATGCGGCCCCGCGGCCGGGGCCATGGGGCTGATGTCAGACAGGCGCAGGACCTCGGCGTAGCCTTTCAGGCGTTCGCGAAGGACCTTGCCCAGGCCGCCTGCGGCTCCGGTGAGCAGCAGGCGATTGAAGGGGGTAGTGGTCATGGCCGGCTCTTGTTGTTAGTTGTTGTAGGTTGTCGTATGACTTGGGTGATTATTGGCGGTGGTTCTGTGTGTTGTCAATGAGGCTTGGGCGGCTTTTGCCGGCCTTTCGCGGGTAAGAAATGCGAAAGGCCTGCGCGGTCGCCCGTAGGAGCGGGTTTACCCGCGAAAGGGCCAGGCCTGCTGGCCAATTTCCACCCGCCGTTCACCGTTGCCGCCGCCACCGTATTCGCGGGTAAACCCGCTCCTACACCTGATCAATGGTGGACACACATCGGAGGTTGGGCGCAGGCCGCTGTGTAGGAGCGGGTTTACCCGCGAATGGGCCGGCCCTGCTGGCCAGTTTTCACCCGCCGTTCGCCGTTGCCGCCACCACCGTATTCGCGGGTAAACCCGCAGATCTTGATCAGAGCAACGACAGCGGATAGTTGAAGATCAACCGGTTCTCATCGAACTCGTTATTGCTGTAATCCCGGCGAATCGACGAGTTACGCCATTTCACGCTCAAATCCTTGAACGCCCCGCTCTGGATCACATACGCAAGCTCCGTTTCACGCACCCACTCCTTGCCATCGGTCACGCCCCCGCTGTGCACATCGCGCCCGCTGATGTAGCGGTTCATCAGGGTCAACCCCGGTACCCCGACGGTGACGAAGTTGAAGTCATGGCGCACCTGCCACGAACGCTCGTTGGCATTGTCGAAGCTGGAGTTGTAACTGTCGTTGGCCAAGGTCCCGCCACTGGTGCCGTTCACCCGCATCCAGGTATCACCATCGACTTTCTGCAGCCCCACCCAGAAGGTGCTGCCGCCGTACTTGGCCGAGAACATCCCCGAGTAGGTCTTGTTGTCCAGCTGCCCGGCACGTTCGGAGCCGTCCTCGTCGCCATGGAAGTAGCCCAGGTTCGCACCCAGGGTCCAGTCACCCACCGGCTGGCTGTGGCTCAGTTGCAGGTATTGCTGCTGGTACACGTCCTTCAGCACCGCATTCCAAAGCCCCACCTGCGTGCGGTCCTGGTTGAACTTGTACTCGCCGCCGACGAAGTTGAAACGGTCCGACACACCGCCGCCGTAGCTCATGTCTTCCATGCTCGCGTCGTTACGCGGGCTGTTGCCGCGGAACTGGCCGCCGTACAGGGTCAGCCCTGCGATTTCGTTGGAGGTCACCTGCCCGCCACGGAATGTTTGCGGCAACGAACGCCCGTCGTCCGAACGCAGAATCGGCAGCACCGGCATCCATTCACCGATCTTCAGTTCGGTCTTGGAAATACGCGCCTTACCCGCCACTGCCAGGCGCCCGTAATCGTCGGCTGGCCGGCCATCGTCATGGCGTGGCAGCAACGCCGTACCATAAGTGCCGCCACCACCGTCGAGCTTGACCGACCACAGCCCCAGCACATCCACGCCGAAGCCGATTGGCCCTTCTGTGAACCCCGAGCGGGCGTCGAGGATGAAGCTTTGCGTCCACTCCTCGGCCTTGCTTTGCGGGTTGCTGGGGTTGGTGAAGTTTCGATTGATGTAGAAGTTGCGCAGCCCGAGGGTGGCCTTGCCGTCCTCGACAAATCCCGCGGCCAGGCTGGTGCCCGGCAGGCCGGCGATAACCCCGGCGCCAAGCAGGGCGAAGGGCAGGGTGTGGCAGATTTTCATTATTGTTGTGCTCCCTAAGGGTGTGGCAGCCCGTCCACCGGGCACGCGCAAGCGGCCTGCGGCAGGGGCGGGTAGATAACGGGCCGGTCAGGGCCAGGGGTGAACGCGCGGTAACCGGGCGCTACGTACTGGCAGGCGTACGCGAGCTGGCCGGGGGAAGAGGGGGGGCAACAGGTGCGGGTGCAGCGGGATGGGTGTCGACATGGGTTCGTCCACGGCTTGTTGTTTTTGTTATGTGTTGTCGTACAACTATGGGTGATTATTAGCAAGGGGAAGATGGGCTGTCAACGGCTGATAGCTGAGTAATAAAGGTCCAAGGACCCAAAATCCGGGCTGCAGAAGCTCTGCCGTGGACTCTGTACAGACATACTACGACTGGGGCTCTCGCGCCGTACGCGATCCTCTGTGCGGGCGTGCCCCCATTGCCTGCCTCGCACCTCAAACCGGGGACATGGTTTACAAATCAAATCGAATCAGCAGTGGTCCCATCCGCGAGCATGCGCTATCTTCAGATCTGGCCTCGCCCTCGACCACTCAGACTGGCATGTCCAGTCCCGGCATCCTCGTTGGTGCCGTACCCCTCCTGTCGGCGTGGGCGAGGCCTCTTCCTTTTCCGCAACGCTTCCCGGCTAAGATCGAGCGCTCCCTGGCGCCACGGCCGCCAGCTATCTTGGCAAATCTCCCGTGCTACGCGCTTCCCTGAATGGCCTTGTGCCGCGAAAGGGCCGCACAGCCGCCCCGGCAAACAATCCATCATTGCAGAACCCCCAAGATCAGTGCTTTGTACAAGGTATAGGCCCCGGACTCGCTGACCATGGTGGTCTCCTGGTCCTTGCCATAGCGCAGCAGTTGCACCGTGCGGTACTGATCCGGGTCGAGCTCGGGCATGCAGTGTTCGTCGAAGAAATGACCGCTCAGCCGGCCGAGTTCGTGGGCGCAGAACCAGGCTTGGGATTCGAGCCAGAGGGTGTGGAGAGGACATGGTTTACAAATTCAATCCAATCGCCTGTAGACCCGGCCGCAACCCTGCGCTATTTTCAGTTCTGGCCTCGCCCTCGACCACGTAGACTGGCATGTCCAGTCCCGGCACCTCGTTGTGCCGTACCCCTCTTGTCGGCGTGGGCGGGGCCTCTTCTTTTGCGGAGCGACTGACCGGATGAGATCGAGCGCTCCCTAGCTCCAGCAGTTTATGCAAGAAATCAGAAGCTGTGCCGTCGCACTCCTCTTGTCTTCAGCCAGTACATCAAAATTCCCAAACTCGGCTCAGATAGGCGTTGATGAACCAATCTGGCATGTCGTCCTGATGAAACTCCAGCGTGGCACCATCAGTAATCTCCGCAAGAAAGACAGACTCATCTCCGGAGTTATCGAAAATATAAGCCCGATTTGCTGCGGAAATGGCCTCTGGTCAGTCCAGGCATCCGAGTTCGGTGTGGGAGCGGGTTCACCGCGAAAGGGCCAGAACAGGCAAAAAACGCCCGCAAAACCCCATGCATCCGCAACGCCCGCTGCACACTTGCGCCAGCGCAAATGGCGGTTCTCTGGCACATGGTGATGCGCCGGCAAGGTCTAGGCCCCGGACTCACTGACCATGGTGGTCTCCTGGTATTTGCCATAGCGCACTAGCGGCACAGTGCGGTACTGATCCGGGTCGAGCTTGCGCATGCATTGTTCGTCGAAGAAATGACCGCTCAGCCGGCCGAGTTCGTGGGCGCAGAACCAGGCTTGGGATTCGGGCCAGATAGTGTGGAGGGGCGGTTGTGGCGGATGAAGAGGGTGGGGTATCAAGATTGTCCATGTTTGGCCATCCTGATGGGGGAGAGCCGTTTCTGACGAGAACGGGATTCCGCTATGTGAGCGTTCTTAAGCGCCGGAAAACGTTATCGCGATGTCCAAAAACAGGCAAGGTCGGCAGCCGTAGGAAACGTCCTGTTCTGCTTCTGCCAGGCAATAAAAAGGCTGCCATTTGGCAGCCTTGTTGATGCTCAGCCCGGTCAATCAATCCCAGCTCAACGCCCCACCCGTCTGATACTCGATCACACGCGTCTCAAAGAAGTTCTTCTCCTTCTTCAAGTCCATGATCTCGCTCATCCATGGGAACGGGTTGGTAGTCCCCGGATACTCTTCTTTCAAACCAATCTGAGTCAAACGACGGTTAGCAATGAACTTGAGGTAATCCTCCATCATCGCTGCGTTCATGCCCAGCACGCCGCGTGGCATGGTGTCTCGGGCGTATTCGATCTCCAGCTGGGTCCCTTGCAGGATCATCTGGGTCGCTTCTTCCTTCATCGCCGCATCCCACAGGTGCGGGTTTTCGATCTTGATCTGGTTGATCACGTCGATACCGAAGTTCAAGTGCATCGACTCGTCACGCAGGATGTACTGGAACTGCTCGGCAACGCCAGTCATCTTGTTGCGGCGGCCCATGGACAGGATCTGGGTGAAGCCGCAGTAGAAGAAGATGCCTTCCAGTACGCAGTAGTAGGCGATCAGGTTGCGCAGCAGCTCTTTGTCGGTTTCGACGGTGCCGGTGTTGAATTCCGGGTCGGAGATGGCGCGGGTGTACTTCAGGCCCCAGGCGGCTTTTTTAGCGACCGACGGAATCTCGTGGTACATGTTGAAGATCTCGCCTTCATCCATGCCCAGCGACTCGATGCAGTACTGGTAGGCGTGGGTGTGGATCGCCTCTTCGAAGGCCTGGCGCAGGATGTACTGGCGGCACTCCGGGTTGGTGATCAGGCGGTACACGGCCAGGGCCAGGTTGTTGGCAACCAGCGAGTCGGCGGTGGAGAAGAAGCCGAGGTTGCGCATGACGATGCGGCGCTCGTCTTCGGTCAGGCCGTCCTGGCTCTTCCACAGGGCGATGTCGGCGGTCATGTTGACCTCTTGCGGCATCCAGTGGTTGGCGCAGCCGTCCAGGTACTTCTGCCAGGCCCAGTCGTACTTGAACGGTACCAGTTGGTTGAGGTCGGCGCGGCAGTTGATCATGCGCTTTTCATCGACTGCAACGCGGGCCGAGGAGCCTTCCAGCTCGGCCAGGCCTTCGGCAACGTCGAGGGCGTCGAGGGCAGCCTTGGCACGTTTGACGGCTTCGGAGTCAGAAGCGGTGGCCGCACGGGCCTCCAGGGCGGCGGCACCACCGGCGCTGTCGAGCTTGTCGAGGGTGGCGGCGGCAGCGGCCTGCGCAGGGGTGTTGCCTTTGGCGGCTACTTCGCCGTCTTCTTTGTCGAATTCGTCCCAGCTCAGCATGGTTTGGCTCCTGCTTGAGGGTCGCCCAGAGGCAACCGGTTGGATTTTAAGAATGTGATGCCTGACGCAAGGCCGTAATGGCGAATGGGCAGCTCGAGAGGCTGACTCTCGTTTACATCTGAATGTGTTCTGGCTTGTACCTGGCCAGGCCTCTGGGAGGGGCCAGGACAATTGAATAGGTGCTCTTTTCAGAGGGCGCAAAGTATACCGGAATTCACCTTCGATCGGGGCGCGTGTCTTGCCGGCGAGGGTAACTTTTTTGACCGGTTTGGCGTGCGTCCGTTCACGAAGCGGGTGGCTTCTTCTACGGGGGGAGAGTGTAGCGCCAACCTATATGTTGTGCCAGTTTAAATTTGAAGGCACATCATATGGTGTTTCCTGAGGCTTGTGTTGGCGGAGTCGGCCTCACCGTGGGCTTGCCGGCGATGAGGCCAGCCACCACTAGCTACGGTGGGTGTACAGCGTTTCGACAATGTGTGTCTTGGGGTGCTTGCGTGCCTGTTCCACCGAGGTGAAACGGCCGGTTTCTGCGTTGCGACCAATCTTGCGAGATGCCAGTTTTTTCCGCGCCATGGGCGTACATCCTTTTTTGAGAGGTCCTGTTCTTTTACCGAGCTGCGTGAACAGTGGGCAAAGGGCAAGGTTTCTCTGAGGCGCGGATACAAAAATGCCGCGCGGGGCACCCGTAGGCACCCCGCACGGCATTCAGGCCTTACTGGCAGGCTTCGCAGTCAGGCTCGTCGATCGCGCAGGCCTTTGGCACTGGCGCAGGGCCGGCTGCCTGGACTGGGGCGCTGTCGCCACCGCTGGAAACGGCGTTGAGCTTGCCGGTGTTGATGGTCGACTTCTCGGTGCTGGTGGCGGCCAGGGCACGGAGGTAGTAGGTGGTTTTCAGGCCACGGTACCAGGCCATGCGGTAGGTCACGTCCAGCTTCTTGCCCGATGCACCCGCGATGTACAGGTTCAGCGACTGCGCCTGGTCGATCCACTTCTGGCGACGGGAAGCAGCGTCGACAATCCACTTGGTCTCGACTTCGAACGCAGTGGCGTACAGGTCTTTCAGCTCTTGCGGGATACGCTCGATCTGCTGTACCGAACCGTCGTAGTACTTCAGGTCGTTGATCATGACCGAGTCCCACAGGTCGCGGGCCTTGAGGTCGCGAACCAGGTACGGGTTGATCACGGTGAATTCGCCCGACAGGTTCGATTTCACGTACAGGTTCTGGTAGGTAGGCTCGATCGACTGCGACACGCCGGTGATGTTGGCGATGGTCGCGGTTGGCGCGATGGCCATGATGTTCGAGTTACGAATACCTTTCTGTACGCGGGCACGTACCGGCGCCCAGTCCAGGGTTTCTTCCAGGTTGACGTCGATGTACTTCTGGCCACGGGCCTCGATCAGGATCTGTTGCGAATCCAGCGGCAGAATGCCCTTGGACCATAGCGAACCCTGGAAGGTCTCGTAGGCGCCGCGTTCATCGGCCAGGTCGCACGAAGCCTGGATGGCGTAGTAGCTGACCGCTTCCATCGACTTGTCGGCAAACTCGACGGCAGCATCGGAGCCGTAAGGAATGTGCTGCAGGTACAGCGCATCCTGGAAGCCCATGATGCCCAGGCCGACCGGCCGGTGCTTGAAGTTCGAGTTACGCGCTTGCGGCACCGAGTAGTAGTTGATGTCGATCACGTTGTCGAGCATGCGCACGGCGGTGTTCACGGTGCGTTGCAGCTTGGTGGTGTCCAGCTTGCCATCGACGATGTGGTTCGGCAGGTTGATCGAGCCCAGGTTGCAGACCGCGATCTCGTCCTTGTTGGTGTTCAGGGTGATTTCGGTGCACAGGTTCGAGCTGTGGACCACGCCCACGTGCTGCTGCGGCGAACGCAGGTTGCACGGGTCCTTGAAGGTCAGCCATGGGTGGCCGGTCTCGAACAGCATCGACAGCATCTTGCGCCACAGGTCTTTGGCCTGAACGGTCTTGAACACCTTGATCTTGTTGTACTCGGTCAGGGCTTCGTAGTACTCGTAGCGCTCTTCGAAGGCCTTGCCGGTCAGGTCGTGCAGGTCTGGCACTTCCGAAGGCGAGAACAGGGTCCACTTGCCGTCATCGAAGACACGCTTCATGAACAGGTCAGGGATCCAGTTGGCGGTGTTCATGTCGTGGGTACGACGGCGGTCATCACCGGTGTTCTTGCGCAGCTCGATGAATTCTTCGATGTCCAGGTGCCAGGTTTCCAGGTAGGCACATACAGCGCCTTTGCGCTTGCCACCCTGGTTGACCGCAACGGCGGTGTCGTTGACCACTTTCAGGAACGGTACGACGCCCTGCGACTTGCCGTTGGTGCCCTTGATGTAAGAGCCCAGTGCGCGCACAGGGGTCCAGTCGTTGCCCAGGCCACCGGCGAATTTCGACAGCATGGCGTTGTCGTGGATCGCGTGGTAGATGCCCGACAGGTCGTCCGGCACGGTGGTCAGGTAGCAGCTGGACAGCTGCGGGCGCAGGGTGCCGGCGTTGAACAGGGTCGGGGTCGAGGCCATGTAGTCGAACGACGACAACAGGTTGTAGAACTCGATCGCACGGGCTTCCTTGTCTTTTTCTTCCAGCGCCAGGCCCATGGCCACACGCATGAAGAAAACCTGCGGCAGCTCGAAGCGCACGCCATCCTTGTGGATGAAGTAGCGGTCGTACAGGGTCTGCAGGCCCAGGTAGGTGAACTGCTGGTCGCGCTCGTGGTTGATCGCCTTGCCCAGTTTTTCCAGGTCGAAGTCGGCCAGGGCCGGGTTCAGCAGCTCGAACTCGATACCTTTGGCGACGTAGGCCGGCAGGGCCTTGGCGTACAGGTCAGCCATCTCGTGGTGGGTGGCGCTGTCGGCTACATTCAGGAAGCCCAGGCCTTCGGCGCGCAGGGTGTCCATCAGCAGGCGGGCGGTAACGAACGAGTAGTTCGGCTCGCGCTCCACCAGGGTACGGGCGGTCATCACCAGGGCGGTGTTGACGTCCTTGATGGCCACGCCGTCGTACAGGTTCTTCAGGGTTTCGCGCTGGATCAGGTCGCCATCGACTTCGGCCAGGCCTTCGCAGGCTTCGCTGATGATGGTGTTCAGGCGGGCCATGTCGAGCGGCGCCAGGCTGCCGTCGGCCAGGGTGATGCGGATGCTCGGGTGCGGCTCGACCACGGCGTCGGTGTTGGCGCGGGTGGCACGCTCCTTGGCGCGCTGGTCACGGTAGATCACGTAGTCGCGGGCGACTTTCTGCTCGCCGGCGCGCATCAGGGCCAGTTCGACCTGGTCCTGGATTTCTTCGATGTGGATGGTGCCACCCGATGGCATGCGACGCTTGAACGTTGCGGTAACCTGCTCGGTCAGGCGCGCGACGGTGTCGTGGATGCGCGACGAAGCGGCGGCGGTGCCGCCTTCAACTGCGAGGAACGCCTTGGTGATGGCGACGGTGATCTTGTCGTCGGTGTAAGGGACGACAGTGCCGTTACGCTTGATCACGCGCAGTTGGCCGGGGGCGGTGGCAGCCAGATCCTGGTTGGAATCGGCGGCCTGCGGCACCTGGGCCTGCGGGTTCTCGCGAGTCGTGTCGGTTTGCATGGGTGGGTGTCTCCACAGTTTCTATATTGTTCAGGCGCCTTATGGGCGCCCACCGTTCCGTCCACTTGCTCGATAACCTCGCGGGGATGCGCAATGCATGCGCATCCGCCCGCGCGGGCGTACCGACTTCGGGACAGACTCAGGAATAAGGGGCAATGGCTTGCCGCTCCCTGGCCGAAGTCAAAGGTTCTGGGCCGAGCCCAAAAACTGTTGCTGATGGGTGCCAGGCCTGGCCTGCAACACCCATGCCCGAACAACGCCCTGAAAGGGCTTGCCTCGGTCGCCTCCGCAGGAGCGGTTTGGCTGCTGAAATCACCTGAAGTTCCACCCGGAAAATCGCTTGATCTTGCGGGTTGACTTTTGTGTGTGATTTTGCACGAACCCCTATATCTAGTGGTTCGCTGCGATCGGGATACAAGATAATGCGGTATTGGGGGCTTTGCAAGGCGAGCGCCTGTGGATAAGTTGTGTGTACTTTGTGAGTGAATGGTGGGTATTCGCTGTAGGCCTTGTGCCAAGTGGTTTGCAGTATTTTTCTGCACCGTGAAGCCCTTGGGCAGTTTTTTTTGGGCGCGAAGCCTGTCACAAAAAACGGTTCAGTCGAGGGGGCGGTAGGGCGTGTCTGAAGATCTGGGGTGCCTGGGTGATCGAGCACCGCCCGCGGGGCGCTCGGTCTCGCAGGGCCCCCCATCTACATTCATACTCTCAGCTGCCCTGACACGATCCCAAGAACAACAAGGCCAAAGCCATGGACCACCCCATACCCCGCATCCTCATCGTCGAAGACGACCAGCGCCTCGCCGAACTCACCGCCGAATACCTGCAGGCCAATGGTTTCGAGGTCGCGGTGGAGGCCGATGGCGCCCGTGCCGCGAGGCGCATCATCGACAGCCAGCCCGACCTGGTGATCCTCGACCTGATGCTCCCCGGCGAGGACGGCCTGAGCATCTGCCGCCGGGTGCGCAGCCAGTACCAGGGGCCGATCCTCATGCTCACCGCGCGCAGTGATGAACTGGACCAGGTCCAGGGCCTGGACCTGGGCGCCGACGACTACGTCTGCAAACCCGTGCGCCCACGCTTGCTGCTGGCACGTATCCAGGCCCTGCTGCGCCGCAGCGAAACCGTGGACAGCAAGCGCCAGGACCTGGCCTTCGGTGCGCTGCGTATCGACAACCGCCTGCGTGAGGCGCGCCTGGGCGAGCAGTTGATCGAGCTGACCGGCGCCGAATTCGACCTGCTCTGGCTGTTGGCCAGCAACGCTGGCCGCGTGCTGACCCGTGAACAGATCTTCACCGCACTGCGTGGCGTGGGCTACGACGGCCAGGACCGCTCCATCGATATCCGCATCTCGAAAATCCGCCCCAAGATCGGCGATGACCCGCTTCAGCCGCGGTTGATCAAGACCCTGCGCAGCAAAGGCTACCTGTTCGTGGGCGAGGCGCCATGAACAATTCGATCTTCCTGCGCATCTACGGCGGCATGCTGGCCGTGCTGGTGCTGGTGGCCCTGCTTGGCGTGCTCAGCCTGCACCTGGTCAACGAAGTGCGCGCTGCCCAGCACCGCGAGGGCCTGGCCCAGGGCACTTTCAGCCTGATGGCCGACAACCTGGCAATGCAGAATGAAACCCAACGCAAGCGTTCGCTGCTGATCTGGGAACGCCTGCTTGGCGTGCAGTTGGCGCTGCAGCCGATGAGCGCACGCAGCCTTGACGGTGGCCAGCGGGCGCGCCTGTACCGTGGCCTGGTGGTGGTCGAGAAGATTGGCCCGCATGCGGCGCAAGTGCTACGCAAGGTGGGCCAGGAAGACCTGATGCTGGTCGCGCAGATCAAACAGATCAGCGAGCAGTTGGCGCGGGCCACCCTCTATCTATTGGCCGACGAACTGGTGCGCTACCCGGTAACCGAACAGCAGCAGCGCCTGGCACAGATCAAGCAGGAAAAGGGCTTCGGCTTTGGCGTTGCCTTGCAACGTATCGAGCGGGTCAGCCTGGACGATGACCAGCGGCGCCGGGTGGAGGAGGGCGACACGGTGATGGCGCTGGGCAAGGATGGTGACTCGATCCGGGTGTTCGCCGGGCTGACGGGCTCGCCATGGGTACTGGAAATCGGCCCGCTGTACCAGCTCAACCCTTACCCGCCGCAGTTGCTGATCCTGATTGCCTTCCTGGGGCTGTGCCTGATCGGCCTGGTGGTCTACCTGCTGGTGCGTCAGCTGGAACGTCGTGTGTCGGGCCTGGAGATTGCTGCCACGCGCATCGCCCAGGGCAGCCTGGATACCCGCGTGCCGGCCGGCGACGCCGACTCGGTAGGGCGCCTGGCGGCTGCCTTCAATGGCATGGCCGAGCACCTGCAGCGCTCGCTGACCATGCAGCGTGAGCTGGTGCGAGCGGTGTCCCACGAGCTGCGCACGCCGGTGGCGCGCCTGCGCTTTGGCCTGGAGATGATCGAAAGCGCCACGACTGAACAGGTGCGGGCTAAGCATCTGGCGGGCATGGACGGGGATATCCAGGACCTCGACAAGCTGGTCGACGAAATGCTGACCTACGCCCGCCTGGAGCAGGGCGCACCGGCCTTGAAGTTCCAGCGGGTCGATCTGGATGCCTTGCTCGATCGGGTGATCGAAGAGCTGGCACCTTTGCGTGCCGAGGTGCGGGTTGTGCGCGGCGACTGCCAGGGCGCGGATGCCGAAGGCGCCTGGGTCGAGGCCGAGCCGCGCTACTTGCACCGGGCCCTGCAGAACCTTGTCGGCAATGCCATGCGCCATGCCGAGAGCGAAGTGCGCCTGAGCTATCAGCTGGGCCAGCAACGTTGCCGTATCGATGTGGAGGATGACGGCCCGGGGATCCCCGAGGGCTTCTGGGACCGCATCTTCACGCCCTTCACCCGCCTCGATGACAGCCGTACCCGTGCCTCGGGCGGGCACGGGTTGGGCTTGTCGATCGTACGGCGGATCATCTACTGGCACGCGGGCCGGGCCACAGTGGGCCGCAGCGAGGCGTTGGGCGGTGCCTGCTTCAGCCTGAACTGGCCAAGGCAGCAGGCACCGCTGTAAAGGTCAGACGCTGACCAGGCTCAGCAGGTGGCCGTCCTGCAGGCAGAACTGGCCTTGCAGCTCTGCGCCTTGCTGCCACTGCGGTGACAGGTCGGTGAGCAGGCGCAAGCGCGCCAGCCCTTCTGCGGACCAGTCGAGCACTTCTGCGTGTTCGAAGTAGAAGCGTTGGCGAGTCAGTGGGTACAGGGTCTTGAACAAACTTTCCTTCAGCGAGAACGTCAGGGTGACCGTAAGCCCAAGCTGGCGGCGGTCCAGGCGCTCCAGCTCTGCCGGGGTTAGGATTTCGCCCATCAGCCGCTCGGCGCGCGCGTCATCCAGCAAGGCTTCCTGATCCAGGCCCAGACCTTGGCAGCTGTTTTTGCCGGCGACCACCGCGGCGGCCCAGCCCTTGCCGTGTGTGATCGAGCCATGAATACCGGCGGGCCAGATGGGCGAGCGGTCTTCGTGGGTGCCGGGCACGTGGTCGCGGCCGTCCAGGTGCTGGAGCGCGGCGCGGGCACATACGCGGCCGGCCAGGTACTCGGCCTGGCGCTTGGCCACCGAGCGCAGCAGGCTGGCGCTGGGCAGTACGCCAGCGCGCTGGAAGTCGTCGGCGGCCAAGTGGGCAGGGTCGAAGGCGCAACTGACCAGCACCGCGCCGGGCAATGGGCGGGGCAGGGGCCAGTGGTGCTGGAGCGGGGCGCAACAGGCAGGAAGTGTGTTCATGGCGGCTATTGTGCCAGCTGTGCAGGCGCTAAGGGAGGTGGCGTGGAAGCGGGCTTGCCCGCGAAGGCAACACCGTGGTGGATGGCACGGGCTTCGCCCGTGTTCGCGGGCAAGCCCGCTCCCACAGCGCAATCTTTTAATTGAACACCTTCTTGAAAAACGCCTGCATATCCGCCCAGGAACGCTCGTCCGCTGCCTTGTTATAGCCAATGTCCGGCCCACCATGTTCACCATGGCTCAGCCGATCGGCATCGGGGTTGGTGAACCCGTGCTTGGCCCCTTCAATACTGACGAACTGGTAGTTGACCTTGGCCGCATCCATCTCGGCCTTGAACGCCTCTACCTGCTGTGGGCTGACCATGCTGTCCGCCGCACCATGCTCGACCAGGATATCGGCCCGCACTACACCAGGTTTTGCCGGGGTCTGGGTGGCCAGTGCGCCATGGAAGCTCACCACGCCATCGAGCTTTTCTCCCCGGCGTGCGGCATCGAGCACCACCTTGCCGCCAAAACAGTAGCCGACAGCGCCCAGTTGATGCTTGTTCACATTCGGCTGCTTTTTCAACAACTCCAGGCCCGCGTCGAAGCGCGCTGCTGCTGCGGCCGGGTCCTTCATCGCTGCGGCCATGAATGCCTGGGCATCCTGCGGATGCTCGGTGTGCTTGCCATCGCCGTACATGTCGATGGCCAGTGCCTTGTAGCCCAGAGCGGCGAGATCTCTCGCACGACGCTTGGCATAGTCGTTCAGGCCCCACCATTCATGCACCACAACGATGCCTGGGCGTTTGCCGTCCAGCGCGTCATCGTAGGCGTAGTAGCCGACGAGGCGGTTGCCATCGTCGTCCTGATACGGAATTTCACGGGTCACTACCGCCGCTTGGGCGAGGGCGGCGCTGCACATCAGGGTCAGGGCCAGCAGGGCTCGCATGTTCACAACTCCTTGTTTTGCTATCGGTTCGTTCAGCCGGGGTTCAGCCAGGGTTCAGTCGCGGTTCAGGGTGCCCTGATTACTCTAGCTTCCAGACCGAAACAGCGCACCCAACTGGAGTACCCAGCCATGAAAACCTTCAATACCCTGCTTGCCGCCATGGCCGTCTGTGCCGCTGGCATCACCACCGCCCAAGCTGCGGACGACAACTTCGCCAGCCTCACCTACGGCCAGACCAGCGACAAAGTCCGCAAGTCCGGCCTGCTGCAACGCAACACCGACCACCTCAACGCCGACGGTATCATCGGCAAGGACGATACCTGGGGTGTGCGTCTGGGCAAGATCAACGACCAGGGCCGCTACTACATGACCTATGACAACGTCTCTGGCGACCACAGTGGCCTGAAGTTGCGCCAGGAAAACCTGCTTGGCAGCTACGACTTGTTCCTGCCGGTGGGCGATACCACCAAGCTGTTCGGTGGTGGCAGCCTGGGTGTGACCAAACTGACCCAGGACTCGCCAGGCGCCAGCCGGGACACTGACTACGGTTATGCCTACGGCTTGCAGGCCGGTGTGATCCAGGACATCACCGACAAGGCCTCGGTCGAACTGGGCTACCGTTACCTGCGCACCAATGCCGCGACCGAGGTGGGCGCACATGGCGGGCCGAAGGACGGCACCCTGCGTCTGACCAGCAGCGCCCAGACCTACCTGGCGGCTTCATACAAGTTCTGACGGACGAGCCGCGTTATCCTGTACTGGCCTCTTCGCGGGCACGCCCGCTCCCACAGGTGCTGCACAAACCTCAGAACCTGTGCAGTGCCTTGGGTTTCTGCAGGTGCTACACAGGTTTCAGGGACTGTGCGATTACTGTGGGAGCGGGCGTGCCCGCGAAAGGGCCGGTACAGGCAATACACATAAGGAGCTGCACATGAAACTGCTGGTGGTCGAGGACGAAGCCCTGCTTCGCCATCACCTCTACACCCGCCTGGGCGAAAGCGGCCATGTGGTCGAGGCGGTCGCTGATGCCGAAGAGGCGCTGTACCAGGCCGAGCAGTACCATTTCGACCTTGCCATCATCGACCTGGGCCTGCCCGGTATCAGCGGCCTGGAGCTGATCACGCGCCTGCGCAGCCAGGACAAGACCTTCCCCATTCTCATCCTCACAGCCCGTGGCAACTGGCAAGACAAGGTCGAGGGCCTGGCCGCCGGTGCCGACGACTACCTGGTCAAGCCGTTCCAGTTCGAGGAGCTTGAAGCACGGCTCAATGCCCTGTTGCGCCGCTCCAGTGGTTTCACCCAGTCGACCATCGCCGCTGGCCCCTTGGTGCTTGACCTCAACCGCAAGCAGGCCACCCTCGACGAACAAGCCTTGGCCCTGACCGCCTACGAATACCGCATCCTCGAATACCTCATGCGCCATCACCAGCAGGTGGTGGCCAAGGATCGCCTGATGGAGCAGTTGTACCCAGGAGACGAAGAGCGCGACCCCAATGTCATCGAAGTGCTGGTTGGCCGCCTGCGCCGCAAGCTTGAAGGCGAGCGCGGCTTCAAACCCATCGACACGGTGCGCGGCCTGGGCTACCTGTTCACCGAGCGCTGCCGATGATCCGCTCGCTGCGGGTGCGCCTGATGCTGGCCGCCGCAGTGTTGGCGCTGCTGTTCATGCTGGCGCTGCTGCCGGCCTTGCAGAAGGCCTTCAGCCTGGCTCTGCAGGAATCGATCGAGCAGCGTCTGGCCTCGGATGTGACCACGCTGATTTCCGCTGCGCGTATCGAGCATGGCCGGTTGCAGATGCCGACACTGCTGCCGGACGAGCGCTACAACCTGCCCTACACAGGCCTGCTCGGCTATATCTTTGACCGCGATGGCAAACTGGTCTGGCAGTCGCGTGCCACCGCCGACCGGCACATCAACTATCAGCCGCGCTATGACGGGCGCGGCAACGAGTTCGACCGCATTCACCAGTCAGATGGCGAAGAGTTCTTCGTATACGACGTCGAGATAAAGCTGCTGGGCGGGCAGAGCGCCGCCTACAGCATTGTCGCTCTGCAGCCCGTGAGCGAGTACAAGGCCACCCTCAATGGCCTGCGCGAAAAGCTCTACCTGGGGTTCGGCGCTGCATTGCTGGCGCTCATGGTGTTGTTGTGGGCAGGCCTGACCTGGGGGCTGCGCTCGTTGCGACGCCTCAGCCACGAACTGGATGAAGTGGAATCCGGTGCACGTGACGGCCTGAGCGGCGAGCACCCACGCGAGTTGCTGCGCCTTACCCGCTCGCTCAACCGTCTGTTGCGCAGTGAGCGTGAGCAGCGCACGCGCTACCGTGATTCGCTGGACGACCTGGCGCACAGCCTGAAGACGCCGCTGGCGGTGCTGCAGGGCGTGGGTGAAAGCTTGCAGCAGCGCAGCGGCGAGCGCGAGCAGGCGCGGGTGCTGCAAAGCCAGATCGAGCGCATGAGCCAGCAGATCGACTACCAGCTGCAACGCGCCAGCCTGCGCAAGAGTGGCCTGGTCCGCCACAGCGTATTGCTGCGGCCGTTGCTCGACAGCCTGTGCAGCACCTTGGCCAAGGTTTACCGGGAAAAACGTGTGGACGTGGTGCTGGAGTTGCCGGACGCGGCGCAGGTACCGATGGAGCAGGGCGCGTTGCTGGAAATGCTCGGCAACCTGCTGGAGAACGCCTACCGGCTGAGCCTGGGCCAAGTGCGGGTGAGCCTGATGAAAGCGCCGGGGTATCTGACCTTGTGCATCGAGGACGACGGGCCGGGCGTGCCCGTCGACCAGCGTGAACGCATTCTGGAGCGTGGGGAGCGGCTGGACAGCCAGCACCCGGGGCAGGGCATCGGCTTGGCAGTGGTCAAGGATATCGTCGACAGCTATGACGCCGAGCTGAGCCTTGGCGATTCGCCACTGGGGGGCGCTGCGTTCAGGATCACCTTCCACCTGGATTGATTCTTAGCCTGTGCCAGCCCGTTCGCAGGTCAATCCGCGAATGGGCCGGCACAGGCAATCCACAAAGGGCGGATTTCCGCCATTCCTCCTTGTACAAATTCCGCCATCGGGCGGAAATCCGCCAATCCGTCCCGGGAGTATCGCCCTGTCGTTGGGCATTTATCCCCAGCAAATACGGACCTTGCACCCTTCATGGGCATTTTGGCACCACCCTTGCTATTGATCCTCGCAGAGGCCTGCCCAGGCAGCTCGAACACAACGACAAATCCCTCCAAGTGCAGGAGGGTTAGCGATTCAGGTGCCCCATCACCCTGGGAAGGGTGAACCGGCACACTTGAGGAAAATTAGCCATGACGACACGTCAGCCGCTGTACAAATCCCTGTATGTCCAGGTGTTGGTCGCCATCACCATCGGCATCCTGCTCGGCCACTACTACCCGGAAACGGGCGTTGCCCTCAAACCCCTGGGTGACGGCTTCGTCAAACTGATCAAGATGGTCATCGCCCCGATCATCTTCTGTACCGTGGTCAGCGGCATTGCCGGTATGCAGAGCATGAAGTCGGTCGGTAAAACCGGCGGCTACGCGTTGCTGTACTTTGAAATCGTCTCCACCATCGCCCTGATCATCGGCCTCGTCGTCGTCAACGTGGTCAAGCCAGGCGCTGGCATGCACATCGACGTCAGCACCCTGAACGCCAGCAGCGTGGCTGCCTACGCCGCCGCCGGCGCGCAGCAGACGACCGTCGGCTTCCTGCTTAACGTCATCCCCAACACGGTCGTCGGCGCCTTCGCCAACGGCGACATCCTGCAAGTGCTGATGTTCTCGGTACTGTTCGGCTTCGCCCTGCACCGCCTGGGCAGCTACGGCAAGCCGGTGCTGGACATGATCGACCGCTTCGCCCACGTCATGTTCAACATCATCAACATGATCATGAAGCTGGCCCCGATCGGCGCTTTCGGCGCCATGGCCTTCACCATTGGCCAGTATGGTGTTGGTTCGCTGGTGCAGCTGGGCTACCTGATGGCCTGCTTCTACATCACCTGCCTGCTGTTCGTGCTGGTGGTGCTGGGCGGTATCTGCCGCGCCCACGGTTTCAGCGTGATCAAGCTGATCCGCTACATCCGTGAAGAACTGCTGATCGTGCTGGGTACTTCGTCCTCGGAGTCGGCCCTGCCACGCATGCTGGCCAAGATGGAGCGCCTGGGTGCCAAGAAATCGGTAGTGGGCCTGGTTATCCCGACTGGCTACTCGTTCAACCTGGACGGTACCTCGATCTACCTGACCATGGCTGCGGTGTTCATCGCTCAGGCCACTGACACCACCATGGACATCACTCACCAGATCACCCTGCTGCTGGTGCTGCTGGTGGCTTCCAAGGGGGCTGCCGGCGTTACCGGGTCGGGCTTCATCGTGCTGGCCGCGACCCTGTCGGCTGTTGGCCACCTGCCGGTTGCCGGCCTGGCGCTGATCCTCGGCATCGACCGCTTCATGTCCGAAGCCCGCGCCCTGACCAACCTGGTGGGCAACGCCGTTGCCACCGTGGTAGTGGCCAAGTGGGTCAAGGAAATGGACAACGACAAGCTGGCTTCGGAACTGGACTCCGGTGGTGCGCCGCTGATCGATACCCGCCCGACGGACGACCTGGGCGTGGCTGAAGGCCCGGCTCGTTGAGAGCTGGTTGAAATGAGAAAGGCGACCAAAGGTCGCCTTTTTCGTGTTAGCGCGGACCCTTGTGTGGGCCTTGCTCAATTTCTAAAAGCTGGCGCGATTGGACTGTGGGAGCGGGCTTGCCCGCGAACACGGGCGAAGCCCGTGGCCCTCAGCCCAGTACCACTTCCAACACCCGGATGACGTCCGGCTGCGGGTAATGCCACCTTACTTGCACATCCCAGAACTTCACCCCGTACACCCGCTCGGACGGTGGTATCTGGTAGGCCGGCCGTGGGTCCTGCGCCAGGCATTGCTCGATTAGCTCCACCAGCGGCTCGCTCAGGCGCAGCGCATGCTCGCGGGCCTGGAGCAAGGCGTTGTCGGCCCACTGCACGGCAATTGCCACCGGCGCTGCGTTGGCCATCTGGTTGCTGGCGCCAGCGATGCTGTCGGCATAGGGCACATACGGCTTGATATCCAGCACCGGCGTGCCGTCGAGCAGGTCGATCCCGGACAGCAGCAGGCGCCCGGGCTCCACGCCCTCCAGGCGTACCACCGACTGGCCGATGCCGTTGGGCCGGTGGGTGGCGCGGGTGGCGAACACCCCCATGCTCTTGTTGCCGCCCAGACGCGGAGGCCGCACTTTCAGGCGCGGCTTTTCCTCCAGGGCCTGGTGGAACAGGAACAGCAGCCACACATGGCTGACCTGTTCCAGGCCCTCGACCGCGTCACCTTGATCAAACGGCGGCAACAGTTCGAGTACGCCACGGGCGGCAGGCGCCAGTTGCGGCTGGCGCGGAATGGCGAACTTTTCCTTGAAACAGGAGTGGACGATGCCGACCGGGACAACCGTATGCTGCATGGCCACTCAGCCGCGCACGCGCAGGGTGAGGCCCTTGAGGAAGTTGCGCATCAACTGGTCGCCACACGGGCGGTAGTTGTCGTGGCCAGCCTTGCGGAACAGCGCACTGAGCTCAGGTTTGCTGACCGGGAAGTTGACCGACTTGAGAATCGCGTGCAGGTCGTCTTCCTTGAGCTCAAAGGCCACACGCAGCTTCTTGAGGATCAGGTTGTTGGTTACCGGCAGCTCGATCGGCTGCTGCGGGCGGCTCTCGTCTTTGCCACGGCGGTAGATCACCAGGCCGTCAAGGAAGTGCGCCATCACCCGTTCCGGGCAGCGCACGAAGCCTTCCTCTTCTTCTTTTTTCAGGTAGGTGGCCAGCACCAGAGGATGCACTTCGAGGCCGGAGAGCCCGATGATTTCGGCCATCTTGGCGTCGTTCACCTTGAGCATGTAGCGCAGGCTGCGCAGGACGTCGTTGTGGTTCATTGCAGCAGAATCCTGTTCAGGTGCCGCGCATTCCAGCGCGGCGTATTGCTTAGAAACGTTCGGAGGTAGCCAGGTAACGCCATTGGCCCAAGGGCAGCTTGCCCATCGACACACCACCCAGGCGAATGCGTCGCATGCCTAAAAGCTCCAGGCGCAGGTAGGCGCATAGCTCGGAAATCTGTCCTGGTTGTGGGTTCTTCAACACCATGCGCAGGTGTGTCTCGTTCTGCCAGCTGGCCTTGGCCTTGGGCAACTCGCGGTCATTGCGCATGGCCCCACGCGCCAGGCGTTCCAGCGCCTGGGGGGTGGTTTCGCCGCGCACTTCAATGATGAACTCCTGCTCCAGGCGACGCAGGTCGGCCTCGATCTTGCGGGATACCCGCCAGTCCTGGGTAAACACCTGCAGGCCGCTGGCGCCACGCTCCAGCGGTGCCACGCAGGCCTGCCGGGCAAAATGCCCGTGCAGGGCGCGCACGCCTTCGCGGTGGGCCTCGCTGAGGCTGCCCATGTTCATGCTGGCGCGGGCATCTTCACTGTCCATGCCGGCTGGCTGGTTCAGCAGCAGGGTCACCGGCTCCAGGGTTTCGGCACGGGCGCCCGGCAGCAGCTCGACGCGCTGCTGCTCAACCTTGAACTGCGGCTGCTCGACCACCACGCCATCGACCGTTACCCAGCCTCCTTCAATGTACTGCTCGGCCTCGCGGCGGGAGCAGCCGAGCTGCTCGATGAGGCGTTTGGACAGGCGGACGGGTTCGGACATGGGGCAATTCGCAAGGCAGGGAAAGGCCTCCATTGTACCTGCCTGCAAGCGGTAGATGATGGGAATCTGTGTCAGATGCGCCATTTTGGACACATAGCGCGGCACATTCAGGCGCCGCCTCAAGGCACTGTGCGCATCAGCCTCATGTGCAGCAGAGGATAGGGCTGGCCCAGGCCGTCGGTTTCCGAACGGCCGATGACCTCGAAACCTTCATGCAGGTAGAAGCCCAGCGCTTTCGGGTTCTGCTCGTTGACGTCAAGGTACTCGGCATTCAGTTCGCTGATGGCATAGCGCAGCAGGCGCTTGCCTACCCCTTGGCCACGGTAGCCAGGTGCGACGAACAGCATGTCCACCCGCCCGTTGGCGACACCGGCGAAACCACAGATGCGCTGGCGGTCCTTGCAGCAGACCAGCATCACTGCGTCGAGATAACGGCGCAGCACATGTTCGCGCAGCAGCAGGATATAGCCCTCTGGCAGGAAGTCGTGGGTGGCGCGTACCGAGTCCTCCCACACTTGTACCAGCTCGCTGTAGTCGCACAAGCGCGGGGTTTGCAGCGTCAGTAGCGCAGACATGCCGGTGTTCCTCTGGGGCGATAGGGAAAACATAGCAGGCCAACCACCGGTCGGCTTGTTCGCTTAGCGCTTGAGACCTGGGGAGTGACGGTCTATTACTTAAGCGTGGGAAAAAATCCCACGTAAATATAAGTTCAATCTGAAGCAAGATTACTGACTGATTTGGCGTTCTCGTGGCGAAGACCTGGAGACGGACTATGCAAATCCACCTGCTGTTCAAGAAGGCTTTACTCGCGGCTGCTGTAGCTGGCGTGTTGTCGATGTCCATTGCCTTGATCCCTGACTCGATTTCTCATGGCTCCAGTGCCTACGCTAAAGATGGCGGTGGCGGTGGCGGTGGCGGTGGCGGTGGCCACGGTGGCGGTGGAAGTGGCGGCGGCGGTGGCCACGGTGGCGGTGGAAGCGGCGGTGGCGGTGGTCACGGTGGTGGTGGAAGTGGCGGTGGCCACGGTGGTGGTGGAAGCGGCGGTGGTGGTGGCCACGGTGGTGGTGGAAGTGGTGGCGGCGGTGGCCATGGTGGCGGAAGCGGAAGTGGTGGCCACGGCAGCGGCGGTGACGGTGGTGGCCATGCCGGCAACAGCGGCAGTGGCCACGACGGTAATTCAAACGCTGGGCGCAGCAGCAACCATGCTGAAGCGGGTGACGATCATGGCAATCACGTGGGTGGGGAACCCGGGGATGATCATGGTAATCATGTCGGCGGTGAGCCTGGCGATGATCACGGCAATCATGTTGGTGGTGAACCTGGTGACGATCACGGCAACCATGTGGGTGGCGAACCCGGTAATGACCACGGTGTTCATGCCGGCGGCGAGGCCGGGGATGACAACAGCAGAAGCTGATTGGCGCTGACCCGAAGTGGCCCATACAAAACCCAGCGGACGGGTTTTGTATGAGCAGGTTCTGGCCTGTCTTGCCTTTATCACGTCATTTCCAATGAGCGCTGACAGCTTTTTCCTCGTCCATGCCGGGATATGATTGCGGTTTGCGTGGGATTAATTCCCGCGTCTTATACTGGGTGCCTCTGTCAAGGAATGCCCTCGATGCAATCGCCTGTCTTACCCCCGTCGATGCTGAGAGCGCTGCGGCGTGTGATGCGCCCGCTGGTGCGCCTGATGCTGCGCAAAGGGGTTACCTACACGATGTTCACCGACCTGCTCAAGGAGGTGTTCGTCGATGTGGCCCATCGCGAGTTTCGCCTGAACGACACCGCGCCAACCGATAGCCGCATCAGCCTGCTTACCGGCGTACATCGTAAAGATGTCCGGCGGCTGCGTAATGAGGGTGACACTGCAATTGCGGCCCTGCCGGATAACATCACGCTAGGTGCACAGTTGGTCAATGTATGGACCAACACCCCACCATTCTGCTCGGCACCCGGCCAGGCGAGGGCGCTTGCGCGGCTAGCCAGTGTGGGTGGCGATTGCTCATTCGACGCCCTGGTCGCCAAGGTCAGCACCGATATCCGCGGCCGGGTGGTGCTGGACGAATGGTTGCGCCTGGGCGTTGTGCGGCTCGATGAGCAGGATTGCGTGCACCTGCAAGCCCATGCATTCGTGCCACAGAAGGGTTTTGATGAAAAGGCTGCGTACTTCGGCCACAACCTGCATGACCATGCCTGTGCGGCGGTGCACAACCTCAGCGGCGAAGGCCCGCCATTTTTTGAGCGTAGCGTGCACTACGATGCCTTGAGCCCGGCCAGCGTCGAGCATTTGCGAGATGTGGTAGCCAAGGATGGCATGCAGACACTACTTGCCTTCAGCCGGCTTGCAGCAGCGTTGGAGAGTGCTGATGAGCCCGGTATCGAACAACGTCAGCGCATCACTGTCGGGCTTTATTTCTACACTGAAGCTACCGATTCCGATCCGTCGAAGACACCCGGCCCATGACTCTTCCTGTGCGCTACCTCAGTGCTGTCATGTTTGCCCTGGTTTTCGGGGGGAACCTGATGGCCCCGGCCGAGGTGGCCGCAGCGCCGGTGTGTGTCAGCCGTGACGAGATGGGTATGGCCGGTGCCGCAGGCCTGCAGTTCCCCGGCGGTATGGGCGGCACCGGTGCACGCAATGAAAATGGCGGCGTCGGTGGCACCGGTGCCCCAGTCCAGCAACGCCCGGGTGGTACAGGCGGCACAGGCGCGGTGGCGGAGGGTGTGGACGGCACCTACTTTGATCAGCGCCACGGTGATGTAGGTGGTACCGGTACGCCGATCCTGCGCCCGGGTGGTACTGGGGGTACAGGCATCGTCGGTACCATCACCGGCTTCGCCTCGATCTGCGTCAATGGCATGGAAGTGCACTATGGCAAGGACGTACCGGTGAGTGAGAACGGTGCGCCTGCCAGCAGTGGTCACCTGGCGATCGGGCAGGTGGTGGCGGTGGAGGCATTCGCCACCCAGCGCGGCCTGCAAGCGGGGCGCATTTCGATCCTCAACGTCTTTGAAGGGCCGTTGACGGCGCTGCCCAATGCCTCGGCCCCACTGCGGGTCATGGGGCAACCCGTGCGGCTGGCCGCTGGCGCGCGGGTAGCTGAAGGGTTGCGCCCGGGTGAGCCCGTGAGGGTCAGCGGCCTGCGCGATGCCCGGGGAGAAGTCGTGGCGACCCGTATCGAACGGGCACCGGGGTTGAGGGAGGCCAGCGCCATCGGCGCGGTTGATCGCACTGGCAGCCTTCAAGGGTTGAAGTTGGGTACCCGTGTGGCGCCTGCTCGTGAGGTGCTGGTGCGCGGCCAGTGGACCGGGCGCCAGCTTGAAGTGGCACAAACCCGTCCAGACCCGAGCCTGCCTTTTGCTGGTCGTGTCCAGCAGGCGGTGGTTGAAGGGCTGGTACAGCGTACACAAGCTCGGCAGTTGGTGGTTGCAGGTCTCAATGTGACATTGGGGCAGGGCACCGTAATTGTCGGTCGGCAGCCAGCGGCGTTGGCGCTTGATCAACGTGTGCGGGTGAGCGGGGTGCTCAATGGAACTCACGAGCTGCGGGCAACCCGCGTGGAATTCCAGGACGACCGTGTCGACAATCCTGACAGAAGCCAGTCGGGGCACGGTGGTGAGCATGACGGAAGTAGCTCCGGCGGCTCCAGCAGCGGTCATGGCGCAAGCGATGGGGCCAGCGATCGCGATGAAAACAGCGATGATCACAGTGGGCGCAGTGCCGTTGACGGCTCCAGTGACCATGGCAGCGGTGAAAAGTCGGGAAAGTCGGTACACCTCGACGCATTGGAGCAATCGACGCGCAGCAACAGTGGTAGCTCCGATCGGGTTGAGAAGGTCGAAGTCGAAAACACCGGAAAGGTCGAAAAAGTAGACAAGGTCGAGAAGCCCGAGAAAGTCGAGAAGGTCGAGAAGGTCGAGAAGGTCGAGAAGGTCGAGAAGGTCGAGAAGGTCGAGAAGGTCGAGAAGGTCGAGAAGGTCGAGAAGGTCGAGAAAGTCGAAAAAGTCGAAAAAGTCGAAAAAGTCGAAAAAGTCGAAAAGCCTGAACGGGTCGAAAAGGTCGAAAAGGTCGAGAGAGTCGAAAAGGTGGAGTTACCAGAGAAAGTTGAAAAGGTGGAGAGGCCGGAAAAGGCAGAGACGGTGGAAAAAGTCGAGCATCCAGAGCGATCCGGGCGTTAGCCAACTAGGCTGGGTAAGTCTGGCCATGCTTCCCGAAAGAGTACTGAGTTGCAAATGAGACCCACGCTCCCTCTGTTCGCCTGTTTGCTCTCGTGCACCTGCGTGTCGGCGCTGGCCGATACCTTCAGTGCCGCCATTGGCATGGATTATTCAAGTGGCGACTATGGTACCGGCACCACTTCGGAAATCTGGTATGTGCCGGTGGTCGGCAAGTATGAGAGCGGCCCCATGACCTACAAGGTTACCGTGCCTTGGTTGCGTATCACCAACCCCGAAGTCGGCCCCAATGGTGACCCCTTGCCCGGTGGTTGCCGAGACGTGGAAAGCGGGTTGGGTGACACGGTTGCCAGCGCCGCTTATGCACTGCTCGATGGTCGTGACGGCGGCCTGATGCTGGACCTGATCGGCAAGGTCAAATTCCCTACCGCTGATGAAGACCAGTGCCTGGGCACCGGCCAGTACGACTACACCACCCAGGTCGACATAGCCAAGGGCTTTGGCCCGGTCACCGGTTTCGCGACGCTGGGTTGGAAGAAGTTCGGTGACCCGCCCGATAGCGACTTCGATGACCCGGTATTTGCCAGTCTCGGCTTTGCCCTGCCGGTGGCGGTCGGTACTTCGGCCGGCGCCTCCTACGATTGGCGGCAGAAAGTGGTCTCGACCGGGGCGCAGATCAAGGAGCTTACCCTGTTCCTCACCCACAAGCTCAACCCGCAGTGGAAAGTCCAACTCTATGCAGTCAAAGGCTTCTCGGATGCCAGCCCGGATGCCGAGGGCGGCCTGATGCTGTTTCACACGTTCTGACAAAAAAGCCCCTGCGCCGGTCATTCCCTATGGAGAACGCCGGGGCAGGGGCTTTGCAGGCTTCAGCCGTTTTAGATGGGTTCAGCCCACATGTCGTACTCGTCGGCATCCACCACACGGCAACGCACTTTGTCGCCTGGCTTGAAACCATGGTCGCCATCGATGAACACGCTGCCGTCGATTTCCGGTGCATCGAAGAAGCTGCGGCCAACCGAACCTTGTTCCTCGACTTCGTCGATCAGCACGTCGATTTCCTTGCCGATGCGCAATTGCAGGCGGGCAGCACTGATGGCCTGCTGGTGGGCCATGAAGCGGTCCCAGCGCTCTTGCTTGACGTCGTCCGGTACTTCGGCCAGGCCCAGGTCGTTGGCCGGGGCGCCTTCTACCGGCGAGTACTGGAAGCAGCCCACGCGGTCGAGCTGGGCTTCGGTCAGCCAGTCCAGCAGGTACTGGAAGTCTTCCTCGGTCTCGCCCGGGAAGCCGACGATGAAGGTGGAACGGATCACCAGCTCAGGGCATTGCTCGCGCCAGTTCTTGATGCGCGCCAGGGTGCGGTCTTCGAAGGCCGGGCGCTTCATCGACTTGAGCACTTTCGGGCTGGCGTGCTGGAACGGGATGTCCAGGTACGGCAGGATCTTGCCGGCAGCCATCAGCGGGATCACGTCGTCAACGTTCGGGTAAGGGTACACATAGTGCAGGCGTACCCAGGCGCCCAGGCTGCTCAGTGCTTCGCACAGCTCGAGCATGCGGGTCTTCACCGGGCGGCCGTTCCAGAAGTCGGTCTTGTACTTGACGTCGACGCCGTAGGCGCTGGTGTCCTGGGAAATCACCAGGATTTCCTTCACCCCGGCCTTGACCAGGCGCTCGGCCTCGCTCAGCACTTCACCCACCGGGCGGCTGACCAGCTTGCCGCGCATCGACGGGATGATGCAGAAGCTGCAGCTGTGGTTGCAGCCTTCGGAGATCTTCAGGTAGGCATAGTGGCGCGGGGTCAGCTTGACGCCCTGTGGCGGCACCAGGTCGATCAGCGGGTTGTGGTCCTGACGCGGCGGCACCACTTCGTGAACGGCGTTGACTACCTGCTCGTACTGCTGCGGGCCAGTGACCGACAGCACGCTTGGGTGCACGTCACGGATGCTGCCTTCTTCGACGCCCATGCAGCCGGTGACGATCACCTTGCCGTTTTCCTTGATGGCTTCGCCGATCACTTCCAGCGATTCGGCCTTGGCGCTGTCGATGAAGCCGCAGGTGTTGACCACCACCACGTCGGCGTCCTCGTAGGTGGGTACGACTTCATAGCCTTCCATGCGCAGCTGGGTCAGGATGCGCTCGGAGTCGACCAGGGCTTTTGGGCAACCCAGGCTTACGAAACCTACCTTGGGGGTGGCGGGCGTGGTGGACATGACTAACCTCGGTATTGAATACAGGTCGCCCGGCCGGAATCGGGGGCGAACTTGACGGGCGCTTTTGGCGCCTCTGATCAAAAAGTGCGCAATTCTAGCGAGCGCAAGGGCGCTTGACCAGCAGAAATACGACGAACGCTGCGCTATGCTTCGCGCCGTTGTGCCGGGGTACCTTCTAGGGCCTGGTGGCTTTCGTGTACTTAGCTCAAGGCCGCAAGTACATGTTCGGGATCGTTATGAATCGCTCGAAGCAAGGCACGAGCTGGTCCTTCAGGTTCGCGACGGCCCTGTTCCCAATTCCGTAGAGTTCCTACTGCGACATCGATACGTTTGGCAAACGCAGCCTGGGAAAGGCCAGTGGCTTGACGAATCTTTTTGACTTGAAGTGCGTCTACGTGGAACTCACGCGAGGGCTGACGCTCACCGCGATCGATCTCATCCATCTGAGTCATGCTTTCCACAAGACGATCGAAGAGATGCTTTTCCATTATTTCCACCCTTTGTTTAGTGCGCGAAGCTGCGCTTTCTGACTGCTTGTCAAGGTATCCACGATGCCCTTGCGATAGATCAGAATCATACGGATCTGGTGGGCTGCAGTGACGTGGTAGTAGATCACTCGTACACCCCCACTCTTGCCCTTGCCCTTGGCTGCCCAGCGGATCTTTCTGAGGCCGCCGGTTTCCTCCAGGAGAGAACCGGCTTCGGGATGCTCGGCCAGATAGGCCTGCAAAGCCCGGTATTCTTCATCATCCAGGTGCTCCTGAGATCGGAGGTGAATACTGGGGTCTCGATGAAGATCATGCAGTCCCTGCTATGCGTCAATGGCGTAGCTGGATAATAGGGCGCTCATCTAAGTTGTACAAGGTGACGCTTGTGTCAGCGTGTGATTCTTCTTGATCAGGGGATGAGCGGTATAGGTTGAGATCAACGTTCAAGTATGGATTGAGAGTCATCAGGGCAATCCAGGCCTTCCAAACCGAAACCTACCTTGGGGGTGGCGGGTGTGGTGGGCATGACTAACCTCGGTATTGAATGCAGGTCGCCCGGCCGGAATCGGGGGCGAACTTGACGGGCGCTTTTGGCGCCTCTGATCAAAAAGTGCGCAATTCCAGCGAGCGCAAGGGCGCTTGACCAGCAGAAATACGACGAACGCTGCGCTATGCTTCGCGCCGTTGTGCCGGGGTACCTTCCAGGGCCTGGTGGCAGATTGATTACCAAGGGCCGTGATGGCCGTTTGCGGGAGTGGTCGATGGTTCAGGCAAGCAGTCACGCTGAGAGCGGGCACGAGGGGAAGCAGGGGGCATCGCGGTCGGTGGGCCTGCTGGTGGCGGCGGTCGGGGTGGTTTATGGCGATATCGGCACCAGCCCGTTGTATACCCTCAAGGAAGTCTTTACCGGCGGCTACGGGGTGTCGGTCAACCATGATGGCGTGCTGGGGATCCTCTCGCTGATCCTGTGGTCGCTGCTGTGGGTGGTGTCGTTCAAGTACGTGATGTTCATCTTGCGCGCCGATAACCAGGGGGAGGGCGGCACCATGGCGCTGACCGCACTGGCGCGGCGGGCCACGGCGGCGTACCCGCGGCTGCGCACACTGATGGTGATCTGTGGCTTGATCGGCGCTTCGCTGTTCTATGGCGACAGTATGATCACCCCGGCGGTGTCGGTGCTGTCGGCAGTGGAGGGCGTGGGCCTGGCCTTCGACGGTATCGACCACTGGGTGGTGCCAATTTCGCTGGTGGTGCTGGTGGCACTGTTCCTGGTACAGCGGCACGGCACCGAGAAGATCGGCAAGCTGTTTGGTCCTATCATGGTTACCTGGTTCCTGGCGCTGGGCGCGCTGGGTGTGCATGGCATCTCGCAGAGCCCGGAAGTACTCAAGGCGTTCAACCCGGCCTGGGCAGTCAATTTCTTCGTGGTGCACCCTGGCATCGGCGTGGCCATTCTCGGCGCGGTCGTGCTGGCGCTGACGGGGGCCGAGGCGCTGTACGCCGACATGGGGCACTTTGGCCGCAAGCCGATTGCCCGGGCCTGGTTCATCCTGGTGCTCCCGGCGCTGGTGCTCAATTACTTCGGCCAGGGTGCATTGCTGCTGCAAAACCCGGAGGCCGCGCGCAATCCGTTCTATCTGCTGGCGCCGGGCTGGGCGCTGCTGCCGTTGGTCGGGCTGGCCACCATGGCCACGGTTATCGCCTCGCAGGCGGTGATTTCCGGGGCCTTCTCCCTGACCCGCCAGGCCATCCAGCTGGGCTATATTCCGCGCATGCAGATTCAGCACACCTCAAGCGACGAGCAGGGGCAGATCTACATTGGTGCGGTGAACTGGACGCTGATGGTGGGCGTGGTGTTGCTGGTCATCGGTTTCGAGTCGTCAGGTGCCCTTGCGGCTGCCTACGGGGTTGCGGTGACCGGTACCATGCTGATCACCACCGTCCTGGTGTCAGCGGTGATGCTGCTGCTGTGGAAGTGGCCGCCGCTGCTCGCAGTGCCGATTCTGGTCGGCTTCCTGCTGGTCGACGGGCTGTTCTTCGCCGCCAACGTGCCGAAAATCGCTCAGGGCGGTGCCTTCCCGGTGTTGGCCGGTGGTGTGCTGTACCTGCTGATGAGCACCTGGAAGCGCGGCAAGCAGATTCTGGTCGAGCGCATCGATGAAGGGGCGCTGCCATTGCCATTGTTCATCAGCAGCATCCGCATTCAGCCACCGCACCGGGTCGAGGGTACGGCGGTGTTTCTGACTGCACGCTCCGATGCCGTGCCGCATGCGCTGTTACACAACATGTTGCACAACCAGGTGCTGCACAGCCAGGTGGTGCTGCTGACTGTGGTCAGCGAGGACCGGCCCCGGGTGCCGGAACATGAGCGTTTCGAGGTGGAAGCCTATGGCGACGGATTCTTCCGGGTATTGCTGCACTTTGGGTTCATGGATGAGCCGGACGTGCCTGCCGCGTTGAAGCTGTGTCATCTGGATGGCCTGGACTTCACGCCCATGCGCACCACTTACTTCCTCAGCCGCGAGACGGTGATCGCGTCACGGCTGGAGGGGATGTCGCGCTGGCGGGGCAACCTGTTCGCGTTCTTGCTGAAGAATGCCAACGGCAACTTGCGCTTCTTCAACCTGCCGTTGAACCGGGTGATCGAGCTAGGGACCCAGGTCGAGATCTGAATGGGGTTATACAGCAGGCTCAGGGCCGCAGAGCGGCCCTGAGCCTTGTCAGTTCTGCTCAGCTACGCTGGACTTGCCTTGGCGCGTTTCGATCTCGCCAATCAACCGCTTGGCGAGTGCCGGGTAGTTCTCGTCGAAGTGGTGCCCGCCAGGCAGTTTCAGGCGCTCACCTACTGCCGTCTTTTCCGTGCAACCGCTCTCGTCGGTTTCCTCGACGCCATATACGCACACGACCTTGGACGCTGGCAGCTTGGCCATTTCCGGCCCGGTTGGCGCTTCCTGGCCTTCCTTGCCCAGCCAACCCTCGACCTCGATCTCGAAGCTGCCACTGCGCGCAAAGGCTAGCAGCATCACCGCGTCGATACGCTGCTGGTCCTCGACGGGCAGGCGGTTGTAGATCGCCGGCAGCACGTCGGCGCCGAACGAATAGCCGGTCAAGACGAAGCGCTTGGTCCCCCACTTCTGCCGGTAGTGATGCATCAGCTCGGAAAGGTCGGCGGCGCTTTGTTCCGGGGTCTTGTGCTGCCAGTAGTAGCGCAGCGTGTCGATGCCCACCACCGGGTAACCCAGCTTGGCCATTTCCCCGGCCACGTCGCGGTCCAGATCGCGCCAGCCGCCATCACCAGAGAGGAACAAGGTAACCGTGTCTGTGGTTTGCCCGGCCGGCACTTCGACCACCGGGATGGCCAGTGCGTTACCGTCGCGGCCGACCAGGGCTTGGGTCAGTTGCGCCTTGAGCACTTGTGGCAAGTGGATGTCGTAGTCGCTGATGCTGGTTTCGGCGTTGGCCTGGTCGCGCACGAAGGCGGCGCTGGCGTCATCCGGGTTGTCGTTCCAGGCGACGTTCCAGTGGCCATGGGCAGCCGATTTGGGCAGCGGTGCCTGGCAGTCAGGCTGTTCGAGGGTGAAGCCCACGGAAATGGCCCGCGCCTTGTCATCGTTCTGGCTGGCCAGCCAGCGCCAGGCTTGGACGGCACCGGGGCCGATGCCGGCGACCAAGGTCGGTTTTTCCTGCAGTTGGTTCAGCGCCTGGTCCATGGCCTGTTGCTGCTTGCTGCAGTCGCCAGGCGGCAGAATCACCTGCACCAACTGGGCTTCACCGGCCTGGCTCAGGTCGAGCAGTTGCTTGCCCGTCAGTGCCTGGTCTTGTGGCACGCCGATGGCCACCCGGGCCTTGGGGTGCACGCCAGGGGTAACACGGGTGATGCTGGTGTCATTGATGCTCAACTGTTCCAGGCGCGCCTCGGGGGCCGGGCGCGTCCACAGCCAGAAGGCCAGCGCACCACCCAGGGCGGCCAGCAGCAGGGGAACCAGCAGGTACAACAAAAAGCGTCGGGTCATCAGCGTTTCACCAATCCAGTCAGGCCGCCTGCAATCAGGGCGGCGGTGTCGGCCAGTGCCACCAGCGGGTCGAGCCCGGCTGGCACGGCCATGTAGCGGGGTTCCCAGTCCGGCTGGAACTTGTCCTTGAAGCGTCGAAGCCCCTGGAAGTTGTAAAGCTGCTCACCACGGCGGAACACCAGCGAACCCAAGCGCTGGGTCAAGGGTGCGCCGCGCCTTGGTTGCAGGCCGGACAGCGGTACCATGCCCAGGCTGAAACGCCCGTAGTCATGGCTTTTGTAATGCAGGATCAAGCCGATCATCATGAATTCCATGGTCAGCTTTGGCGCTTCGGGGTGCGCACGCATCAGGTCGAGGCTGGCCAGTTCGTTTCCATGGGTTTCCAGCAGGTTGGCGAAGGCTACCGGGCGGCCCTGGAAGCGAATCAGGGCTATGCGGAAGTGCTGCAGGTAGTCTGGGCTGAAGCGCCCCAGCGAGAAGCCTTTCTCGCGCACGTTCTTGCCGCCGAGCCAGGCGTCGGAAATTTCCTTCAGCTCAGCCAGCGGGGCGTGGCCGGGCTCATGGATCTCCAGGCTCAGGCCATCGCGTCCGCCGCGGTTCCAGGTGTAGCGCAGGTCTTTCATCTCCTTGCCTTTGGCTTCAAGGTCGAAGCGGCGCAAGTCGACCCGGGCTTCTTCACCGAGCTTCAATGCGGTCAGGCCGATGTCCATGTAGAACGGCAGGTTCTCTGCGCGCACCTGATAGAACACGGGGCGTGCGTGGTGCAGGTCGCACAGGTCGCGGAACTGCCAGATCATCTCGGCGCGTTCCTGGGCCGGGCCTATCGGGTCGTACAACGCCACCAGGCTGCGGCCGCGCCGGGCATACATGAGGAACGCGTTACCACGCGGGTGGAACAGCAACGCCTTGTCGCCAGTCAGCGCCAGGCCACCGTCGGGCTGGTCGGAGGCCTGCAGGATACGGTTGGCGCGTTGCAACTCTTCTTCGTCAGGCAGGTGGATCACGGGTGGCGCTGTACGCAGCAGCCACGTCAGTGCCACGGCAGCCAGCAGCAAGGCACTGCCCATGGCGGCGCGCAGGCCCCGTGGCGCATCGGCATCGAGGGTGAACTGCCACCACAGCTGATGGCTGTAAGGCACATCCTGGTAGGCGAACAGCAGAAGCCACACTGATGCGCCCACCGTACAGGCGCTGGCCACCAGGAACACCGGCGAGAAGGGCAGCTCCAGCAGTCGGCTGGGGCGATAGAACGAGCGGCGGAACAGCGCGAGCAGGGCGGCGGTAAAGGTCAGCAGGCAAGCCTCTTCCCAGTCAAAGCCCTTCAACAGCGACAGCAGGGCGCCGACCAGCAACAGCACGGTGGTCAGTAGCCAGGCGGCGGACAGGCGCCGGCGCAGGCCTTGGGCCAGCAGCAGGCAGAGCACACCGATCAGGCTGGCGCCGAAATGAGAGGCATCGATCAGCCGGTGTGGCACCAGGAAGCCCATATGCTCCAGGCGCGTATCTATCTCGGGCGTGGCACCGGAAAACAGCAGCACCACGCCGGACAGGAACACCAGGATCGACAGGATCGGCGCGGCCAGCCCCGAAGCGGCCTTGATGGCCTGTTGCGCAAACAGCAGGCGTCGGGCTTCATTGGCCAGCAGCAACACGCAGGCCAGCAGCAGTGGCAGTACCACATAGATCAGCCGGTACAGCAGCAAGGCTGCCGCCAGCGGCGCGGCACCGAGCTGGTCGGCAAAGGCCGCCAGCAGGATCGCTTCGAACACCCCGACGCCGCCCGGTACGTGGCTGAGCACGCCCGCAGCCAAGGCCAGCAGGTACACCAGCACGAACGCGCCGAAAGGAGGGGCTTCGGGCAGCAACAGGTAGAGCACGGTGGCAGCCGCCGCCACATCCAACGCGGTAATCAGCAATTGCAGGGCCGCCAGGCGTGCATCCGGCAGGCGAAGTGTGCGCCGCCCCAGTTGAACGAGCAGGTTATTGGCCGCCGGTTGCTCGGCCAGGCGTCGGCGGTACAAGCCAATTACCAGTAAGGCAGACACCACCAGCACGGCGCTGGCAACAGCTGCCAGCAGGCCGGGCGCCAACCCCAGCGCTGTCGAGGCCGCCGGCAGGTTGCTCAATGTCGCCAAGGCGGCCAGGGGCGGCAGCGCGCAGCCAAGTGACAGGCTGGCAAACACGGTCATGCGTGCGACTTCGCCAGCACCAAGCCCTTGCCGTGCGTACAGGCGATAGCGAACCGAGCCGCCAGAGAGCATCGACAGGCCGATGGCGTTGCCGATGGCAAAGGCGCTGAAGCCGCCCAGTGCCAGGCTGCGTGCTGGCAGTTTCACGCCCGCATAGCGGCTGGCCGACCACTCGTAGCCCAGCAGGATCACAAAGCCGATCACCGTCGCCAGCAAGGCGCCCAGCAATGACTGGGTGGGCACGCTGAGCATGGCATCGTGCAAGGCATAGATGTCCAGCTCGCTCAGCAGGTGGCGGCAGGCAATCAAGGCCATCGTGAACAGTAACAGGGTCACCATCAGGCCTATGGGCTGGCGGTAGCGACTCAGGCGTTCGAGTAGGGGCAGGCGCTGCACAGCACCGGGTAGCGCCGTAGCGAGTGGCACCGGAGGTTCGGGATTGTGCGAAGTCATGAGTTGCCCCGGGCATGCAGCGCGAGGTGAAGGAAAGGTGCGGCCAAGTGAAAGTCCCTTAGGAAAACGTATCCAATGTTACTCCGGCCTCAGGCGTTTGCAGCGGCTTGGCAGGGTTAAAGATAGTTCATCCTGGGCACGACATCTCAAGCCTGCGGGTTGGCATGAGGGGAGGGAAAATCGAGGCGACGAAAGTCAGGGAGGTATAAAGCAACAAACCCCGCGCTGCTTTACACAGGCGGGGTTTGTTCTGACGAATATGGTTGCGGGAGCCGGATTTGAACCGACGACCTTCGGGTTATGAGCCCGACGAGCTACCAGGCTGCTCCATCCCGCGTCAGTGGGGCGGATTCTACAGTGTGTGGTTTTTATGTCAAGCGCTAGGCTTTGATTTTTCGACGTTTTTTCGCGAATGCTTATCAGCAGGCAAAGAAAAAGGCCACTGTGTTAACAGTGGCCTTTTCTTGAATCTGGTTGCGGGAGCCGGATTTGAACCGACGACCTTCGGGTTATGAGCCCGACGAGCTACCAGGCTGCTCCATCCCGCGTCAGTGGGGCGGATTCTACAGCGTGTAGTTTATATGTCAAGCGCTAGGCTTTGATTTGTCGATGTTTTTTCGAAAAAGCTTTTTAACGGGCAAAAGAAAAAGGCCACTGCGTTAGCAGTGGCCTTTTCTCGAATCTGGTTGCGGGAGCCGGATTTGAACCGACGACCTTCGGGTTATGAGCCCGACGAGCTACCAGGCTGCTCCATCCCGCGCCTGTGAGATCGAATTCTACGGATTTACGCACTGATGTCAAGCAATTGTTTTGGAAAAACCTTTTTTGTTCAAACCCTTAGCGCTTCATGACCGTGTTCAGCTCAGTCACGGCGGGGCTTTCAGGCCGATTATCGTGTAGCAAGGCAGGTGAGCTGTTTCAGAGCAGGGCGCATGCGATACTATCTGTATGAATTTACAGTGCTGACGGTCGTCCATGTCCTTGCGCAAGATCATCCACGTCGACTGCGATTGTTTCTACGCTGCGATCGAGATGCGTGACGACCCGCGCCTGGCCGGTCGCCCCATGGCGGTGGGGGGCTCGCCCGACCATCGCGGGGTAATCGCCACCTGCAACTATGAAGCGCGTGCCTATGGTGTGCGCTCGGCCATGTCATCGCGGCATGCGCTGAAGCTTTGCCCCGATCTGTTGATCGTCAAGCCGCGCTTCGAGGCCTACCGTGAGGCCTCGCGGGAAATCCACACGATCTTTCGCGATTACACGGAGCTCATCGAGCCTTTGTCCCTGGACGAAGCCTATCTGGATGTCAGCGACAGCCAGTGGTATTCGGGCAGCGCCACGCGCATTGCCGAGGATATTCGCCGGCGTGTTGCCCGCACCCTGCATATCACCGTGTCGGCTGGCGTGGCGCCTAACAAGTTTCTGGCCAAGATCGCCAGTGACTGGCGCAAACCCAATGGGCTGTTCGTGATTACCCCAAATGAAGTGGAAACGTTCGTTGCAGCCTTGCCGGTGGCCAGGTTGCATGGGGTGGGTAAGGTGACGGCCGACAAACTGACGCGGCTGGGCATCGAAACCTGCCTGCATTTGCGTGAGTGGTCACGGCTGGCATTGGTGCGTGAGTTCGGCAGTTTTGGCGAGCGGTTGTGGGGGCTGGCGCGAGGGATCGATGAGCGTGCGGTGCATAACGACAGCCGACGCCAGTCGGTGAGTGTGGAAAACACCTACGACACCGACCTGCCAGACCTGGCCAGTTGCCTGGCGCGGCTGCCAGAGTTGCTGGATAGCCTGAACGAACGCATCGCCCGAATGGACAGCAGTTACCGGCCAGACAAACCGTTCGTCAAGGTCAAGTTCCATGACTTCAGCCAGACCACCATGGAGCAGGCCGGGGCGGGCCGGGACCTGAAGAGTTATCGGCAATTGCTGGGGCAGGCGTTCGCCCGTGGCGGCAAGCCGGTGCGCTTGCTAGGGGTAGGGGTGAGGTTGCGTGACTTGCGGGGCGCGCATGAACAGTTGGAGCTGTTCCCGCCCAAATGAAAGGGGCTGCAATGCAGCCCCTTCTATTAATGCACGCCTGGATCCGCCACCAACCGGCCAGTGGCCTTGGTAAGCGACTGCAGGAACTCCTGCTGCAGCTCCGGATCGTTGCGGGTCAGCTCGATCAGGCTCTGTTCCATTTCACTGGCTTCCTCTTCAAGGCCCAGTTCGGACAGGCGCTTGACCCGGTGCACCCACTGGCCGACATCATCATCTTCGAGGTCATCGAAGATCAGCTCATGGGCTTCGAGCAGCTTATTGCGCAGGGTGGCGCTGACCAACAGGCTGGCATCGCCTCGTACCGCATTGTCCTCGTCAAGTACTTGCAGGTGCAGGGTGCCGACGTGGTTGAGGTTCTGCTCGGAGAACGGGCTGTCGAGCAGGTTCAGGCGCAGCACGCCGTTGCGGTCGGTGGTCAGCTCGTGGGTCATCTTGCCGGCCTTGACCTCGACCAGGCGCTCGCTCCAGGGCAGGCTGATGGATTCCTCGCGCTTGCCTTTCTGCACTTCGCTGATCCCGGCCAGGTTCTGCTGGGCGCGGCCGTTGGATGGCACGTTCATGAACGGGTTGAGCCCATCCACGCCATAGCTGAGCCAGTCGTGGGTGATACTTTGCGGCAGGTTACCCAAGGCGAAGACGTTGACCACATTGGCGCCGACACCCGCCACCACGGCCACTGCACCCAGCGGGATCTCGTAGATCTCCCGCCAGGGTTGGTAAGGCGTGTAGCGGTCATAACGACGGGTCACTTCGAATTCGGTGACTTCGAAGCGCTTTTGCTCATGCACGCGCACACGTCGCTGCGGAAGCTCCATCACCTTCGGCTCGCCGACATCGATCTGCAGGGTATGCTCGAGCAGTTTGCGCTCGACGCGCTCCTCATGGTCGCTGCGCTGGGACATCTGGTTGGCGCAGCCGCTGACGAGCAGGGCGCCGCACAGTGCGGCGCCCCCAAGGGTAAAGGTACTTCGCTTGTACATGATCACTCGTGCATTGGTTATCAGCGGCGAACGCGGGCCTGCAGGAAGGTCAGCACTTCATTGAGCGGCAACGCCTGGGCGTCCTGCTCGGTGCGGTGCTTGTACTCCAGGTTGCCTTCGGCCAGGCCGCGATCGCTGACGACGATGCGGTGTGGGATGCCGATCAGCTCCATGTCGGCAAACTTGATGCCTGGGCTGGTTTTCTTGTCGCGGTCGTCCAGCAGCACTTCATAGCCGGCGGCAGTCAGTTCGGCATACAGCTTGTCGGTTGCTTCGCGGACCACGTCGGTTTCGTAGCGCAGTGGGACCAGGGCAATCTGGAACGGAGCCAGGGCGTCGTTCCAGATGATGCCCTTGTCGTCATAGCTCTGCTCGATGGCAGCTGCAACCACACGGGACACGCCAATGCCGTAGCAACCCATCGACAGTACGACCGGCTTGCCGTTCTCGCCCAGCACTTGGCACTTCAGCGCCTCGCTGTACTTGGTGCCCAGCTGGAAGATGTGGCCCACTTCGATGCCGCGCTTGATAACCAGGGTGCCCTGGCCGTCCGGGCTTGGGTCGCCTTCGACCACGTTACGCAGGTCGGCAACCTGTGGCACCGGCAGGTCGCGCTCCCAGTTGACGCCGAAGTAGTGCTTGTCGTCGATGTTGGCGCCGATGCCGAAGTCGCTCATCAGGGCAACCGAGCGGTCGATGATGATTTCCAGTGGCAG
Organism: Pseudomonas sp. yb_2; assembly: GCF_043103905.1. NCBI lineage: Bacteria > Pseudomonadati > Pseudomonadota > Gammaproteobacteria > Pseudomonadales > Pseudomonadaceae > Pseudomonas > Pseudomonas sp. yb_2. The sequence continues at coordinate 176,223 of NZ_JBICKH010000033.1, read as the reverse complement.
GTTGAGCGGGCCGAGCGAGCCGGCGCCGGCGCCAATGGCGTCGCGCAGTTCGGCTTCGGTGGCCATGACCAGCGGGTCGGCAACCTGTTCCAGCTTTGTGGCCTTGATTTCGTTCAGTTCGTGGTCGCCACGGACGATCAGGGCAATCAGCTTGCCCTCTTCGGCACCGCGTACGATCAGGGTCTTGACGGTCTTTTCGATCGGCAGGCCGTGGTTTTCCACCAACTGGGCGATGGTCTTGGCATTCGGGGTGTCGACCAGGCGCAGCTCCTCGGTAGGGGCAGGGCGCACGGTTTCACGCGGGATGGCTTCGGCCTTCTCGATGTTGGCGGCGTAGTCGGAGCTGTCGCTGAAGATCACGTCATCTTCGCCAGACTCGGCCAGCACGTGGAACTCGTGCGAGTAGCTGCCACCGATCGAGCCGGTATCGGCCTGCACAGGGCGGAAGTCCAGGCCCAGGCGGGTGAACACATTGGTGTACGCCTGGTGCATGCGATCATAGGTTTCCTGCAGGGAAGCCTGGTCGGCATGGAACGAGTAGGCGTCCTTCATGATGAACTCGCGGCCACGCATCAGGCCGAAGCGCGGGCGGATCTCGTCACGGAACTTGGTCTGGATCTGGTACAGGTTGAGCGGCAGCTGTTTATAGCTGGACAGCTCGTTACGGGCCAGGTCGGTGATCACTTCTTCGTGGGTAGGGCCAACGCAGAAGTCGCGCTGGTGGCGGTCTTTCAGGCGCAGCAGCTCAGGGCCGTATTGCTCCCAGCGACCGGATTCCTGCCACAGCTCGGCGGGCTGGATGCTCGGCATCAGCACTTCCAGGGCGCCGGCGGCGTTCATTTCCTCACGCACCACGGCTTCGACCTTGCGCATTACCCGCAAGCCCATCGGCAGCCAGGTGTACAGGCCGGAGGCCAGTTTGCGGATCATGCCGGCACGCAGCATGAGCTGATGGCTGATGACCACTGCGTCGGCAGGGGTTTCTTTCTGGGTGGCGAGCAAATATTGACTGGTGCGCATGGTTAGCCGTGTCGATTGCCTAAGACGTTGAAATAGCCCCGCATTGTACGGGGGGGAAACGAAGGCGTACAGGATGCCCCAGGGCGTGACACTTGTCAGCCAAGAAAAAGCCCGGCGTGATTGCCGGGCTTTTTCAGGTGCGGGGCACTGCAAGCCAGGCTTACAGGATGCTCAGCGGGTACTCCACGATCAGGCGCAGTTCGTCGATCGATGGGGAATCGTAGTAGACACCATCGGAAGAACGGTAGGTGGCTTGACGCACGCGGAAGCTCAGGTCTTTCGCCGGGCCTTCCTGCAGGACGTACTTGATGTCGACGTCGCGTTCCCATTCTTTGCCGTTGGTGGTGCCGGCGACGTTGGCGTCGGAACCGCGTACATAACGGGTCATGAAGGTCAGGCCTGGAATGCCGTATTCGGCAAAGTTCAGGTCGTAGCGAGCCTGCCAGGATTTCTCGTCTTCGGCGTTGAAGTCGGAGCGGGCCACGGAGTTGGCCAGGAAGATGGTGCCGCCACCGTCGATACCATAACCATAGTCGCCGTCGCCGGTGACTTTCTGGTAGGCCAGGGTGAAGGTGTGAGCGCCGATGTTGTAGGCGCCCGACAGGCTGAACGCGCGGTTGTCCAGCTTCTCGCCATCGAATGCGCGGTACTCGGCAGAGCCTTCGCTCTTGGTGTCATAGATGTTGAAGTCGAACACCAGGCCTTGATTGTCGGAGATTGGCAGCGCCCAGTTGACGTTGGCGTAGTATTTGCGCCAGTAGTCTTCAACCTTCGAGTAGTACAGGCTGGTGCTGAGGTTGTCGGTGAAGGCGTAGGTGCCGCCGACCACGTTGGCTTCCTTCAGGCCGAAGCTGTCGCGGTTGGTTTGTTCCTGGGCAGTCAGGCTGGTGAAGTGACCAGCGTGCAGGGTCAGCCCTTCGATCTCGTTGCTGGTGATCAGGGTGCCCTGGGCGATTTCTGGCAGCAGGCGGCTGTCATCGGTGGCGAAGACCGGCAGCGCGGTGAACTGGTCACCCACTTTCAGCACGGTGTCGGAGATGCGGAATTTGACCGCGCCGCCGCCCTTGGAGTAGTCATCCTGCGAACGGCCGTCGGAACCGGTCGGGAACAGGCCGGTACCGGCACGGCCCTTGCCGCTGTCCAGTTTCAGGCCGAGCATGCCGATGGCGTCGACACCCACACCCACGGTGCCTTGGGTGAAGCCGGACTCGAAGGTGCCGACGAAGCCCAGGCCGGTTTCTTCGCGACGGCTCTGGCCGCCTTCGTTGTTACGGAAGTCACGGCTGAAATACAGCATGCGGGTCTTGACGCTCAGCTTGCTGTCTTCGATGAAACCTTTGGACTCGTCCTGTGCCGAGGCCATTGCCAACTGCGAGGTCCCTGCCGAAACGGCCAGGGCGATCATGCTCCACTTCATCACGCGCATCGTGATTTGCTCCTTTGGTTTTTAGGAAGAGTACCGCTGCGTCCAAGTCTTTTAGTTATATGGGGCAGCTCTTTCTTTTTATGTCGGCGAAAATGTATAGCACGCAGACTGTTGTTGGCGATATGGCTATAAGCACTCTTTGCGGAACTTTTTCACCGTGTCGCTTTTAAGTATTTCCATGTCGCAAATCACGCCCCGGTTCAGGGGCCGTATAACCTCAGCGCTATTCCTGTCACCGTAACGAATCTGTAACTGCCGATTCCGGTTGAGGAAACTCCCTGGTAACCCATGTCGCTGTTGTTATTTGTCGCGTACACCTGTGACTGCAGATGTCGTGCCGACTTGGCGTGAAGGGAATGCAACAAGCGTGCTCAAAATTCGCAACAGTTCATGAAATTTTCACAAAACCTGCTACCGAGGGTCGGAAAGTCCCGTAAACGCGGGGCGAAGGCTGCTTGTGTGATTTGTGCGATCGAGAATCATTAAAAATTATAAAGTTGCCCTTAGAGTCAAAGTGTTACCGCGACTTGTTCATCCAGCGTCGTTTGTGGGGTGGTCAGTGTGGGAGGGGCGGGCAGGTGGCCTCATTTTGGTGCGAAAAGTAGCGCTGTGTTACCGGGAGTGTGCAAGGTATCCTTGCTGCCCTGTTTTCCGCCTGAAGCGGGATGTATTGCCTGAAGGAGATATGCCGTGTTCGTCCTCGATTCGCGTTTGCAGCAGGATTCGCTGGTGTTGGGAGAGTTTCCGCTGTGCCAGTTGCTGCTGAGCAAGGATGCCAATTACCCATGGTTCATTCTGGTGCCCAAGCGCGCTGGTATCAGTGAGCTGTTCGAGCTGGATGCGGCAGAGCAACAGCAGTTGTGGCAGGAAACCACCTTGTTGGCAGAGGCGTTGAAAGCCAGCTATGGGGCCGACAAGATGAACGTGGCTACCTTGGGCAACGTGGTCAGCCAGTTGCACATGCATGTGATTGTGCGCCAGCGCGACGACGCTGCATGGCCGGCACCGGTATGGGGCAAGTGTGCGCCTGTGGGCTACACCGATGATCAACTGCAAGCTGTTCGCCAGCGTCTGCGCGGGCTACAACTTGCTGGATACCAAGAGGCCTGAGATGACACTGGAAATGCGGATGGTCGAACTGGAAACCCGTCAGGCGTTTCAGGATGACACTATCCAGGCGCTGAATGACGTGGTGGTGGAGCAAGCGCGGGTGATCGAGCGGCTGCAATTGCAGATGGCCGAGCTGATCAAGCGTCATGAAGAGATGGTTGGCCAGTATGGCAGCGAAGGGGAAGAGGCCCCGCCTCCTCATTATTGAGTTGTTCCAGGCTGCTATCGCCGGCAAGCCAGCCCCCACAGGTATGATGCTGCCTTCAGGTGCAGCACGGCCCTTGTGGGCGCTGGTTTGCCGTTGATAGCGTCGGCCGGTCAGCCGTTGGTCAACGGCGGTTTACTGCAACCACGTCTTCGGCCTGCAGGCCCTTGTCGCGGTGCATCACCGAAAACTCCACGCGCTGGCCTTCGACCAGAATGCGGTGGCCCTCACCGCGGATGGCCCGAAAGTGCACGAAGATGTCATCGCCCGAGTCTCGGGAGATGAAACCAAAGCCTTTCGACGTGTTGAACCATTTGACGGTGCCGGTATCACGGTTGCTGGCATCTTGTGCCACGTGTTGAGTGCCGCGTGCCTTGCGCGTGCTGCGGGCAAAGCCCACGGCCAGATGCACGGCCACGGCCAGCGCCGCACACACCAGGGCTGCCAGGTTGCCCATTTCGGGGCGGGCCAGTAGCGTCAGGGTCTGCAGCACGACGGCGACTACCAGCAGGGCGCAGGCCAGGTGCTGCAGTTGTTGCCGCGCGCCGCGATGATACAGCGGCACGACCGGGGCCAGCACAAGGTTGAGCAGGCCGAGCAGGGCCAGGTAGACCGCGTCGGGTTGTTGCAGGAAGGGTGTCGCATCGGTTTTCAGGCTGGGTATGAGCGATAGCAGCAAAGCTGCCACGCCCGTCACCAGATGGACGATCTTGAACATGGGGTTGGCTCACTGTTGATAAGGCCGATCACAGGAAGAGCTGGCAGCACGGTGCGCATGAGATATAGAGCGCGAACACGTGGCAGGCCAGCCTATGCACCCGGCAATGACAGTCCGCACGGGTGGCACACTGCCTATTTAACAGTAAAGCCGCAGCCTACTCAAACCGCAGGCCGCCCAGTGGGCAATGTATTGCGCCATGTCACATGCGGCATGCGGCAAGTGTTGCTACAGTGGTCGGCACCCGCTTGAGTCTCAAGCCTTGTGGAAAGGGGAGCTTCATGGCAATCGATATCGGTATCAGTGAAGAAGATCGCAAGTCCATCGTCGATGGGCTGTCCCGCCTGTTGTCGGATACCTACGTGCTGTATCTGAAAACCCATAACTTTCACTGGAACGTCACCGGCCCGTCGTTCCGCACCTTGCACCTGATGTTCGAAGAGCAGTACAACGAACTGGCGCTGGCAGTCGATTCGATCGCCGAGCGCATCCGTGCCTTGGGCTTCCCGGCACCGGGTTCGTATGCATTCTATGCACGGCACTCGTCGATCAAGGAGGAGGAAGGCGTCCCCCCGGCAGACGAGATGATCCGCCAGCTTGTTCAGGGGCAGGAGGCCGTGGTACGCACTGCGCGCAGCATTTTCCCTGTGGTGGACAAGGTCAGTGACGAGCCGACCGCCGACCTGCTGACGCAGCGCATGCAGGTTCACGAGAAAACCGCCTGGATGCTGCGGGTACTGCTCGACGACAAGTAACCGTTGCTCAAGGGGAAAGCTTGCGCAACCCCCGTGGGAGCGGGCGTGCCCGCGAACACCGGCGCAGCCGGTGCCATCCACCGCATTGCCTGCTCCCACAGGCTCCGCCTGGCAATCTGGTATTTGCGAAGGAACATTTTGCCGCTGCTTTAAGCTCGCCCGTCAGCGCTTCATAGGCCACCTGGTACCTGTGACGAGGAAGTGTGGCGCATGATGCAAGCGAACAAGCGTATGGCCGGCCAGGGCAACTGGCCAGGGAAACAGTGCATCGACCCGTTCAAGGCGGACTTCGACATGTTGCAGACGCAGCCGGTGTCACGTTCCGTGCGGCTCAACGGCTTTTCTACCTGTCTGCGCCTGGAGGCTGTCTACTGGGGTATCCTAGAGCGCATCGCCGCCGCCAACCGTTGTTCGGTCAGTGCCGTGTTGTCCTACGTGGACCGTGAGGTGCACCTGCGCCAGGGCGGAGTGCGCAATTTCAGCGGGCTGATCCGGGTAATCTGCGTGGCGTGGCTGCAGGACCCGCCAAGTGCGCGCTGATCGCCAGGCGGGCTGCGCAGTGCTTGCTAACCATATATAATCCCGCTTTTTGCTGCCCCCCGGCAGCCAGCGTTATGGTTGACGAGAGACACCCATGCCCCTTTATGACTATCAATGTGCGTCCTGCGAGCACCGCATGGAAGTGCTGCAGAAGATCAGCGCCGCGCCGCTGATCGATTGCCCGGCCTGTCAGGCGCCGGCACTGAAAAAGCTGCTGTCGGTGCCAGGCTTTCGCCTGAGCGGTAACGGTTGGTACGAAACCGACTTCAAGACCGGGGCGAAAAAGAATCTGGCAGGCGGCGACAAGGCCGACTGAGTTGAATGCTGTGACCGGGTCTTGCAGTATTAGCCCTCCGGGCGGCCAAGGCCTCCACCGAATACACGAATCACGAGAAGCGAAACCACCATCATGATGCGCAGCCATTATTGCGGCCAACTGAACGAGAGCCTGGACGGCCAGGAAGTCACCCTTTGCGGCTGGGTCCATCGTCGCCGCGACCACGGCGGGGTGATCTTCCTCGACATCCGTGACCGCGAAGGCATGGCCCAGGTCGTGTTCGACCCGGATCGCGCCGAAACCTTCGCTGCCGCCGACCGCGTGCGCAGCGAATACGTCGTGCAGATCACCGGCAAGGTCCGCAAGCGTCCTGAAGGTGCAGTGAATGCCAACATGGCTTCCGGTGCCATCGAGATCCTCGGCTACCAGCTGAACGTGCTCAACGAAGCGGAAACCCCGCCGTTCCCCCTGAACGAATACTCCGACGTCGGCGAGGAAACCCGCCTGCGTTACCGCTTCATCGATCTGCGTCGCCCGGAAATGGCCGACAAGCTGCGCCTGCGCTCGCGCATCACCAGCAGCATCCGTCGCTTCCTCGACGAAAACGGCTTCCTCGACGTCGAAACCCCGATTCTCACCCGTGCCACCCCCGAAGGCGCGCGCGACTACCTGGTGCCAAGCCGTACCCACGCCGGTAGTTTCTTCGCCCTGCCGCAATCGCCACAGCTGTTCAAGCAGCTGCTGATGGTCGCTGGCTTCGATCGTTACTACCAGATCGCCAAGTGCTTCCGTGACGAAGACCTGCGTGCCGACCGTCAGCCGGAATTCACCCAGATCGACATCGAGACCAGTTTCCTCGATGAAAGCGAGATCATGGGCCTGACCGAAAGCATGATCCGCAAGCTGTTCAAGGAAGTGCTCGATCTGGAATTCGGCGAATTCCCGCACATGACCTTCGAAGAGGCCATGCGCCGCTACGGCTCCGACAAGCCAGACCTGCGTATTCCGCTGGAACTGGTCGACGTTGCCGACCAGCTGAAGGATGTCGACTTCAAGGTGTTCGCCGGCCCGGCCAACGATCCGAAGTGCCGCGTTACCGCCCTGCGTCTGCCAGGTGGTGCCAGCATGCCGCGCAGCAAAATCGACGAGTACACCAAGTTCGTTGGCATCTACGGTGCCAAGGGCCTGGCCTACATCAAGGTCAATGAGCGCGCCAAGGGTGTCGAAGGCCTGCAGTCGCCGATCGTCAAGAACATCCCTGAGGCCAACCTCAACAACATCCTCGACCGCGTGGGTGCCGTGGACGGCGACATCGTGTTCTTCGGTGCCGACAAGTTCAAGGTAGTCAGCGAAGCCCTGGGTGCGCTGCGTATTCGTCTGGGTCACGACTTCGAGCTGCTGACCTGCGAGTGGGCGCCGATGTGGGTCGTCGACTTCCCGATGTTCGAAGAGAACGAAGACGGCAGCTTCACTGCATTGCACCACCCGTTCACCGCGCCGAAGTGCACCCCGGAAGAGCTCGAGGCCAACCCGGCCACTGCCCTGTCCCGTGCCTACGACATGGTGCTGAACGGTACCGAGCTGGGTGGCGGTTCGATCCGTATCCACCGTAAAGAGATGCAACAGGCGGTATTCCGTCTGCTGGGTATCGAGGCAGAAGAACAGGAAGAGAAGTTCGGCTTCCTGCTCGACGCTCTGAAGTTCGGGGCACCGCCTCACGGTGGCCTGGCATTCGGTCTGGACCGTCTGGTCATGCTGATGACCGGCGCCCAGTCGATCCGTGAAGTGATCGCGTTCCCGAAAACCCAGAGCGCTGCATGCGTCATGACCCAGGCCCCTGGCATGGTCGACGCCAAGGCCCTGCGCGAACTGCACATCCGACTGCGCGAACAGACCAAGGTCGAGTAAGCAGTCCCCGGGCGCATCCACATGGATGCGCCTTTGCGTTTCGACGCAGGTTTTTTCCCGTCCCGCCCCGTCATGGGGCGGGGCCGTTTGTGATTCAAAGGATTCGGAGTCGTTATGGCTGGTCATTCCAAGTGGGCGAACATCAAGCACCGCAAAGAGCGCCAGGATGCCAAGAGAGGCAAGGTCTTCACCAAGTGGATCCGTGAACTGACGGTCGCTGCCAAGCAGGGTGGCCCGGATCCGGCATCCAACCCGCGTCTTCGCCTGGCCCTGGACAAGGCGTTGGGCGCCAACATGAGCCGCGACATCATCGATCGCGCCGTGGCCCGTGGTGCTGGCACCAATGAAAGCGACAATGTCGAAGAGCTGAGCTACGAAGGTTATGGCCCGGGTGGCGTGGCGATCATGGTCGAAGCCATGACCGACAACCGCAACCGTACCGCCGCGGCCGTGCGTCATGCCTTCACCAAGTGTGGCGGCAACCTGGGTACTGACGGTTCGGTGGCCTACCTGTTCGAGCGCAAAGGCCAGATCAGCTTTGCCCCGGGCGTGGAAGAGGACGCGTTGATGGAAGCGGCAATGGAGGCCGATGCCGACGACGTGGTCGCCAATGACGACGGCTCGTTCGACGTGTTCACCTCGTTCAACAGCTTCTATGCCGTGCGTAATGCCTTGGAAGAGGCAGGCTTCAAGGCCGCTGACGCGGAAATCGTCATGCAGCCGACCACCAGTGCCGAGCTCGACCAGGACGGTGCCGAAAAGGTGCTCAAGCTGATCGACATGCTCGAAGACCTGGACGACGTGCAGAACGTCTATTCCAATGCCCAGATTTCCGACGAGATCATGGAAAACCTCGGCTAAGGTGATTTGGCATTTTGTGCCAACTCTGAGCGTTTGATAGCGCCTGTGCCGGCCCTTTCGCGGGTAAACCCGCTCCTACAGGTATTACGCCCATTTCAAATGTGGTGCAGTACCTGTAGGAGCGGGTTTACCCGCGAAAGGGCCGGCGCAGTTTGTAGAGATGCATCATTTTTTCGACGGGCTTTATGACTCTGATTCTAGGTATCGACCCCGGCTCGCGCATCACCGGCTATGGCGTGGTACGCCAGACCGCCCGTGGTTGCGAGTACGTGGCGTCGGGCTGCATCCGCACCGGCAGCGGTGAGCTGCACGAGCGGCTGCAGATTGTTTTTCGTGGTGTCAGTGAAATCATTGCCCAGCACGGCCCGGTGACCATGGGCATCGAACGGGTGTTCATGGCCCGCAACGCCGATTCGGCGCTCAAGCTTGGCCAGGCACGTGGCGCGGCTATCGTCGCCGCCGCCGAGGCCGGCCTGGAGATCGCCGAGTACAGCGCCACCCAGGTCAAGCAGGCCGTGGCCGGCACGGGCGGGGCCAACAAGGAGCAGGTGATGATGATGGTCATGCACCTGCTGAAATTGACGCAAAAACCGCAGATCGACGCTTCCGATGCCTTGGCCATCGCTCTGTGCCACGCCCACACCCGCTCCAGCCTGGTGCCGCATGGCTTGACCACAGCGCGGCGACGCGGCGGGCGCTTGCGTCTGTAAGCGCTTCATGCGCTGATACACATTTTGTTCGGGTGTTACATTCACCCGCTGCATTTGCTGATAGGGTTGAGCGGTCTTTGACCGGCTCCCCGAGAGGAAGGATCGGAACGTGATTGGACGTTTGCGCGGCACCCTGGCGGAAAAACAACCGCCTCACCTGATTATCGACGTCAACGGCGTGGGTTACGAACTGGAAGTTCCCATGACCACGCTGTACCGTCTGCCCAAAGTGGGTGAAACCGTCACGGTGCATACCCACCTGGTCGTGCGCGAAGATGCCCACTTGCTCTACGGCTTTGCCGAAAAGCGCGAGCGCGAGCTGTTCCGCGAGCTGATCCGCCTGAACGGCGTAGGGCCGAAGCTGGCCCTGGCGCTGATGTCCGGGCTGGAAGTGGATGAACTGGTGCGCTGCGTGCAGGCCCAGGACACCTCAGCCCTGGTGCGCGTACCGGGCGTCGGCAAGAAAACCGCTGAGCGCTTGCTGGTCGAGCTCAAGGACCGTTTCAAGGCCTGGGAAACCTCGCCGGCCATGTTCACCCTGGTGTCCGATGGGCCTTTACCGGTCGCCAGCGAGTCCAGTGCCGAGGCCGATGCAGTCAGTGCCTTGGTCTCGCTGGGCTACAAGCCGCAGGAAGCCAGCAAGGCAATTGCCGCGATCAAGGACAAGGCCGGCCTGAGCAGTGAAGAGCTGATCCGCCGCAGCCTGAAAGGGATGATTTCCAAGTGATCGAAGCCGACCGCCTGATCGCCGCCAGTGGCCGCGACCGCGAAGAAGTCCAGGACCGTGCGATTCGCCCGCTGAGCCTGGACGAGTACATCGGCCAGCCGGTGGTGCGCGAGCAGATGGCGCTGTTCATCCAGGCCGCCCGCGGCCGCGGCGAGTCGCTTGACCACACGCTGATCTTCGGGCCGCCCGGTCTGGGCAAGACCACCCTGGCCAACATCATCGCCCATGAAATGGGCGTGTCGGTAAAGAGCACCTCTGGGCCGATTCTCGAGCGCCCCGGCGACCTGGCAGCCATGCTGACCAACCTCGAGCCGCACGACGTGCTGTTCATCGACGAAATCCACCGCCTGTCGCCTGTTGTCGAGGAGGTGCTGTACCCGGCCATGGAGGACTTCCAGCTCGACATCATGATCGGCGAAGGCCCCGCAGCCCGTTCTATCAAACTCGATCTGCCACCCTTCACCCTGGTGGGGGCTACTACCCGTGCCGGCATGCTGACCAACCCACTGCGTGATCGCTTCGGTATCGTCCAGCGCCTGGAGTTCTACAACGACAAGGATCTGAGCACCATCGTCAGCCGCTCGGCCAACATCCTTGGCCTGGCCATCGAAGACCAGGGTGCCTACGAGATCGCCCGCCGTGCCCGTGGCACGCCGCGCATCGCCAACCGCCTGCTGCGCCGCGTGCGTGACTATGCCGAGGTACGCGGCAAGGGCCAGATCACCAAGGCCGTGGCTGACATGGCGCTGAACCTGCTGGATGTCGACGAGCGTGGTTTCGACCATTCGGACCGTCGCCTGCTGCTGACCATGATCGAGAAGTTCGATGGCGGCCCGGTGGGCGTGGACAACCTGGCTGCAGCCATCAGCGAAGAGCGTCATACCATCGAAGATGTGCTTGAGCCGTACCTGATTCAGCAGGGCTACATCATGCGCACGCCACGCGGCCGCGTGGTCACCCGGCATGCCTACCTGCACTTTGGGCTGAATATTCCCGGGCGCTTGGGGGAGGGGGGCGATTTTTCCGAGCCAGGCGATGAATGACAGATCGAAAGCGACTTTTTGTGGTCCTACCGCTGGCATGCCCCTGGTGCGCTGGCAATAAGACATTAATGAAGAAAAAACAGTTGCCACAGCGGATTGGCAAGCTGAGGAGTAAGCACTAGAGTATGCGCGCGCAAAATCAGCTCGAACCGTTCGCACATCGGTGTCGCGTCTATTACGAAGATACCGATGCGGGCGGCGTGGTGTATTACGTCAACTACCTGAAATTCATGGAGCGCGCGCGCACCGAACGCCTGCGGCACCTGGGCTTTTCCCAGTCGCAACTGGCTGAAGACAACCTGCTGTTCGTGGTCCATTCCAGCGAAGCGCGCTATCACGCGCCGGCGCGGCTGGATGACGAATTGCGGGTGACCGCGCAGGTCCTTGAACTCAATCGCGCCAGCTTGCGTTTCGTACAGCAGGTCTGGCGGGAAAAGGATGAAACGCTGCTTTGCGAAGGGCAGTTCCTGGTGGCTGCCGTGCGCGCCGACACTTTCAAACCCCGAGCCCTACCCCCCCAGCTGCGCGACGCCTTTGCGGCGGACGGCTCGGGTAATCAATCGAATGCAGGAGAATAAGCGTGGAAGCTAACGTCGTCGACCATACCTCCATGTGGAGTCTGGTCAGCAATGCCAGCGTGGTGGTACAGCTGGTAATGCTGACCCTGGTGGCCGCCTCGGTCACCTCATGGATCATGATCTTCCAGCGCAGCACCATGCTGCGCGCCGGTCGTCGTGCGCTGGATGCCTTCGAAGAGCGCTTCTGGTCGGGTATCGACCTGTCCAAGCTGTACCGCCAGGCAGGCAGCAACCCAGACCCGGACTCCGGCGTGGAGCAGGTGTTCCGTGCCGGTTTCAAGGAGTTCTCGCGCCTGCGCCAGCAACCGGGTGTTGACCCGGACGCCGTCATGGAAGGTGTTGGCCGTGCCATGCGCGTGGCCATCTCGCGCGAGGAAGAAAAACTCGAGCAGAGCTTGCCGTTCCTGGCCACCGTTGGTTCGACCAGCCCGTACATCGGCCTGTTCGGCACCGTGTGGGGCATCATGAACTCCTTCCGCGGCCTGGCCAGCGCCCAGCAGGCCACCCTGGCTACCGTTGCTCCGGGCATCGCCGAAGCACTGATCGCTACCGCCATCGGCCTGTTCGCGGCAATCCCGGCTGTTATTGCCTACAACCGTTTCGCCGCGCGCAGTGAAGTACTGATCGGCCGTTACTACACCTTCGCCGACGAGTTCCAGGCGATCCTGCACCGCAAAGTGCACACCAGCGAAGAGTAATCAGGTAGAAGCCCATGGCCCGAGTTCGCCACAAACGCAAGCCCGTCGCCGAGATGAACGTGGTGCCCTACATCGACGTGATGCTGGTGCTGCTGGTCATCTTCATGGTGACGGCGCCCATGCTCAACCAGGGCGTGAAGGTCGACCTGCCCAAGGTTTCCAGCGAAGCCTTGCCGCAGGACAACAACGTCCAGATCCTCACCATCTCCATCAAGGCCGATAAAACCTATTACTGGAACCTCGGCAGCGAAGTCGATACCGACAAGCAGATGGACAAAGCCATGACCTTGCCGGCCATGACCGACGCCGTGACCAAGATCATTGCTGCCGGCCGTGACCAGGGCAAGCAGACCCAGGTGTTCATTCGTGGCGACAAGGCTGTCGACTATGGCGCGGTCATGGGTGCCATGGGCGGGTTGCAGAAGGCCGGTGTCGGTAACGTTGGCCTGATTACCGAGGCGCCCTGATGCAACAGCGAGAGCCATCCGCCTCGGAAAGCTACTTCTGGCCCAGTGTCTGGGCCATCGGCCTGCATGTGCTGGTGTTCGCCCTGCTGTTCGTCAGTTTTGCCATGACGCCGGAGCTGCCGCCTTCCAAGCCGATCGTTCAGGCTACCCTGTACCAGCTCAAGTCCAAGAGCCAGGCAACCACCCAGACCAATCAGAAGATTGCCGGGGAGGCGAAGAAAACCGCTTCGCGCCAGACCGAAGTCGAGCAGCTGGAACAGAAGAAGGTCGAGCAGGAGGCCGTGAAGGCCGCGGAACAAAAGAAAGCTGACGCCGCTCAAAAGGCCGAAGAGGCCCGCGAAGCCGCCGAGGCGAAAAAAGCCGAGGATGCTGCCAAGGCCGCTGAAGCCGCCAAGGCTGCCGAGGCCAAGAAAGCTGCCGAAGCCAAGAAGGCCGACGAGGCGAAGAAAGCTGCCGAGAAACAGCAGGCCGACATCGCCAAGAAGAAGGCCGAGGACGAAGCCAAGAAAAAAGCCGAAGAAGAGGCCAAGAAAGCGGCCGCTGAAGAGGCGAAGAAGAAAGCCGCCGAGGACGCCAAGAAAAAGGCAGCCGAAGAGGCCAAGAAGAAAGCAGCCGAGGACGCCAAGAAGAAAGCGGCGGCCGAGGACGCGAAGAAGAAGGCAGCTGAAGAGGCCAAGAAAAAGGCCGCTGCAGATGCCCAGAAGAAGAAGGCACAGGAAGCGGCCCGCAAGGCGGCAGAAGACAAGAAAGCCCAGGCACTGGCCGAGCTGTTGTCCGATACCACCGAGCGGCAGCAGGCGCTGGCCGACGAGCAGGGTGACCAGGTGGCCGGCGACTTCGACGACCTGATCCGCATGCGCGCGGCCGAGGGCTGGGCACGTCCGCCTTCCGCGCGCAAGGGCATGACGGTGGTCCTGCAGATCAACATGTTGCCGGACGGTACCATCACCAGTGTCAGCGTGGCCCGGTCCAGTGGTGACGGCCCGTATGACAGTTCGGCGGTGGCTGCGGTGAAGAACATTGGTCGTTTGACCGAGATGCAGGGTATGAAGCCGAGCGATTTCAACCAATATCGTTCGTTCAAGATGACATTTACACCTGAGGATCTAGCGTTGTGATTAAACGTCTGAGAGGACTGCTGGTCATGCTCTGCTGCGTGGCAGGCATGGCGGTGGCAGAAGAAAAGAACATCCTGGTTACCAGCGGCAGCGACCGGGCCACGCCCATCGCGGTAGTGCCGTTCGGTCTGCAGGGCGGTAGCGTGTTGCCTGAAGACATTGCCGACATCATCGGCAACGACCTGCGCAACTCTGGCTACTACTCGCCAATTCCGCGGCAGAACATGATCAGCCAGCCGTCGCAGGCCAGCGAAGTGATCTTCCGTGATTGGAAAGCGCTGGGTGCACAGTACGTGATGGTCGGCAGCATCGTGCCGTCGGGCGGTCGCCTGCAGGTGCAGTACGCGCTGTTCAACGTCGCCACCGAGCAGCAAGTGCTGACCGGCAGCGTGGCGGGCAGCACCGACCAGCTGCGCGACATGGCGCACTACATTGCCGACCAGTCGTTCGAGAAGCTCACCGGCATCAAGGGCGCGTTCTCTACGCGCATGCTGTACGTGACGGCCGAGCGTTTCTCCACCAACAACACCCGCTACACCCTCCAGCGTTCGGACTACGACGGTGCGCGTGCGGTGACCCTGCTGCAATCGCGTGAGCCGATCCTGTCGCCGCGCTTTGCGCCAGATGGCAAACGTATCGCCTACGTTTCGTTCGAGCAGAAGCGCCCACGTATCTTCGTGCAGAACATCGATACTGGCCGCCGCGAGCAGGTGACCAACTTCGAAGGCCTGAACGGTGCGCCAGCCTGGTCGCCGGACGGTTCGCGCCTGGCGTTCGTACTGTCCAAGGACGGCAACCCGGACATCTACGTGATGAACGTGGCCTCGCGCCAGATCAGCCGTGTTACTGCAGGCCCGGGTATCAATACCGAGCCGTTCTGGGGTAAAGATGGCAACACCCTCTACTTCACTTCCGACCGTGGCGGCAAACCGCAGATCTATAAACAGTCGGTCAGTGGTGGTGGTGCCGAGCGCGTAACGTTCGTAGGTAACTACAACGCCAACCCGAAACTTTCGGCGGACGAAAAGACCCTGGTAATGATTCATCGCCAACAGGGCTTTACCAACTTCAAAGTGGCGGCACAGGACTTGCAACGCGGAAGTGTAAAGATTCTGTCTGAAACAAGTCTTGATGAGTCTCCCACTGTTGCGCCAAACGGCACCATGCTAATCTACGCCACCCGCCAGCAGGGCCGGGGAGTCTTGATGCTCGTGTCGCTGAACGGCCGCGTGAGGCTCCCACTTCCTACCGCTCAAGGCGAAGTCAGAGAACCGTCCTGGTCCCCTTACCTGAACTGATTGCGGCGTAATACATTTTGCTTAACACACTGGGGTTTCATTAGGAGTTTCACGATGGAAATGCTGAAGTTTGGTAAATTTGCTGCGCTGGCTCTGGCCATGGCCGTAGCTGTAGGTTGCTCCTCGAAGGGCGGTGATAACGCAGGCGAAGGCGCTGCTGTAGACCCTAACGCTGGCTACGGTGCCAACACTGGCGCTGTTGACGGCTCCCTGAGCGAAGAAGCCGCCCTGCGCGCAATCACCACCTTCTACTTCGAATACGACAGCTCGGACCTGAAGCCAGAAGCCATGCGCGCTCTGGACGTTCACGCCAAGGACCTGAAAGCCAACGGCAACCGTGTTGTTCTGGAAGGTAACACCGACGAGCGCGGCACCCGCGAGTACAACATGGCTCTGGGTGAGCGTCGTGCGAAAGCCGTTCAGCGCTACCTGGTTCTGCAGGGCGTTTCCCCTGCTCAGCTGGAACTGGTTTCCTACGGCGAAGAGCGTCCAGTTGCTACCGGCAACGACGAGCAGTCCTGGGCTCAGAACCGTCGCGTAGAACTGCGTAAGTAAGTTCTTATGCGTATGTGCCGCCGTGTAGTAACCGTCCTCGCACTCAGCCTGCCGCTTGCGGCCTGGGCTGAGGTCCCTGTAGTAGATGACAACGCAGGCAGCTATCCGCCTGCGGGTTATGGCACGAGCGGCGCCTATGCCGGGTCAGGGGCTTCGGCCCCTGCCTCTGCACAGGGCCAGCTGTTCATGCAGCTGCAACAGATGCAGGATCAGCTTTCCCGCCAGCAAGGCATCATCGAAGAGCTGCAAAACGATGTGTCCCGCATGAAGCAGGAAAACCTGGAGCGTTACCAGGACCTGGACCGTCGCATCAACAGTGGCGCTGCGCCTGCCGCAACCCCTGACAATTCCTCCGGTGGTGGCGCGTCCAATGCCGCCCCCGATGCCGCAGCAGGTGCTGCTGCGCAACAACCGGCCGGCAGTAGCCAGCCCGGTGATCCGGCGAAAGAGAAGCTCTATTACGACGCAGCTTTCGACCTGATCAAACAGAAAGACTTCGACAAGGCCAGCCAGGCGTTCAACGCCTTCCTGCGCAAGTACCCCAACAGCCAGTACGCCGGTAATGCCCAATACTGGTTGGGTGAAGTGAACCTGGCCAAGGGTGACCTGCAAGGCGCCAGCCAGGCCTTTGCCCAGGTCAGCCAAAAGTACCCGAAGCACAGCAAGGTGCCAGATTCGCTGTACAAACTGGCTGATGTCGAGCGCCGTATGGGCCATACCGACAAGGTAAAAGGCATCCTTCAGCAGGTCGTGACCCAGTACCCCGGCACCTCTGCCGCTCAACTGGCCCAGCGTGACCTGCAGAAGCTCTAGGCGTTGTCGCTGTACCGCTCGAAAGAAACCCGCGCCAGTCGCGGGTTTTTTCGTTAGAATCACTGCCCTTTTTTCGTAAACACGCTGCTGCGGATAACGCTATGTCGAGTCCGCGACAGTGCCTGACGGAGGCGGACAGCCTGTTTAGCTGTCACGCCCGTGGCGAGCATGCAAGACACATTACGCATCACCGAAGTCTTTTACTCTTTGCAGGGTGAGACGCGAACGGCCGGGCTGCCCACGGTATTTGTGCGCCTCACCGGTTGCCCCCTGCGTTGCCAGTACTGCGACAGTGCCTATGCCTTCAGTGGCGGTACCGTACGCACCCTTGATTCGATCCTCGAACAAGTGGCCGGCTTCAAACCGCGCTACGTCTGTGTCACCGGTGGCGAACCACTGGCCCAGCCCAACGCCTTGCCGTTGCTGCAGCGGCTGTGTGATGCCGGTTACGAGGTGTCGCTGGAGACCAGCGGCGCGCTGGATATTGCCGGCACCGACACCCGCGTCAGCCGTGTGGTCGACCTGAAAACCCCAGGCTCCGAAGAGTCGCACCGTAACCGCTACGAGAACATCGAGCAGCTGACACGCAACGACCAGGTCAAGTTCGTCATCTGTTCCCGCGAGGATTATGACTGGGCGGTATCCAAGCTGATCCAGTACAACCTGGCAGAGCGTGCCGGTGAGGTGTTGTTCTCACCCAGCCATCATCAGGTGAACGCCAGTGACCTGGCTGACTGGATCGTTGCTGACAACCTGCCTGTACGCTTCCAACTGCAGCTGCACAAGCTGCTGTGGAACGACGAGCCCGGACGTTGATTGAGGAGCACGTACACATGACAGAAAAACGCGCAGTAATCCTGTTGTCCGGCGGCCTGGATTCGGCCACCGTGGTTGCCATGGCCAAGGCCGAAGGCTACAGCTGCTACACCATGAGCTTCGACTACGGCCAGCGTCATCGTGCCGAGCTGAACGCCGCTGCCCGCGTGGCCCGCGACCTGGGTGTGGTCGAGCACAAGGTGATTGGGCTGAACCTCGACGGCATCGGCGGTTCTGCATTGACCGACAGCAGCATCGACGTGCCGGAAGCCCCGGGTGAAGGCATTCCGGTCACTTATGTGCCGGCGCGCAACACCGTGTTCCTTTCGCTGGCCCTGGGTTGGGCCGAAGTACTGGAAGCGCGCGACATCTTCATTGGCGTCAACGCCGTGGATTACTCCGGCTACCCGGATTGCCGACCCGAGTTCGTCGAGGCCTTCGAGCGCATGGCCAACCTGGCGACCAAGGCTGGCGTAGAAGGGCAGGGCTTCCGCATCCAGGCGCCGCTGCAGAACATGAGCAAGGCGCAGATCGTGCAGGCCGGTATGGCCCGTGGTGTGGACTACAGCCTGACCGTTTCCTGCTACCAGGCCGACGATGACGGCCGCGCCTGTGGCAAATGCGACAGCTGCCGCCTGCGCGCCGATGGTTTCAAGGCCGCCGGTATCGAAGATCCGACTCGGTATTTTTGAAAAAATCGTGATGGGGTGTTGAATTCTCGTTAGAAATCAGTATTATACGCGCCATCAAATGGGTCGTTAGCTCAGTTGGTAGAGCAGTTGGCTTTTAACCAATTGGTCGTAGGTTCGAATCCTACACGACCCACCATACGCAGTACGTGAAAGCCCGCTACCAGAAATGGTCGCGGGCTTTTTCGTTTGCGCTACGGGTTTCGGAAAAAGGGCGCAGAGCGCCCACCAATTACTCGGCCCATTCCGGGTCGCCAGTGAACACCACTGTCAGCCAGCGGTCCGGCCCTTCTCCGCCTACCGCGTCGCCAATCTCGTTGCGCCAGGCATCCCATTCATCGATGGTCTTCGCCGCCATGGTTTTGGGCACGATGAAATACAGCTCGATCTCCCGCGAACGCCCGACCTTGGCGACATAGGCGCGGTAAGATTGCAGGCCATGGCGGGCGACGAAGGCCTTGGCCACCTCATCTACGTGCAGCTTGAGGTCGCCAGGGGTGACCAGGAAGATTTCAGACAGCGCCTGACGCACCACCGACATCGGCAACGGCACGATCACCAGGCACACCAGCGCCAGCACCGCCGGGTCAATATAGGGTGATACCCATTCCAGCGCAGTGCCCTGCACGGCATAACCAAAACAGAAGGCAATCAGCAGTGCGGCCGTGATGCTGGCCGACATCACCCAGCCCTTGACGTCCATGCGCACGAAGTCTGACTTCAGTTTGCGGTTGGCGCGGGCCTCGATGACGGCGATGGTCACACAGGTGATCACCGTCAGCGCCGCGTAGACCATGGCAATGCCGAACTCCAGGTGGCGCCCGCCTTGCAGCAGGCTGCTGACGGCGTTGATCAGCGCGTAGATGGCCACGCCGCCGAGCAGAATGCCGTTGAGTGCCAGTACCATGGGCTCCAGGTGCCAGAAACCCATGGTGAAGCGCTCGCGCAGCTTGCGCGACATCTGCACGCTGGTGGTGTGCGAAGTGATCAGCTTGACCACCACCAGCGACAGCCCGCTCATGCTGGCGTCGACCAGCGAGTATACGCCGTCGAAGACGATGGAAAACGAGCCGGAGGCAAGGCCGAAGGCGATGCCGATGGTGGCGATGAACAGGGTGGCGGCGATCGAGGTGCGTAAAAGTCCTTGTTCGCTGGTGATGTCGAAGAAGGTGGATCGGGTTGGATTAGGCATAAGTTGTGCTCAAGAATAACAATGGTGCGGTGCCTGTCAGGGCCTCTTCGCGGGCACGCCCGCTCCCACAGGAACTGCACAGCCCCTTAGGGTTACGCCGAACCTGTGGGAGCGGGCGTGCCCGCGAAGAGGCCCTGACAGGCTAAACGCGAAACTGCTCCATTAGCGCTTGCTGCTGGTTGGCCAGCCGGTTCAGGGCCTGACTGATGCGTGCCGATTCATCGGCCTGCCCGGCCAGTGATTCTGTCACGTCTCGAATGCCGGCCACGTTACGGTTCACTTCCTCGGCTACCGCACTCTGCTCTTCCGCCGCCGAGGCTATCTGCAGGTTCATGTCGCTGATCACCGCCACGGCCTCGCCAATACGCTGCAGTGCCGGTAATGCCTGCTCCATGCGTGCGGCGCTGTCCAGGGCCTGGCGTTGGCCAGCATGCATGGCCCCGACCACGTCCTGTGTGCCTTGCTGAAGGCCTTCGATGACCTGGCGAATTTCCTCTACCGAAACCTGCGTGCGCTGGGCCAGGCCGCGCACCTCATCGGCAACCACGGCGAAGCCACGCCCGGCTTCGCCTGCGCGGGCCGCTTCGATGGCGGCATTCAGTGCCAGCAGGTTGGTTTGTTCGGCAATGGTGCGGATCACTTCAAGCACCGAGCCGATTTGCCCGCTGCGGTCTTCCAGTGCGCGTGCCTCGTCCATGGCAGTGTTCATGCCGGCGGCCAGGCGGTCGATGCCCTGGCGCGTGCTGTCCACCAGTTGCAACCCTTCCTGGCTGGCCTGATCCGCGGCGCGTGCGGCCTGGGCCGCCTGCGATGCGTTGTGGGCGACATCCAGGGCGGTGGCGCTCATTTCGTTGGCAGCTGTAGCCACCTGTTCGATTTCGCGATGCTGTTGCTGCATGCCGTCGCTGGTCTGGCTGGCAATGGCGGCCGATTGGTCGGCGGTATTGCGGGCCTCCTGCAGCGAGCCTTTGACCTGGGCAATGACCGGTTGCAACTTGTCGAGGAAGCGGTTGAACCAGCCGGTGAGCTGGCCCAGTTCATCCTGGTGGGCGTAGTCCAGGCGACGGGTAAGGTCGCCTTCGCCACTGGCAATGTCTTCCAGGCGTGCAGCCACGGCCAGGATTGGCCGGGTAACGCCGCGCGCGGTCAGCCACACCAGCAGCAAACCGGCGATAGCCGTGCCAAGGCCTATCAGCAGGCTGGTGAGGTTGGCGTTCTGGTTATGGGCATCAAGGCGCTGGTTGAGGGCGACAGCAGGGGCCTGCAGCACGCTTTCCGGCAGTTCCAGCACTACCTGCCACGGGGCTGTGTCAGGGATTGGCGTGAAGGGGTGGGCCACGCGCAGCAGGCCGTCGGCTACCGCCTTGTCCATGGGCTTGCCGAGCACGCTGTCGTCGCGACTGTTGCCGGCCAGCAGGCCGGCGGCGGTGGCGATGCTCACCTGGCCCTGGCCGTCGAACAGATCGCGGCGGCCGTTCACGCTCAGTTGCTGCAGGTTGGCCAGGCCGATGTCCACGCCGACCACGCCGACTACCTTGCCGTGTTCCAGCAATGGCAGAGCGATGCTGCTCATCAGCACCTGACGGCCGTTGACCTCGTCGAGGTACGGTTCGAGCATGCAGGTCCTGGCGGTGTCCTGCGGGCAGGTCAGCCAGCGGTTCTTCGCCGCGCCGTTGCTGCCGATGCTGGTGTCGCCGAGCATCGTTTCCGGCATGGCTTCAAGTTCCAGGGTGCCGGGGCTTGGTTGGGACCAGTACAGCGAGAAACGCCCGCTGTCATTGCTGCCCATGGCGTCCTGGCCGAGGTAGTGGCTGTCCTGCTGGTCCAGGGTATTGGGTTGGAACACCAGGTACAGGCCAATCACATCCGGGTTGCCGGCCAGGCTGGCACGCGCCTGGCGGGTCAGTTCGGCGCGCAGGTCGCTACCACCACGGTCCTTCAGCACCTGTACCAGGCGGGCAAAGCCATTGCCGTACTGGTAGGCGTCCATGAAGTAGCGCTGGATACGCAAGGCCTGGGTTTCGGCGTGGGCCTGCAGGCGCTGGCGGGCGCTGTCTTCGAGCATGGCAGTGTTGGCCTGGTTGACCAGGGCGGCGCTGCGATGGGCCTGGGTCAGCGAGGTGGCTACCAGCAAGGCGACAATGGCCAGCAGGCACAGGCCGGCGAGGAGTGTTATCTTCCACTGGATGGAGAGGCGACGCAGCGGCATGGGGGCTTTCCTTTTCGAACAAATGCAACGCCCGCGATCAGGCGCGGGCGTTGTTGGCAGCGTGGGTCATTCGGCGACGTAGTTGGGCGGTGCCGCGCGGAAGGCTTTGGTCAGCCAGCCCAGGTAGACCAGCCCGAGCGCAGCCCAGATACCGCCAAACATCAGCGAATGTGCGTTCAGGTCCAGCCACAGCGAGACGATGATGCAGAAGCCGATGGTCGGCAGTACCAGGTACTTCAGCTGGTTGGCCAGGCCTTTACGGTTGCCTTCGCGCAGGTAGCAGTGGTTGATCACCGACAGGTTGACGAAGCTGAACGCGACCAGGGCGCCGAAGTTGATGATGGAAGTGGCGGTGACCAGGTCGAAGAAGATTGCCGACAGCGAAATCAGCCCTACCACGGCAATGTTCAGCACTGGCGTCTTGTAGCGCGAATGCAGGCGGGCGAAGACGCTGGCCGGGATCACGTTGTCGCGGCCCATTACATACAGCAGGCGTGACACGCTGGTTTGCGAGGCCAGGCCCGAGGCGATGGTGTTGATCACGGTGCAGGCGATGAAGATCGACTGGAAGAGCTTGCCGCCAACGTACAGGGCAATTTCCGGCAGGGCTGCTTCCTGGTCGTGGAAGCGGGCCATGGTCGGGAAGTAGGCCTGGATGAAGTACGACACGGTGATGAACACCACACCGCCAATCAGTGCGGTGAGGAAGATCGCCCGGGGAATGGTCTTGGCCGGATCGCGGGTTTCCTCGGACAGGCAGGTGACTGCGTCAAAGCCCAGGAACGAGAAGCACAGGATGGTCGCACCGGCGGCCAGGGCGCTGAACTGGGTCTGGCTGTCGGCGAACGGTATCAGGCTCCAGGTGGTACCCAGCCCTTCACCCTGGTCCAGGCCGCGTACGCACAGGTAGATGAACACGGCGATGATCGCCACCTGCACACCCACGAACAGCAGGTTGAAGTGCGCCACCAGGTTCACGCTGCGCATGTTGATCAGGCTGATCAGGGTGACGAAGCCGGCCACCCACATCCACTCAGGCACTTCCGGGAACATGGCCGAAAGGTACAGCTTGGCCAGTAGTGCGTTGACCATCGGCAGCAGCAGGTAGTCCAGTAACGAAGACCAGCCCACCAGGAAGCCCACGTGCGGGTTGATCGCGCGCTGGGTGTAGGTGTAGGCCGAGCCCGACTGCGGGAAGCGTTTTACCAGGGTGCCATAGCTCACCGCGGTGAACAGGATGCCAGCCAATGCCAGGATGTAGGCGCTGGGTACATGGCCAGCGGTGATCCCGCTGACGATGCCGAAGGTGTCGAACACGGTCATCGGGGTCAGGTAGGCCAGGCCGATGATGATCACGTGCCAGAGGCGCAGGGTTTTGCGAAGTTGGCCGTTGCCGGAAGCGCTGTGGTCAGGCTGCATGCTGGCATGGCTCCTGCTGCTTGGCGTAAACGACGGGCACGGTGTATTGCGCATGCGGCAAGGGCGAGCGGGTGGGCTCCATGTTGTTCACCTTTTATGTTGGAGCGGCGGAAGGCGCGGTGGGGGCGCGCAAAGTGGTGAAAATAAAAAACGATGGGTAGGTTGGTGTCAAGTTAAACATGACAAGATGTTGCCAGATTGAAATATCTATCGATTAAATACGGGGTTTGTTCGGTTTTTGCGCGTTTTTTTGCGATTATGATCAATTTGTGTGTTCGTAAAAATTAACGATCCCTTTGCTTGCCGCAGCGTGATGTCGGATGTGTCCGAAAAATGGCATTTCTCGACCTGGGCCAGCACTCGGCCCAATCGGGGGTGGTACTCTTCAATTTCTGCGTGGCCTCTGGCCGCCTTCGAAGCCCTTACGGACAGCAATCGGTTCTATTCATGAAGAAATCAGTTGGCATCCTTTCCGGCCTGGCTATCGCCATTGCCGTCGCAACTACCGCAGGCGCCTGGTACACCGGCAAGCAGCTGCCGGCAGAGCTGGACAACGCCCTTGCACGCAGCAACGCCGAACTCAAAAAGGCCCTGGTCAGTACCGGTGGTAGCATGAGCATCGAGCGTGTGTCGCTGGAGCAGCATCTCTTCAGCAGCACTGCCCAGTACCGGCTCAAGGCTCGCGACATCAATGTGGGGCAGGGCGAGGTGATCAATTTTGACGTGGGCGTGACCGACCAGATCGAGCACGGCCCGTTTCCGTGGTCGAGGGTCAGGTCACTGAAGCTGATGCCGGTAATGGCGGTCAGCAACAGCACGCTGCAGAAGGATGACGCCGTTGCGCCATGGTTCGCCGCTGCGGGTGAAAAGGCCCCGATCAGCGCGCAGACCAGCCTGGGTTACGGCGGCAATGTGGTCAGCCAGGTTCAGCTGGCGCCGCTCAAGTTTGACGAAGCGGATGGCAACAGCCTTGACTTCTCGGGCATGCAGTTCGAAGTCAGTGGGGACAAGGAGGGCAAGGCCTCGAAGTTCCACGGCCAGGCCGACAGGCTGGTGATGAAATGGGTGCATGACGACCAGCCGCCGGCCACCTTCGAGCTCAAAGGGCTGACGTTTGGCGGTAACCTCGCAGCCACCGCGCACGATGCCATCTATGTCGGCAACGTCGATATGGCGTTGGCCGAAACCAAGGTCATCCTTGGGCCGAAACAGCAGGTGCTGCTGATCAAGGGCCTGGAACAGAACGCCTTGCAAACCCTCGAAGGCACGGACACCGTAGGTGGTCGCGCGGAGTACAAGGTCGGTGACATCAGCTGGGATGGCCGCGCGGTAGGCAAGGCGCAGATGGCGGTGAGCGTGACCTCGGTCAACGCCCCGGCGCTGCAGGCCTTGTCGAAGTGGTACCAGTCGCACTTGCCGGAGTTCGAGGCCGCCAGTGCGGCTGGCCAGCCGGTACCGCAGATCCAGATGGACGACGCCGAAAAGGCCCGCTTCCAGGGTGACTTGCAGAAATTGCTGGCCGCCAAGCCCAAGCTGGCGGTGGAAAACCTGTCGTTCAAGACCGCCAATGGCGAGAGCCGCTTCAACCTGTCGATGGACCTCGCCGCACCGGCCAGCTTCGACCTGCCGCCGGACCAGCTGAGCAAGCAGATTATCACTGAGGTGAAAGGCAAGCTGTCGCTGTCCAAGCCGATGATCGGTGACCTGGCGACCTTGCAGGCGTTGCTGGATGGCCAGACCGACGCCCAAGCGATTGCCATGCAGTCGAGCCAGGCGGGGGAGATGGTCGGCATGATGGCGCTGCAGAGCGGCATGGCCACCGTGCAGGGCGATGATGTGGTCAGCAGCCTGCACTATGCCGATGGCATGGTCGATTTCAATGGCCGAAAAATGACCGTTGAAGAATTTGCCATGTTCATGGCGGCGCATCTGGGGGCCCTGTCGCCGCAGGGGTGATGGTTTCTCCTGTTGCGGCCTCTTCGCGGGTGAACCCGCTCCTACGAGGATTTCACAGTGTAGGGGCGGGTTCACCCGCGAAGGGGCCCGCACAAGCACTACAAAAACCCCTTTAGTAATCGCTGGA
Source organism: Pseudomonas sp. yb_2 (assembly GCF_043103905.1). Taxonomy (NCBI): domain Bacteria; kingdom Pseudomonadati; phylum Pseudomonadota; class Gammaproteobacteria; order Pseudomonadales; family Pseudomonadaceae; genus Pseudomonas; species Pseudomonas sp. yb_2. The sequence goes on along the minus strand of NZ_JBICKH010000033.1, from coordinate 150,988 downwards.
TTGTCTGTAGCCTTCGGCCTCCGATAATAATCCGCGCCCGCAGAGGGCCGTGGCGGTCAACATGCCGTCCGGCACCCTTAGCCGATCTGCCAGGGCCGGGTGATACACTCGATTTGACGCGCAAGCGCGCCTGCAGGTCCAGCTATCATGACCCAGATTTCCGAACGCCTTTTGGTTCAGGCCCACCTCGACGCCAAGCAGCCCAACCCGCTGACAGCCGAGCAGGAGGCCGAATACCGTGCGGCCATCGCTGTCGAGCTCAAAGCCCAGAATGCCGTGCTGGTTGCCCATTACTACTGCGACCCGGTCATCCAGGCGCTGGCTGAAGAAACCGGCGGCTGCGTGTCCGACTCGTTGGAAATGGCCCGCTTCGGCAAGAACCACCCGGCCGAAACGGTCATCGTGGCCGGTGTGCGCTTCATGGGCGAGACGGCAAAAATCCTCACCCCGGAAAAGCGCGTGCTAATGCCGACACTGGAGGCCACCTGCTCGCTCGACCTGGGTTGCCCGGTGGAAGAGTTCTCGGCCTTCTGCGACCAGCACCCTGAGCGCACCGTGGTGGTCTACGCCAACACGTCCGCAGCGGTGAAGGCACGCGCCGATTGGGTGGTGACTTCGAGCTGCGCGCTGGAAATTGTCGAAAGCCTGATGGACAACGGCGAAACCATCATCTGGGGCCCGGACCAGCACCTGGGCCGTTACATCCAGAAGCAAACCGGTGCCGACATGCTGCTGTGGGACGGTGCCTGCATCGTTCACGAAGAGTTCAAGTCGCGCCAGTTGGCTGACATGAAGGCGCTGTACCCGGATGCTGCGATCCTGGTGCACCCCGAGTCGCCGGAAGCGGTGATCGAGCTGGCCGACGCGGTGGGTTCCACCAGCCAGCTGATCAAGGCTGCCCAGACCCTGCCGAACAAAACCTTCATCGTCGCCACCGACCGCGGCATCTTCTACAAGATGCAGCAGTTGTGCCCGGACAAGGAATTCGTCGAAGCCCCCACCGCCGGCAACGGCGCGGCATGCCGCAGCTGTGCGCATTGCCCGTGGATGGCGATGAACACCCTGGAGCGGGTGCTGGATTGCCTGCGTAACGGCACCAACGAAATTTTCGTTGACCCGGCGCTGGTGCCCAAGGCGATCAAGCCGCTTAATCGCATGCTGGACTTTACCCAGGCGGCGCGGCTGAAGCTGTCTGGTAATGCCTGACGCCAGACCGCGTCATACTCTTCGCGGGCTCGCCCACTCCCACAGATATTGCACCGTTTACCAAGGCGGTGGAGTACCTGTGGGAGCGGGCTTGCCCGCGAATCGCCTTCAGCGCCCCATCATTTCCTGAACCATGCGCCGCTGCTCCATGATCTCGCGCTGGCGCTGGTCAATCTGTGAGGCCAGCGGGAAGTTACCGCCCGCCCGACGCTTGGCGTAATCCAGCTGCTGGATTGCCTGATCAAAGTCGCCTACAAGGGTGAAGTACTCGGCACGCGCCCGGTGCAAGCCAATGGTATTGCCCGATAAGCCACGCACCTCGGCCATGTCGTACCACACATCCGGGTCATCCGGCCGACTCTTCACCAGCTCGTTCAACACCTTCTCGGCCTCAGCCGGCTTGTTCTGTTTCACCAGCAGGTCGGCACGCACCTGTTTCAACGGGTAGTTGCCCGGGTACAGCCCCTGCATCCGTTCGGCGCGCTGCTGGGCGTCGGCAAGACGGTTGTTGGTGATGTCCAGGTCGATCTGCGCCAGGTTGTAGGTGATGTCGTTGGGCGCCTTGGCCAGCAGCGGCTTGAGCATTTCACGGGCCTCGTTCAATTGCCCGCCCTTGATCTGTGCCAAGGCCAGGCCATAACGTGCGGCGTCCAGCTTTGGGTCTTCGTCCAGTTGGGCGCGGAAGCGCTTGGCGGCAAGCCCCGGTGTGCCCTCGTAGATCAGTGCCACCCGGGCGCGGATCAGTTGGTAGCGCATGCTGTCTTCAATGCCACCCTTGGGCGCCTGGTCGGCGCGGTTACGGGTGTCGGCAATACGTGATTCGGTCACCGGGTGGGTCAGCAGGAATTCCGGCGGTTTGGCGTCATAGCGATACTGGCGTGCCAGGCGCTCGAACATGGTCGGCATGTTGCGTGGATCGTAGCCGGCTTTTTCCAGGTTCTGGATACCGATGCGGTCGGCTTCCTGTTCATTCTGGCGCGAGAAGCGCCGTTGCTCCTGAATGGCCGCTGCCTGGGTGCCGGCAATCATGCCGATGCCCGCATCGCCGGCACCACCTGCGGCCAGCACGATGCCGGCCAGCAGCGCCGCCATCATCGGCAACTGCATGCGCTGCTGGGCCTCGACACCCCGCGCGAAGTGGCGTTGCGACAAGTGCGCCAGTTCGTGGGCCAGTACCGAGGCATATTCGCCCTCGGTCTGGGCGTTGAGGAACAGCCCACCGTTGACCCCGACAATGCCACCCGGGGCGGCAAAGGCGTTCAGCTCGCGGCTGTCGATCAGGATGAATTCCAGGCGCCGGTCCTGCAGCTGGCTGGTTTCGGCCAGCTTGTACACGCTGGTTTCGACATAGTCCTTGAGCTGTGGGTCATTGAGCTGATTGACCTGGCCGCGCAGCAGGCTGAGCCAGGCACGGCCCAGTTGGTGCTCCTGTTGCGGCGAGACGATCGCAGAACTGGCATCACCCAGTGATGGCAGGTCGTCAGCATGGCCGGGAAGGGCCATCAGGCAGGCCAGCGTCAGCAGGGTAGGGCGCAGTAGATTCATGCATGAAGCTCGCGTCGGATCAAAGATACCTACTGTAGCGGGCTCACACGTTGACGACCAGTGGCGCTATCCTAGCCAGCCATGCCAAGAAGCAGCCTGGCGATGCCTTTGGAGACCCTGCGATGAGTAACACCCTGACCTGCGACGCCGAACTGGACGCCAGCGGGCTGAATTGCCCTTTGCCACTGCTCAAGGCCAAGATGGAGCTCAATCGCCTGGCCAGTGGCGCGGTGCTCAAGGTTATCGCCACGGACGCAGGCTCCCAGCGTGACTTCCGCACTTTCGCCCAATTGGCCGGTCATACCCTGCTGCAAGAAACGGCCGAGGCCGGTACCTACACTTACTGGCTGCGCAAGGCCTGAGTCTTTTCCAAGGATCGTCAATGTTCAAAGTGCTTCGCGACTGGGTGCAGCGCTACTTCTCCGATGAGGAAGCGGTGGTGCTGGCGGTCCTGTTGTTCCTGGCTTTTACCGCCGTGCTCACCCTGGGCGGTATGCTCGCGCCGGTGCTGGCGGGCATGGTGCTGGCGTTTCTGATGCAGGGGCTGGTCAACGCCCTGGAGCGCGTGCGCGTACCTACTCGGCTGGCGGTGATGCTGGTGTTCGCCTTGTTCATGGGCGCACTGGCGGTGTTCATGCTGGTGCTGGTACCGCTGCTGTGGCACCAGCTGATCACGCTGTTCAACGAGCTGCCGGGCATGCTCGGCAAGTGGCAGTCGTTGTTGCTGCTGCTGCCGGAGCGCTATCCGCATCTGGTGTCGGACGAGCAGGTATTGCACGCCATTGAGTCGGTGCGCGGTGAAATTGGCAAGTTTGGTCAATGGGCGCTGACCTTCTCGCTGTCCAGCCTGCCACTGCTGGTCAATGCCATGATCTATCTGGTGCTGGTGCCGATTCTGGTGTTCTTCTTCCTGAAGGATCGCGAACTCATTGGCCGCTGGGTCAGCGGCTACCTGCCGCGCCAGCGCACCTTGCTGAACCGGGTGGGCAGCGAGATGAACCGGCAGATCGCCAACTACATCCGTGGCAAGGGTATCGAGATTCTGATCTGCGGCATTGCCACTTACATCGCCTTCATCAGCCTGGGGCTCAATTACGCAGCGCTATTGGCGTTGCTGGTGGGGCTGTCGGTGGTGGTGCCTTACGTGGGCGCGGTGGTCGTGACCGTGCCGGTGACCCTGATTGCGCTGTTCCAGTGGGGCTGGGGTGACCAGTTCATCTACCTGATGACGGTGTACGCGATCATCCAGGCGCTGGATGGCAATGTGCTGGTACCGCTGCTGTTCTCCGAAGCGGTGAGCCTGCACCCGGTGGCGATTATCTGCGCGGTGCTGCTGTTTGGCGGGCTATGGGGGTTTTGGGGGATATTCTTCGCCATCCCGCTGGCGACGCTGATCAAGGCCGTGCTGGATGCGTGGCCCAAGCAGGAGCCTAGCGTTTCACCGATGCTTTGAATGTAATTGGGGCTGCAAGGCAGCCCCATTCAATTTCAAGCCTTGTTCAAGGCTTGGGCGGCCGCCAATACGGCATCCACATGCCCGGGCACTTTCACGCCACGCCATTCCTGGCGCAGCACCCCGTCCTTGTCGATCAGGAAGGTGCTGCGGTCAACGCCCATGTACTCCTTGCCATACAGCTTCTTCAGCTTGATCACGTCGAACAGCTGGCACAGGGCCTCGTCCTTGTCGCTGATCAGCTCGAACGGGAAGCCTTGCTTGGCCTTGAAGTTCTCGTGCGACTTGATGCCATCACGCGACACACCGAATACCACGGTGTTGGCCGCGGCGAAGGCGTCGTGCTGGTCGCGGAAGCCCTGGCCCTCGGTGGTGCAGCCTGGGGTGCTGTCCTTGGGGTAGAAGTACACCACCACCTGCTGGCCCTTGAGTTCGGCAAGGCTGACGGTTTGCCCGCTGGTGGCCTGGGCCTGGAAGTCGGCGACAGGTTGGTCGAGTGCTACAGCCATGATCGGTTTCCTTACATTGGGTTCTGGGGACGCCATGGCTCGATCAGTGCGTCGAGGTTCAGGGCATCGGCAAAGTCCAGGAACTGGTCGCGTAGCCAGCTGATCTGCGTGCCGGCCGGCAGAATCACGGTGAACTGGGCGTTGAGCATGCTGCTACCGGTTTGCGGCGCCAGGTAGGTGTCGCAGGTCATGGCTTCCAGCTCGACGCGGTGGTCAAGGAAGAACTGGCACAGCTCGTTGATGATGTCCGGGCGGTAGGCAGCACTGACGTAGGCTACATACGGAAGGGCCTGCGGGCGCACTTCCTGGTCCGCGCTGCGGACCACGTCGAGGGTCAGGCCGTGCTTCTTGCCCAAGCCTGGTAGGGTGGATTCGAGACGTGCCAGGGCGTCCCAGCTGCCGCCCACCTGCAGCACCAGGGCGCTGGTCTCGCCGTGGCGGCTCAGGCGCGAGGTGACCACCGCGCAGCGGTTTTCGAAGGCAGCGCGGCTGAGGACGTTGGCCAGCTCCATGGGGTTCGGGCCCAGGGCACTGATGACAAGGAATTGTTCGCGGACGGTGGGGGTGGACATGCAGCATTCCTAAAGCGATGAGCGGTCGGCACAGGACGGGCAAATGCCTCCTGTCGGCAGGGCCCGGGGCTCGCATGCGAGGTCTTGGACGCTGGCGGGGAGCAAGGTCGACGGCCCGGCGGGCCGCGCTGCACCGATCAAAGGGCCAAGGGTAGCGAAATAAGCCGCCGAGGGGAATGCTCCACCCGCCTGCTTCGCTTGTGCAAGGTCGATGCCCCCAGTACCATTACCGCTCTCTTTTTCCGGCAGGAGCAGTTACATGATTGCGGGCAGTATGGTGGCATTGGTCACACCCATGGATGCACAAGGGCGTGTTGACTGGGGCAGCCTCGACAAACTTGTAGACTTCCACCTGGAAAACGGCACCCATGCGATCGTCGCTGTCGGCACCACCGGTGAGTCGGCCACGCTGGATGTCGAAGAACACATCCTGGTCATCAAGCACGTGGTCGAGCGCGTCAAACGCAGCGCCAAACCGATTCCGGTCATCGCCGGCACCGGTGCCAACTCCACCGCCGAAGCCGTGCACCTGACCCAGAACGCCAAGAATGCTGGCGCCGACGCCTGCCTGCTGGTTGTGCCGTACTACAACAAGCCAACGCAAGAAGGCCTGTACCAGCACTTCAAGCACATTGCCGAAGCCGTCGACATCCCGCAGATCCTCTACAACGTTCCCGGCCGTACCTCCTGCGACATGCAGGCCGAGACCGTGATCCGCCTGTCGACCGTGCCGAACATCATCGGCATCAAGGAAGCCACGGGCGACCTGGCCCGCGCCAAGGCCATTCTCGATGGCGTCAGCAAGGACTTCATCGTCATGTCCGGCGACGACCCGACTGCCGTCGAGCTGATCCTGATGGGCGGCAAGGGCAACATCTCCGTCACCGCCAACGTCGCTCCGCGCGAAATGGCGGACCTGTGCGAGGCCGCCCTTGAGGGCAATGCCGAGAAGGCCCGCGCAATCAACGAAAAACTCATGCCGCTGCACAAGGACCTGTTCTGCGAGTCCAACCCGATCCCGGTGAAATGGGCGCTCGTCGAAATGGGCCTGATGCAAAAAGGTATTCGCCTGCCACTGACCTGGCTGAGCGAAGGCTGCCACGAAAAAGTCCGTACTGCCTTGCGCCAGTCCGGCGTACTGGTTTAAGAGGAAGTACACCGCATGAAGCGACTGGCTGGTCTTTCCGCCCTTGCCCTGATTATCTCCACCACCAGTGGGTGTGGCTGGCTGTGGGGCGAGGATGGCTATTTCCGCGACCGCGGCAGTGACTACCTGCAGGCGCACCCGACCGCGCCGATGCAGCTGCCGCCGGACGCCAGCAACGTCAAACGCCTTGACCCGCTGCTGCCGATTCCGCGTAACGTCGCTGACGATACCGTCAAGGGTGAGTTTGAAGTGCCTCGCCCGCAACCGTTGACGGGCGGTGCCGCCCAGGTCACCGACTACAGCCTGCAGCGCAGCGGCAGCAGCCGTTGGGTGCTGGCCCAGCATTCGCCAGCCGAAGTGTGGCCGGTAGCCCGGCAGTTCTTCGAGGATAACGGCTTCCGCATTGCTGAAGAGCGCCCGCAGACGGGTGAGTTCAACACCACCTGGCAGCGTTTCGACGAACTGTCGGCATCGCTTGGCCAGCGTCTGGCCAGCACTGCCAGCAGCGGCGACAGCGAGGTGCGTGTCCGTGTGCGCATGGAGCCTGGCGTGCAGCGCAACACCTCCGAAGTGTATGTGGTCAGCGTCGAGCGCCCGGCCGGCAGTACTGCCGAGCCTGCGTTCCCGTCCAGCTCCAGCAATACCGGCACCGATGCCCTGCTGGTCGACGAAATGCTTGCCAGCATGAACCGCAGCGCCGAGAAGGGCGGTTCGGTGTCGCTGCTGGCCGCGCGCGATTTCGACGCCCCAAGCCGCGTCAGCCTGAGCGAAGACGGCAGCGGCAACCCGGTGCTGTACCTGGGCTCCGACCTGGACCGCGCCTGGTCTGGCGTGGGCCGTGCGCTGGAGCAGGGTGGCGAATGGCGTGTTGAAGACATCAACCGCAGCCTGGGGCTGTACTACATCAACCTGTCCGAAAAGCCTGACGACAAGCAGAACCAGCCTGGCTTCTTCAGCCGCCTGTTCGGCAGCGAGCCGACCAAGGAAGAGCGTGAAGCCCGTGCCGAGCGTTACCAGGTTCGCCTGAGCAAGGTGGGTGAGAGCGTGCAGGTCACGGTCGAGAAAAACATCAACACCGTGGCTCCGGCCGATGTCGCCCGCCGTGTGCTGAGCGCCATTCAGGACCACCTGGGCTAAGTGCGCTTCGCGGTACTCGGAAGCGGCAGCCAAGGGAACGGCACGCTGATCGCCAGTGGTGACACGTTCATCCTGGTCGATTGCGGCTTTTCCCTGCGTGAAACCGAGCGGCGCCTGGCGCTGCTCGGGGTTTCTGCCGCTCAGCTCAGTGCAGTGCTGGTCACCCACGAACATGCCGACCACGTGCATGGGGTCGGCTTGCTGTCACGGCGCTACAATGTACCGGTCTACCTCAGCCAAGGGACCTTGCGCGGCATGCGCAAGCCGGTGGAGGTGGCCGGTTTTCTCGCGTGTGGCCAAAGCCTGCGTATCGGCAGCCTGGAAGTAACCGCAGCGCGGGTCGAGCACGACGCCTACGAGCCGTTGCAGTACGTGGTCAGCGACGGCAAGCGGCGCTTTGGCATGCTGACCGACCTGGGCTCTTACGACGCGCTGTTGCTGGAACGTTACCAGGGCCTGGATGCGCTGCTGATCGAGGCCAACCACTGCCGCGACCTGCTGGCACGTGGTCACTACCCGGCTTTTCTGAAGCAGCGGGTGGGTGGCATGCAAGGGCATTTGAACAACCACCAGGCCGCGCGCCTGGTGCACGAGTTGGGCTGGAACAACCTGCAACACCTGGTGCTGGCTCACCTCAGCAGCAAGAACAACCTGCCACACTTGGCCCGCCAGTGCTTTGTCGACACCCTCGGGTGTGACCCGGACTGGCTCCAGGTGGCGAATCAGGAACACGGGCTCGACTGGCGCGAAATCGCCTAGCCCAACACCTCAAGCAAGCGGAGCCCAATCATGGAAAAACGCGAAGAACTTTACCGCGGCAAGGCCAAATCGGTTTACAAGACCGACGACGCCGACCGCTTGATCCTGCTGTTCCGTAACGACACTTCGGCGTTCGACGGCAAGCGTATCGAACAACTCGACCGCAAAGGCATGGTGAACAACAAGTTCAACGCCTTCATCATGCAGAAACTGGAAGAAGCCGGCGTGCCGACCCAGTTCGACAAGCTGCTGGGCGACAACGAGTGCCTGGTGAAGAAGCTGGACATGATCCCGGTCGAGTGCGTGGTGCGCAACTACGCTGCCGGCAGCCTGGTCAAGCGCCTGGGCGTGGAGGAGGGCATCAAGCTGGAGCCGTCCACCTTCGAGCTGTTCCTGAAGAACGACGAGAAGGGCGACCCCTTCATCAACGAATCCCACGTTGTCGCGTTCGGCTGGGGCACCGCCGAGCAACTGGTAGAAATGAAGAAGCTGTCGTTGAAGGTCAACGAAGTGCTGAGCAAGCTGTTCGATGACGCCGGCCTGCTGCTGGTCGACTTCAAGCTGGAGTTCGGCGTGTTCCACGGCCAGATCGTGCTGGGCGACGAGTTCAGCCCGGACGGCTGCCGCCTGTGGGACAAAGAGACCCGCAAGAAGATGGACAAGGACCGCTTCCGTCAGGGCCTGGGCGACGTGATCGAAGCCTACGAAGAAGTTGCCAAGCGCCTGGGCGTGCCGCTGTAAGCGGCACGTTCACGCAAGCGCCTGATACCACGCGATTTTTTTGAAAAAAAGATTTGCGTTTTAAAAGAACGCTGGTATGATGCGCGGCATTGGAGAGATGCCGGAGTGGTCGAACGGGACGGATTCGAAATCCGTTGTACTGGCAACAGTACCTAGGGTTCAAATCCCTATCTCTCCGCCATACAAGATCAAGCCCCTGGAAGCGAAAGCTTTCGGGGGCTTTTTCGTTATGGAAGGCAAAGATTTACAGCCAGCATGCTAATTGCCCGAGCGCTTAAATCAAGAGCCCGGAAGCTTCTCGAGCGGCCTGACCGTGAGCTCTACACCTAAGGCAACCATCAGTTTTTGAATAGTAGCGAAACGGGTCTTTTCTCCGCCCTTCAGCGTTTTATAAAGAGACTCTCGATTGACCCCAGCGTCTTGCACAAACTGATTCACGCCCTTGGCTTTTGCCACTTCACCCAATGCATGCACCAGAGTCTCAGCGTCATTAGCCTTCATCGCTTCTGCCAGAAATGCCGCGATGGTTTCCGGGCTGTCGAGAAACCGGGAGGCCTCGAAGCGTTTTGTTTTGCTCAAATCCAGATCAAGGATTGGCATGTCTTGCGGCGAAATTTTTTTGCTCCTCATTTTTTACCTCGTAAAGCATCAAAAATTTCCTCTGCTCGTTTGAGTGAGCGGCTGTGTCGGCTTGCCGCTTTTTAAACGGAGTGGGTTGCCCATTACGCAACGGGTGTATACGCCTGCAGCGATGTTCGCCTCCCATCGTCGGCGCTTGGTTTGGCCGCGACGTGATGAGACTAGGGCGCGAGCGGAGCGCTGGCAACGGATAGCGCGGGTTTGCTGAGCGTTTGGGAAATGGACTACATGGCGGTAGAGAAGTCGCACTCCAGCTGACAGCGTGGGGGCTCGCTTAGGTGCGCTTGCGACATGATGCGACCGGTGAAGCCCCGGGATATTTTGCGTTTCCAGGGCTTCCTCGCACTTACTTTTTCATCATCCCCAACTCAGCATCATCCAGCAGCGCCTTGGCCATCGCGCTCAGGTAATGCGAGGCCCAGATCAGTTTCTGGTCGCCGTCCATCAGGCCGGTGATGATCAGGTCGCGCACGTAACCCATCAGTTCGGAAGCCTGTTCGCGGGCGTCCTGGCAGGGGATGCCGGGTTCGATGCGGAACAGCGGGTGGGTGTTGTTTTCGCCTTGGTAGAAGCAGGTCTTGCCGACTGTGGTGGGTTCTTTTGTGTTATCGGTGGGCATTGTTTTGTTTCCCTGGATTTTGGGTTGCCTGGGCTGGCCTCTTCGCGGGCTCGCCCGCTCCCACAGGTACTGTGCAGTGCGTGACGGCTGTGGTGACCCTGTGGGAGCGGGCGTGCCCGCGAAGGGGCCTGACCTGCTAATGCAAGGTGTAAGGCTCTGTGGGTAAATGCGGCCGCATCTGCAACTGCATCAACGCCGACTCCACCAGCCCCTGTACCGCTTCCATTTCATGGATTACGGCCTGCATCACGATCGAGCTGTGGGCGGTAGGTTTGAGTTGCACGGATTGGCGGGCCACGGACAGGGCGCAGAGTACGTACTCTGAGGATTGGACCAGGGTGTCTTGCAGGATCTGGGTGGAATCGAGGGCGTAGGGTGGATCAGGGACCATCTTGCGCATACACATCTCCAGGATCATTGGAGCTGCCGCAAGCTTGCTGTCAAACAAGAGGGTGGCAGCTGTACATGGGTTGACAGACCGAGGATCCCGGAGTAACTCGGCGCACACGAGGGTGCCCCACGTACAGCCGCCATAAACAGTGCACGTGTGCGGGATATCGTCGGCCTGTCAAAGCCGGCCGTTGATTTTGCAACGACGAGCCGAGACTAGAGCGCGACCAAATCCGTCGCAACCGTTTGAGCGGGTTGGCAGTATGTTTGGGAAACGCCCTACAAGGAAGGGGAAAATTCTGAGTACAAGCTGTAGGACGGATTTCTACTAATCAATCAGACAGGCTTCCTGCAACATTTTGTCTTGAACTGCCAATGGCACCTTGGGCTACAATGCGGCCCTCTGATACGCCACTCACGCCCAGGCCACACGCCGTAATGATTACGCGCGCTGGGCGATGAACTCTTCCTGACATGGATTCGTTGGATGCTTTGCGCCGTACTGGTCTCCCCCTGCGCCCCTCGCTGGACGGCTGAATTGTCGTCTGCGGCCAGTGCTGCACACTTTCTGAAAACCCCGCACAAACTCGAATGCTGCCGCCAACCATTGGCTGCGGTACGCGGCTGTGCGCCCCACCGAAAATGGAGTGCTCCACTTGCGTAAGAAATTCGTCGCGTCCCTTCTGGCGGTCGCCATCGCCTCTACCACGGCCTGTGCACAGCTCGGGATCAGCAAAGAGCAAGCGGGCACCGTGATCGGTGGCCTGGCCGGTGTGGCCATCGGCTCGACCATGGGCAGTGGCAACGGCAAGATCGCCGCCGCGCTGATCGCAGGTGGCATTGGCGCCTACGTGGGCAACCGCATCGGCCACATGCTCGATGAAAAGGACCAGCAAGCCCTGGCACTGCGTACACAGGAAGTGCTGAGCCAGCAGCAAACCACTGCCAGTGCCCAGCCAGTGACCTGGAAGTCCGACCACTCCGGCGCCACCGCGCAGATCGTGCCGGGCAAGGAATACACCAAGACCAAGCAGGTCGAGGTCAAGCGCGCGCCGAAGATCCAGGCGGTGCCGTCGATGAAGCTGATCAACGAGCCGTATGTGACCATCAGCGACAACCTCAACGTGCGCGCCGCGCCTAACCAGGCTGGCGAGAAGGTCGGCAGCCTGAAGAACCACACCGAATTTACCGCCGTGGGCTCTACCGGTGACTGGATTCTGGTCGGCCGCAAGGGTGTGACCGTGGGCTATGTGCACAAGAACTACGTCGAGCCCAAGGCGCAAGCGGTTGCCAAGCGTGTAACGCCAGCCGTCAACCTGGACGAGCTGGACGTTGCCGCCAGCAAGGAAACCCAAGGCTTCGACCTGGACTCGGTGCAGTCGCTGCCAACCCAGACCGTTGCCGCCGAAGCGGCCTGCCGCCCGGTCACCGTCAGCCTGAAATCGCAAAGCGGCCAGACCGAACAAGAGCAGAACACCTTCTGCAAACAAGCCAACGGCACCTGGGAACTGATCTGAGGAACTCCATGAAAAAGCACGCGCTCGCGCTGGCTGTGATCGGCGCTTGTGGTCTGGTACCGCAGGCGTTCGCCCACGAGCTGGCCTTTTCCAAGAAAGATAACATCAAGGTCGAAGTGCCCGGGGATGCCACCACCTGGTGCAAACCCCAGGTCGACCTGACCATTACCCGCCCGGCCTGGGATAACCAGGAACTGCTGTCGGGCCTGCTGACCAAGCTGCCGTTCGTGTTCGCCAAGGACTGCTCGACCGCCAAGGTGAGCTGGAAGGCGGTCGATGCCAAGGGCAACCTGTACGCCAGCGGCTCGGGCAATGCCAGCAACCTGGGGCTGGTAACTCTGGCTGCTGCGCCTGCCACTGCCGCCCCGGCGCCGGCTGCAGCAGTTGCCCCCGCTCCGGCACCTGCGCAGCCAGAAGCACCGGCTGCTGCTGCACCGACACCGACACCGGCACCTGCTCCGGCCCCAGCCCCAGCCCCTGCTGCTGCAGCGGCCCCGGCAGTGGTCGAAGCCGCACCTGCGCAGGCAGAACCCACTCCAGCCCCCGCGCCAGCCGTAGCCGCAGAGCCAGCCCCAACCCCCGAAGCCCCGGCCGCAGCCCCTGTTGTGCCGCCCGCTCCGGCACCTGCCACAGCAGTCGCCGCAGCCCCCACTTCGGACTTCGGTCGTTCGGTGGTCCTGGAAAACCGCAACCTGATGCAGGTAACGGACGGCACCGGCTGCAAATGGGTGCTCAGTACCTCGATCATCGGCGATGGCGACACCCTGTCGTTCGGCACCACCCCGGCCATGCCGTGCCCAGCGTCCGGCTTTGGTGAAGGCAGCTTCGACAAAATCAGCTGGAAGGCTGTGGGTACCTACCGGGGTGATAACTGGACCCGCGTTTATGCTCACCCGAGTGGTTTGATCTTCAACAAGCACCTTGAGCCTGCGGTAAAGGACAAGGCCGTTTCTTATCTCACGCCGCAAGCTGACCAGGCCGCGTTCCTGGTCGGCGAGATCCCAGGCCGGCAGATGAAGGTGTACCTGACGTTCACGCGCTCCAGCTACGGCGTGCTCCGCCCGTTCGGCAGCGACCCTTACTACGTCGCGGTCACCCCGGACGAGTCGTTTGCCCTGGACGCGACCAAGTACAAGGAAGCTGCGCTGGAAATCTTCGACTTGATCAAGACCACCTCGCCGACCACCACCGATGTGGCCAACCTGTTCATCATCAAAGACCTGTCGGCGATCTCGAACAACATCTGGGGCAACGACGCGCAGAAGATCACCCGCAACCGCATCGGCATCAACCGCCAAGGCCTGTTCTTCGATGTGCGCGACGGTGCCAACTGGGCGGTACAGCGCGAGCAGCAGCGTGTGCGTGAGCAGCGTCAGCGCCAACAGGAGCTGGCCCGCGTGCACACCCGTGTGCTGGAGCGTTACCAGCAGTTGCAGGACGGCATGAGCGACTTCAAGGGGCGCGAAACCGAGGCGTTGGCGCAGATGGCCGGTATCAAGGTGCGCTTCGCTTCGCCACTGGAGCAGCAAAACCCTGCGACCTCGGCCAGCGTAGTGCCGATGATGGTGCACGTCACCGGCAAGAAAGGTGACTTCTACAGCATCGACTTCCCGAGCAACGGCCGCCTGGTTGCGGACGAGGAATACAGCGAAGGCTGGTACGTGACCCAGGTGGCCAACGCCACGCCGTACTACCCGCTGGACGACGGCCGCGCCGTGCCTACCTACCGTGCCTACAGTGCCGGTGAGCCGGAGGCCTGCAAACAGGACCACTGTGCCGACCGCGTGTCGTTCGGCGCTGTGCTGGCCAAGGAATTCCCCAACGCCGGTATCGATTTCAGCTGGACCCCCGAGGTCTCCCAACAGTACGTGAACGACTGGAACAACGCTTCCGCCATGGTCCAGTGAGGCAAACACCATGATCAAACAGATGAACAAGAAGCAGCTGCTGATTGGCGGTGTGGCCGCAGCAGTGCTGGTGCTCGGTGGTGGCTATGCGATGGTCGCCAGCTCGGGCAAGAAGGCTGCGCTGGCCTACTACGACGACTTCAAGGAGCGCTATTTCCTTGAGGATGTGCTGTCTGAGGGGGACATTTCCTACTCGGCGTTTTCCGGCAACCTGACGGTAGCCGACCCGGAGATCCGCGTGGCGGCGGCGCAGACCAATGGCGCCCAGCAGTTCATGCGCGGCCTGTCGGGCTTGATGGAGTCCGTACAGGGTGGTTCGGCTGAAGAAGGCCTGGCGGGCTGGGCCAAGTACCAGCTCAATGTCAGCCGCAATGTGGCCGGGGTGTACCTGAAGGCTGATGCGCTGAAGCTGGCCCATGACGGAGACAGCAAGGATGGCAGCATTCATATCCAGTTGCTGGGCATGCAGATGGGCAACCCTTACGTTGCCAGCAAGGGGGCCGAAGTCGTGCTGGTGGCGGATGTCAGCGACGAAGTTCAGCCACGTGCCGAGCTGGCCGCCAATGGTCGGGCCGCCCCGTCAAACTTCACCTGGGGCGCCAACATGGCGGTGCGCCAGCCAGTAACCGGCGCGTTTCTGGTCAGCAGTACCGGTGACTTTGGTACCACGGTCGACCTGGACTTCACCATCAAGCGCTCCAGCGATGGCGAAGGCTCGATGGCGTTCGTGGTCACCCACCGCAACGACGGCTCCAAGGTGGGGGAGATCGTGCGCAAGGCCGACTTCCAGTCGCTGCCGGAACTGGACGATGTCGAAACCCAGCTCAAGAGTGCCCTGAGCGCGATGCTGATTGGCGCGTACAGCCCGTACACCGGCCAGGCGGTGTTGGCTGAAGCGGTGAGCGGCTTTGCCCGCAAGGCCAAGGTCGAGAACTACTCGGTGAGCTACAGTGGCTTCAAATCGCTGAAAGAGGCTTTCAGCGAATACCAGCAGCAAGTCCCCAAGGCGAAGTTCGCAGCCTTCTGCCAGGAGGTTGGGCTGTCGTCGTGGAGCAGTGACTTTGGCGCCAAGGCCAAGAACCACAGCGACTCGGAGTGCGCCATCGGGCAGAAGCTGGTCGAAGACGGCAGTTTCGAAGAGCAGTACACCTTCAAGGAAGGCAAGAGCCTGTTTGCGGCGTTGTTCGTGAGCAAGGCGTATCAGCTGGAAACCAATTGATTGGCTAATGGCTGAGTGAACAAGCCCCCGGGAACCCTGAGTTGCCGGGGGCTTTTTTTGCTGTCAGGTGTGCCTGGACACTGTCGGGCTTGGGATCAGCGCATCGCCGCCAGTTTGATGCCGAATCCCACCAGGCAAGCCCCCGCCAGCCGCTCGAACATATTGGCAATTCGCGGGTTGGCGCGCATGCGCTCGGCCAGTTGATGGGTCAGCACCACGGCAATCAGCCCATACAGGAAGGTCACCACCGCCACGGTCGCCGCCATGAAACCGAACGTCACCAGCCCTTGGTGCTTCACCGGGTCGACGAACAGCGGGAAAAACGCCATGTAGAACATGATCGCCTTGGGGTTGAGCAGGGTGATCATCATGGTCTGGCGCAGGTAATGGCCGTTGTCCATGCGGCAGGTGTGCGCTGCACCACCGGGTTTGCTCAGCAGCATGCGCAGGCCCAGGTAGGCCAGGTATGCAGCCCCCGCCCACTGCACCATATGAAAGGCGGCAGGGTAGGTGGCCAGCAGGGTGGCGACGCCGGCTACCGCCAGCCACAGCAGCACCTGGTCGCCCACGATCACGCCACAGGTCGCGGCCAGGCCTGCCTTGATACCGCCCTTGCCGGTGGCGGTGATCAGGGCGAAATTGCCCGGGCCGGGGATGGCCAGAAGAATAAGGAAGGCGATGACGAATGCGCCGTAGTCGGTGACGCCAAGCATGGTGAGTTCCTGTTGGGCATTGCGAAGGCAGTGCGCTGAACTATCGTCGCCAACGGCGCGCTTTTCAACCTGTTGTTGCACAGTTGCAAAGAACCTGTGCCAAGTGCGGCTTGGATCCAATGCCTGGAGTCTGTATGATTCCGCGGCCATCAGACGATGGTCGAAGATGATTCATTTAAAGGACTGAGTAATGAAAAAGCTGTTCAAGGCCACCGTTGCCGTTGCTGTCGTTTCGGGTGTTGCCCTGCTGTCGGGTTGCACTGGCCAAGTTTACAACCAACCGAAAAACTGCACCTACGACTACCTGTTCCACCCTTCGGTTTCCATCTCCAAGATCATCGGTGGCTGCGGCCCGATCGATAAACTGCCTCAGCAGCAGTAATCTTGGCGGTACCCTGATCGCGACGCTTGCGGCGTGATCCAAGGCCCCCGGTCATACACATGGCCGGGGGTTTTTGTTTGTGACGTGACAAACTGCCGCTGGGGCAACCGGTCGCCTTGACGCGTCTGCCTGCAATTTGTTTGTGCTGGCATTTCAGATACAATCGGAAAAACGATTCAGCCTTGTCGGTCAATTCGACCAAAGGCCGAGCCGTTTTCTGGTTCTCTGGCTGCTGAACAATGATCAACAAAAAGCCTGCGCTGAAGAACACGCTTTACCGGGGCCAGCCACAGGCCCTCACTCTGTTCTCCTGACTGGAATTGATCAATGTTCAAGAAAGCTGGCAAGACCTTGCTGGGTCTGGCGGTCGCTGCAAGCGTCATGCAAGCGCACGCTGCAGAAACCAAGAAAGTAGACGTGCTGCTGGTCGGCGGCGGCATCATGAGCTCGACCCTGGCCGTGTGGCTGCACGAGCTGGAGCCAAGCTGGTCGATGGAAATGGTCGAGCGCCTGGATGGCGTGGCCGAAGAAAGCTCCAACGGCTGGAACAACGCCGGTACCGGCCACTCCGCGCTGGCCGAGCTGAATTACACCCCGGAAGACAAAGACGGCAACGTCAACATCTCCAAGGCCATCGAAATCAACGAAGCCTTCCAGATTTCCCGCCAGTTCTGGTCGTGGCAGGTACGCCAGGGCGTGCTGAAGAACCCGCACTCGTTCATCAACACCACCCCGCACATGAGCTTCGTGTGGGGCGACGACAACATCAAGTTCCTCAAGAAGCGTTACGACGCACTGCAGGCCAGCCCGCTGTTCCGTCCGATGCAGTACTCCGAGGACCACGCGCAGATCGCCAAGTGGGTCCCGCTGATGATGGAAGGCCGCGACCCGAACCAGAAGCTGGCCGTGACCTGGACGCCAATCGGCACCGACGTCAACTTTGGCGAGATCACCCGCCAGTTCGTTGGCCACCTGCAGACCCAGAAAGGCTTCGAGCTGAAGCTGTCCAGCGAAGTGCAGGACATCACCCGCAACAAGGACGGCTCCTGGCACGTCGAGTACAAGAACCTGAAGGACGGTACCGAGTCGGCCACCGACGCCAAGTTCCTGTTCATCGGTGCCGGCGGCGGCGCGCTGAAGCTGCTGCAGAAGTCGGGCATCCCGGAAGCCAAGGAATACGCAGGCTTCCCGGTGGGCGGCTCGTTCCTGGTGACCGAGAACCCGACCGTGGCCATGCAGCACATGGCCAAGGCCTACGGCATTGCTTCGACCGGTGCGCCACCCATGTCGGTCCCGCACCTGGATACCCGCGTGCTGGACGGCAAGCGCGTCATCCTGTTTGGCCCGTTCGCTACCTTCTCGACCAAGTTCCTGAAGAACGGTTCTTACCTGGACCTGCTGAGCAGCACCACCACCCACAACGTGTGGCCGATGACCAAGGTGGGTATCGACCAGTATCCGCTGGTCGAGTACCTCGCTGGCCAGCTGATGCTGTCTGACGATGACCGCTTCGAAGCCCTGCGCACCTACTTCCCGAATGCCAAGAAGGAAGACTGGCGCCTCTGGCAGGCCGGCCAGCGTGTGCAGATCATCAAGCGTGATGCCGACAAGGGCGGCGTGCTGAAGCTGGGTACCGAAGTGGTGGCTTCCGAAGACCGCACCATCGCGGGTCTGCTGGGTGCCTCGCCAGGTGCTTCGACCGCTGCGCCGATCATGCTGAACGTGCTGGAAACCGTGTTCAAGGACAAGGTCGCTTCCCCGGAGTGGCAGGCCAAGATCAAGGAAATCGTACCGAGCTACGGCACCAAGCTGAACGACTCGGCAGCGGCCACCCAGAAAGAGTGGAACTACACCGCTGAAGTGCTGCAGCTGGGTAAACCGCCGGTGATCGACGCCAGCGTTGAATTCGGTGGTGCGGCAAGCAAGCCGGTCGAGAGCAAGCCTGAGAACGACATGGCGCTGTAACCGGCCATTGTTGTGAAAGAAAGCCACGGGGGAGACCTCGTGGCTTTTTTGTTGGCAAGCCCAGCACAACACTCAGGCTTATCGCCATCCCTGGTAGGAGCGGGTTCACCCGCGAAGAGGCCTGCACAGGTATCACTGCTGGCGCAGTATGCACTCCAGCAACCCCGGGAACCGCTTATCCAGCATCTCGCTACGCAGCGAATTCATATGGGTAGTCCCCACATTGCGGGTTTGCACCAGCCCTGCATCACGCAACACACGGAAGTGGTGGGACATGCTCGACTTCGGCCGGCCTCCGTCCAGCTCGCCACAGCTGGCCTCGGCCACGCCGGCCAGGTGGCGGACGATTTCCAGGCGCACGGGGTCGCTGAGCGCATAGAGCAGGCGTTCAAGAATGAGGTCGTCGGGGTTGGGATGTTTATAGGCTCGCATGGTTGACATGATAACGGGGGTTTCATTAATTGCCATAGTTCGATTATGATCGAACAACAGTATTCAAATGAACCCGGAGTTTCCCATGTCCGCACTGTTCGAACCCTACACCCTCAAAGACGTCACCCTGCGTAACCGGATTGCCATTCCGCCGATGTGCCAGTACATGGCCGAAGACGGCATGATCAACGACTGGCACCACGTTCACCTGGCCGGCCTGGCCCGTGGTGGTGCCGGCTTGCTGGTGGTCGAGGCCACTGCTGTGGCGCCGGAAGGGCGTATCACCCCCGGTTGCGCCGGTATCTGGAGCGATGCCCACGCTCAGGCGTTCGTACCGGTGGTGCAGGCCATCAAGGCTGCCGGTTCCGTGCCGGGTATCCAGATCGCCCACGCCGGGCGCAAGGCCAGCGCCAACCGCCCGTGGGAGGGTGACGACCACATTGCCGCCGACGACGCGCGCGGCTGGGAGACCATTGCCCCGTCTGCGATTGCCTTTGGCGCGCATCTGCCGAAAGTGCCACGCGAAATGACGCTGGACGATATCGCCCGGGTCAAGCAGGACTTCGTCGATGCCGCCCGCCGTGCGCGTGATGCCGGCTTCGAGTGGATAGAACTGCATTTCGCCCATGGCTACCTGGGCCAGAGCTTCTTCTCCGAGCACTCCAACAAGCGCACCGATGCCTACGGTGGCAGCTTCGACAACCGCAGCCGCTTCCTGCTGGAAACACTGGCCGCCGTGCGCGAAGTGTGGCCGGAGAACCTGCCGCTGACCGCGCGCTTTGGTGTGTTGGAGTACGATGGCCGCGATGAGCAGACCCTGGAAGAGTCGATCGAACTGGCCCGCCGCTTCAAGGCCGGTGGGCTCGACCTGCTGAGCGTGAGTGTCGGCTTCACCATTCCCGACACCAACATCCCCTGGGGGCCAGCGTTCATGGGGCCGATTGCCGAGCGCGTGCGCCGCGAAGCGAAGCTGCCCGTGACGTCGGCGTGGGGCTTTGGTACGCCGCAGTTGGCGGAGGCCGCATTGCAGGCCAACCAGCTGGATCTGGTTTCTGTAGGGCGCGCGCACCTGGCCGACCCGCACTGGGCTTACTTTGCGGCCAAGGAGCTGGGGTTGGAAAAAGCGTCCTGGACCTTGCCAGCGCCTTATGCGCACTGGCTCGAGCGTTATCGCTGAGGCTTGAAGGGGCTGCTTTGCAGCCCATTCGCGGGCAAGCCTGTCCCCACAGAGACACCACAGGTGTCAGATGCTGCACCCTCTCTGTGGGAGCGGGCTTGCCCGCGAATAGGCCGGTAGAGGCTAAAACCGATCCAGTCGATATGCACCCATCTCAGGCCCACCCGCCTGCTCAGCCAACCGCCCCACCCATTCCGCCGTCACCGCCGCCTGGGTCAACCCCAGGTGCTGATGCCCAAACGCCAACAGCACCCGCCCATCGCACACCCTGTCGATCACTGGCAATGAGTCCGGCAACGAAGGCCTGAAACCCATCCACGGCGTTGCCCCTTCGACGCTCAAGTCCTGCCGGAACAACCCCTTGCTCAACCGGTGCAACTGCCAAGCCCGTTGCATGCTCGGTGGTGCCTGCAGCCCTGCAAACTCCACTGTGCCAGCCAGGCGCAAGCCTTCGGCCATGGGTGTCATGATGAACTTGCGCTCAAGCGAGGTGACTGCAAACGGCAGGCGCTGGTGCTCACCCGGCAACATCAGGTGGTAGCCGCGTTCGGTATCCAGCGGCACCCGCTTGCCTGTCAGCGCGGCGGTCAGTTTCGCAGAATGGGCGCCACAGCTGACAAGCACCTGGCGGGCTTTGAGCGTGCCCCGGTCGCTGGCAAGGCTCACGCCGGCACTGTGCAAATGCCCGCCATCGACCTGCGCCTGGACAAAGCGCACCCCGCAGGCCTTGGCCGCTTCGAACAGTTCGCACACCACCCGATAAGGGTCGATGAAGTGCCCGGTGCGCGGGAAGAACAGGCCGCCCAACAGTGACGGGCTGAGTTGCGGCGCCGCTTCGCGCACGGTTTCGGCCGACCAGAAGTCCACCGGCACCGCCTGCTGTTGCATGCGTGTGCGCAACGCCTCCAGCGCCTGGCGTGACTCAGGCTTCTCGAACACCAGCAACGAACCATCCTCTTGAAACAACTCGCTGCGCCCGATCGAGCCCAACAGCCGTTGCCAGGCGCCCAGGCTGCCTTCGTTCAGCGTGCGGATGCCCGCCACGCTGCGCTGGAACGGCGCCGGGCGCAGGTTGAGCAGCAGCCGGGTGAACCACGGCATGGCCTTGGGCAGGTATTTCCAGTCCAGGCGCAGCGGGCCCATCGGGTCGAGCAGCATGCGAGGCAGGCGCTTGAGGATCGACAGGTCGGCAATCGGGAACACTTGCTCGGTTGCCAGGTGCCCGGCATTGCCGAAGGACGCGCCCAGGCCGGGCGCCTGGCGGTCGACCAGGGTTACCCGACGGCCCTGGCGGGCCAGTTGCAGGGCACAGGCGACGCCGACAATGCCGGCGCCCACCACGGCGATATCGGTTTCAGCGGTTTCGAGCATGCTCAGCCTTCCCGTTTACCATCAAGCAGGCGCCGCAGCTGCAGCGGGTTGCCGTGTTTCAATGCCTGCGGCAGCAGCGCATCGGGGAAGTCCTGATAGCAAACCGGGCGCAGGAAACGCAGGATCGCCGCGGTGCCCACCGAGGTGGTGCGGGCATCGGAAGTGGCCGGGAACGGCCCGCCGTGGACCATGGCATCGCACACCTCTACGCCGGTCGGCCAGCCATTGACCAGAATGCGCCCGGCCTTGCGCTCAAGGGTGGGGAGCAGGGCGCGAGCGCTGTCGATGTCGGCCTCGTCCAGTTGCAGGGTGGCGGTCAGCTGACCTTCCAGGTGTTCGGCTACCTGGCGGATCTGCTCATCGTCGGTGCAGGCAACGACCAGCGACGCTGCACCGAACACTTCAGCCTGCAACGCCGGGTCGGCGAGAAACGCTTCGGCCTGGGTCACGAACAACTGTGCCTGGCACTGGTTGGGGCCCTGACCGGCTTGGCCACTGGCGATGGCCTGGGCACAGGGGTTGTCTGCCAGGGCTGCGATACCGGCCTGGTAGGCACTGAAAATGCCAGGGGTGAGCATGGTTTGGGCGGCGGCCTGCTGCACGTACCCGGCGGCTGCAGTGATGAACCGCTGCAGTGCCGGCCCCTGCCGGGCGATTACCAGGCCAGGGTTGGTGCAGAACTGGCCGGCGCCCTGGGTCAGCGAGGCGACGAAACCTTGTGCCAGTGCTTCGGCACGGGCTTGCAGGGCGGCGTCGAACAGGAACACCGGGTTGATCGAACTCATTTCGGCATACACCGGGATGGGCTCCGGGCGCGCCTGGGCGGCTTGGCACAGTGCCATGCCACCGCTGCGCGAGCCGGTGAAACCAACGGCCTTGATACGTGGGTCGCTGACCAGAGCAATGCCCACTTCGCGGCCGGAGCCATAAAGCAGCGAGAACACACCCTCCGGTAAGCCGCACTGCTTCACTGCTTGCGCCACTGCCTGGCCGACCAGCTCACTGGTGCCGGGGTGGGCACTGTGGGCCTTGACCACCACGGGGCAGCCAGCGGCCAATGCCGACGCGGTGTCACCACCGGCTACCGAGAAGGCCAGCGGGAAATTGCTGGCGCCGAACACGGCGACTGGCCCCAGGGCCACCTGGCGCTGGCGCAAATCAGCGCGGGGGAGGGGCTGGCGCTCAGGCAGGGCGCTGTCGACCCGCGCGTCCAGCCATTCGCCGGCCCGCACTGTACGGGCAAAGGTGCGTAGCTGGGTGCAGGTACGGCCACGCTCGCCCTGAATGCGCGCCTTGGGCAGGCCGGTTTCGGCCACGGCGCGGTCGATCAGGGCATCGCCGAGGGCCTCGATCTGTGTGGCGATGGTTTCAAGGAACTCTGCTCGTTGTTCGAGCGATGTTTCGCGGTAGGCATCGAATGCCGCCCAGGCCAGCGCGCAGGCCTGGGCCACGTGTTCGCCTGTGCCGCCGAGGTAGGCCGGTTCCAGCGCCTGGCCGGTGGCCGGGTCGATCGCGCGGATGGCCTCGCGGCTGCCGGTTACCGGCTTCTGGCCGATCAGCAGGTTGCCTGTGAGGGTCATGGAGCCTCCTTGGAAATCTAATGCAGATGCATGGGGGGATTACGACCCCTGTAGGAGCGGGTTCACCCGCGAACACCGGCGAAGCCGGTGCCATGCACCGGGTCGCCTGATTCGCGGGCACGCCCGCCCCCACAGGGAGAGCAGTGGCTGCTCAGGCGATGTTCTGCTCAGCCGACCAGCTGGCGTACCAGCTGCGGAACAGCGCGTACTGCTGTTCGGCATAGTTGCGCTGAGCGTCGGTCAGGACGTCGGTCTCGTTGAAGTGCAGGCTGTACTCGGTGTCGCCGTTGAGCACCATCAAGTGCTTGTAATACAACACCAGGTCGCAGCCTTCATCGAACGACGACAGTACCGCCAGCGCCGCTTCCAGCTCGCGCGCCAGGCGCCGGGCCCGGGCGTCGCCTTTGGCGGCCTGTTTGCTCAGGCTCACCAGTTGCAGCACTTCGCGCGGCAGCGCGTTGCCGATGCCGGTGATGGCGCCGGTGGCGTTGCAGTTGACGAAGCCATGCACCACCTGGGTGTCGACACCGACCATCAGGGTGACATCGTCATCCTTGGAGGTGATGTGCTCGGCGGCGTAGCGCAAGTCGGCGCCACCGCCAAACTCCTTGAAGCCGATCAGGTTGGGGAACTGGCTGCGCAGTTCGAAGAATAGGTCGGCGCGAGTGGCAAAGCCGTAGTAAGGGCTGTTGTAGATCACCGCCGGCAGTTTCGGTGCGGCAGCGAGGATGGCCGAGAAATGGTGCTTCTGGGCGATCAGCGAAGCACCGCGGCTGAGCACGCGGGGGATGACCATCAGGCCGGCGGCGCCAACCTTGGCGGCGTGTGCAGCATGCGAAACCGCCTCACGGGTGTTCACTGCGCCCGTGCCGACGATGGTCGGGATGCCGGCCGCCACCAGGCGCGCCACGCCCTCCTGGCGCTCGGCCTCTGTCAGCAGCGGCCAGTCACCCATCGAGCCGCAGTACACCACCGCGCTCATGCCGGCCTCGATCAGCTCGCGGCCCTTGCGCACCAGGGCGTCGAAGTCCGGTTTGCGCTCGGCGGTGCACGGGGTCATCAGGGCAGGCATGGTGCCGGTGAAGATGTTGTCATTCATTGTTGTCACTCCTGGCAAAGTTCAGTCGGGAAAAGACCGGGGTCAGATGCCCCAGGCGAAAGGGTCTTGTTCGTCGATCAGCAGGGTGCTGTCGGCGGTCATGTAGGCGCGGCCGGTGATGAACGGGCGAATGCGTTCGCCGTCGCGCGCGTAGCGGCCATGGAACTGGCTGCCGGTGATGCTGGCCTGCACCCAGGTCTGGCCTTCGGCAAGCTTGCCGTCGGCGGCCAGGCAGGCCAGCTTGGCGCTGGTGCCTGTGCCGCACGGGGAGCGGTCGTAGGCCTTGCCGGGGCACATCACGAAGTTGCGGCTATCGGCGTTGGGGTCGTCGGCGAACAGCTCGATGTGGTCGATGGGCGCGCCGTTTTCGCCGGTGACGCCCTGGGTTTCCAGGGCCTTGAGCATGGCCCAGGTGTACTCGGTCAGCGCCTCGCGGTTATCCAGCTCGATGCGCTGGCCGTGTTCGGACACAAGGAAAAACCAGTTGCCGCCCCAGGCGATGTCGCCGCGCACCACGCCATGACCGGGCACGTCCACCGCCACATGCTGGCGGTAGCGGTAGGAGGGCACGTTGGCGACAGTGATGGCGCCATCTTCGTGCAGGGTGGCGCTGACCTGGCCGACCGGGGTGTCGATCTTGTGCACACCCGGTGCGATCAGGCCCAGGTACTGCAACGAGGCGACCAGGCCGATGGTGCCGTGGCCGCACATGTTCAGGTAACCGGCGTTGTTGAAGAAGATCACCCCGCAGGTGGCGTCGGCCGACACTGGCGGGCAGTACAGTGCGCCAACCAGCACATCGTTGCCGCGTGGCTCCAGCAGGCAGGCGCGGCGCCACCGGTCGTGCAGCTCGCGCAGTTCGTCACGCTGTTGGGCCATGCTTCGGCCGTGCAGTTGCGGAAAGCCCTTCATCACCAGGCGGGTCGGTTCGCCGCCAGTGTGGGAGTCGATGACGTGAATCTGTTTCATGGGCTTGTCCCTTGCGTAAAAGATCAGGAAGCGACGGCAGCAGGGCGGCCGGTAGTGGTTTCAGCGCAGGCTTCGCTTTCGTCCTCGCCTTCCAGGCGCACCAGGTGGGCAGGCACGCCAGTGGCCGCGCCCCAGTAGTAGATGCCCAGCGCGCAGGCCGCCACGACCACGGTGTCGAATGGGTGGCCGATGACGCCCAAGCCGCCGAAGCTGCCCAGCCACGACAGCAGGATGGTCAGCGCATAGAACCCGATCAGCCATGCCGACGAGCGAACTTGCTGGGCCAGTGAAAGGTGCTGGGTGGGTACGAAACGGCTGCACAGCAGGTACAGCACGAACATCACGATCTGCAGGGCCAGCAGCCACGACACGGTGTTCCAGCCCGACCAGTACACGATCAGCGCGGCGATGATGAACGACAGCGGGCCGAGTACGGCCATGCCCTTGACCCGGAACGGGCGCGGCATGTGTGGTGCATTGCGGCGCAGGGCGGCGACGCTCACCGGGGCCACGGCGTAGCTCAGCACCAGGGCGGCGGACACCACGTTGATCAGCGCTTCCCACGACGGGAACGGCAGGGTCCAGAACACCGACAGGCCAAATGTCAGCCACAGGGCCGGGCGCGGGATGCCGGACTCTGCATCGATGCGGGTGAAGTACTTGAAGAAGGTGCCGGTCTGCGCCCAGCCATAGATCACGCGCGGGGTGGCGTTCATGTAGATGTTGCCGCAGCCGCTTGGCGAGATCACTGCGTCGGCCACCACCAGGTAGGCCAGCCAGCCCACACCCAGCGCCAGGGCGATGTCACGGTAGGGCAGGGCCAGTTCCTTGGTCACGCTGGCCCAGCCGTTGGCCAACATTTCGGTCGGCACGCTGCCAAGGAAGGCCAGTTGCAGCAAGGCGTAGATCGCGGTGGACAGCAACACCGAAAGAATCAGCGCAATCGGGATGGTGCGCTGCGGGTTCTTGACCTCGCTGGCCACCGAAATGATCGGCGTCAGGCCCAGGTAGGCGAAGATGATGCCGCCGGCGGATACGGCCATTTCCACCCCGGACAGGCCGAACGGGGCAAAGCCCTGGACCTCGAAGTTTTCCGGTTTGAAGAAGGTGAACAGTACGCCGATCACCAGCAGCGGCACGATGAACTTGAACACGCTGACCAGGTTGTTGGCCTTGGCGAAGGTTTTCACGCTGCGGTAGTTGAGGAAGAAGAACAGCCCCAGCAGGGCGAACTGCACCAGCCAGCCGAGCACGGTTGGGTCGCTGGAGCCGGCCTTGGTCAGCCCAGGGAACCAGGCGGCGGCGTATTGGCGTGAGGCGACCACTTCGATGGCGATCAGGCTGGAAAAGGCGATCAGGGTGATGAAACCCATCAGGTAGCCGAGCAGTGGGCCGTGCGAGTACACCGGGTAGCGCACCACGCCACCGGCACGTGGCAGGGCGGCGCCCAGCTCGCAGTAGACGATGCCCAGCAGCAGTACGGCGAACCCGCCAAGGAACCAGGAGAGGATGCCGGCCGGGCCGGCGATGGCCGAGACGTGGCTGGCGGCAAACAGCCAGCCGGAGCCGAAGATGGCGCCTAGGCCGATGAAGGTGAGGTCCAGCAGTGATAACTGTTTTTTGAATTTGCCTGACATGGGTTCGCCTTTTTGTTGGTTATTGGATAGGCAGGTCTGATGTCACGAGATGCGGCTTTTTGGGCCGCGCTCTTGTAGGACTTGGGCGGCTTGCGTGGGACATAGAGTGGACCGATCAGGGCGGCGGTTCTTGATGGTTTTCTGCAAGGGGGATGACGAAATCGGCACAGTTGCAGAAAAACAGTGGTAAGGCGCAAAGCGTGGGGATAGGCTCAAAGCCATACCGGATAAGGGTTTGAGAGATGCAGTGCTAGTGCCGGCCCTTTCGCGGGTGAACCCGCTCCTACAGGTACGGCGCAGAATTCGAAATCTGTGGGGGCCCTGTAGGAGCGGGTTCACCCGCGAAGAGGCCGGCCCAGCCAGCAGAGAACCGACAGATGACCGACACCCCCCTGGCAACCCTCTACCAGTCCCTCGACCAGCACCGCCCCGCCACCCTCGAGGCCCTGCTCGCCGGCGTATCGCTGTTGCTGCCGATGCTCGACGCCATCCCCAACGCCGCAATCTTCATCAAGGATTCTGCCGCCCGCTATGCGTTGGCCAACAACACACTGGTCCAGCGCTGTGGCCTCAAGCGCCTGCAACCGCTGCTGGGCAAGACCAGCGCCGAAGTGTTTCCGGCACAGTTTGGCCCCGGCTATACCGAGCAGGATCGACGTGTTCTCAAGGAAGGCCTGGTGCTGGAGGACCAGTTGGAGCTGCACCTCTACGGCAGCCGTGAGCCCGGCTGGTGCCTGACCCACAAGCGCCCGCTGTACAACCCTGCCGGCGAAATCATCGGCCTGGTCGGCATCTCGGTCGACTTGCAGTCAGCCGCTGACAGCCACCCCGCCTACCAGCGCCTGGCCGCAGTGGACGAGCACATTCGCCAGCATTTTCACCAGCCGATCAGCATGAGCGAGCTGACCCGCATTGCCGGTATTTCCGTGGCCCAGCTGGAGCGCTATTGCAAGCGGGTGTTCCACCTCACGCCCCGGCAGATGATCCACAAGGCGCGCCTGGAGCATGCCCATCGCCTGCTGCATTCGGAGCTGCCGATCACTGAAGTGGCGATGCGCTGCGGCTACACCGACCACAGCGCCTTCAGCCGCCAGTTCAAGCAGCTGACCGGCTTTACGCCGCGCCAGTACCGCCAGGCTACCGCCGATCAGCTGGCCTGAAACAGCCCCCGCGCCTCGGCAAAGCATTGCTCGGCAATCGCCGAGCGCGGCTCGCTGCGGCGCAGCAGCAGCCCGACCGGGCTGTGGATGGCGGCGTCTGCCACCGGTACGATGCGCAGGTGCTCGCTGAGGTCTTCCAGGCCGCAGTCCAGTGGCATGATCGCGCAGCATATGCCGGTGTTGATGGCCTGGATAAGCTGGAAGCTCGAGTCGCTCTCAAGCACCGCATTGGGCTCCAGACCACGGCTGCGGAAGCTCAGGTCCAGCGACTGGCGGTAGTGCATGCCTTTGCTCAGCAGCCCCAGCGGAATATCGCCGAGCTCGTCCCAGCGCAGCCGGTCGCTGGTGAACTGGAAGTGCCGCGTATCGTGCAGCAGGCCCATGGTGGTGGTGCCCAGTTCGATCACTTCGAAAAAGCTGGTGTTGACCTGGTCCAGGTAGCAGATACCCAGGTCGAGCTGGTTGCGGCTGAGGCCGTCGATGACCTGTTCCGAGCTCAGCGAGCTGAGCTGAAAGTGCAGTTCGGGGTATTTTTCGCGCAGGGGCAGCAGCAGGTGCATGGGGTTGAAACTGGCCAGCGGCACCGTGCCCAGGCGCAGGCTGCCGACCACCTGGCCACGGCAACTGGCAGCCTCGGCCTGCAGGCCGTCATGGGCGGCGAGCAGGGTACGGGCCCAGGCCAGGATGCGCTCGCCGGCCTCGGTGAAACCTTCGAAGCGCTGGCCCCGCTTGACCAGCACCAGGTCCAGTTCGTCTTCCAGGTTGCGCAGGCGCATGGACAGCGTCGGCTGGGTGATATGGCACAGCGCCGCCGCCTGGCCGAAGTGGCGGGTCTGGTCGAGGGCGATGAGGAACTTGAGCTGCTTGATGTCCATGGAAGTGCCTGGCGTCTGGTTATGCAGACCTTAACCCACGTCTGCGATAGATGTCATTGATCGGCCGGTACGTCATATCGATTGGACGCCTCTGGGGGTATGCCTCTAGCGTGGTGAAAATGCCCTTCAAGGAGCTTCACCGTGCGCGTCCAACTTGATGCGGTCTTCGTACCGCTGAACATCGCCGTGCTGACTGTCAGCGACACCCGTACCTACGACAACGATACTTCCGGCGCGCTGCTGGCCAACCGCTCGGTCGAGGTCGGTCACCGGCTGGTGGCGCGAGCGCTGCTCAAGGACGACCTGTACAAGATCCGCGCTCAGGTGGCCAGCTGGATTGCCGATGAACAGGTGCAGGTGGTGCTGATCACCGGAGGTACCGGCTTTACCGGGCGCGACAGCACACCCGAAGCGGTCGAGTGCCTGCTGGACAAGCGTATCGATGGGTTCGGCGAGTTGTTCCGGGCATTGTCGATTCTCGATATTGGCAGCTCGACCGTGCAGAGCCGGGCGTTGGCCGGGTTGTCCAACCGCACGTTGGTATGTTGCCTGCCGGGCTCGACCGGAGCCTGCCGCACCGCCTGGGAAGGCATTCTGGCCGAGCAGCTGGATGCACGGCACCGGCCATGCAACTTCGTCAAACACCTGTTGCCGATGTAGGAGCGGGTTTACCCGCGAAGAGGCCAGAACAGGCAACCACCCACCGTCAGCTCAACACATACCCCACCGGCAACAAGGCGGGAGGCAGCTGCTGTTCCCCCAATCCGGCCAGCACATCGCGCTCCACAGTCCGCACCATGGCATCGGTCGGCAGGTCGTTCTCATCGCGCCCGAACGGGTCTTCCAGCTCGTTGCCGATCGCATCCAGCCCGAAGAACGTGTACCCCACGATGGTGGTGAACAGCGGTGCCAGCCAGCCCAGCGGCTCGGCCAGGGCAAACGGCAGCAGCAGGCAGAAAATGTAGATAGTACGGTGCAGCAGCAGCGTGTAGGGGAACGGCAAGGGAGTGCCCTTGATCCGCTCACAGGTGGCTTGCACTTCGGTCAGGCCCGCCAGGCGCTGCTCCAGCAGGTTGTAGCGCCATTCGCTGATCTGTTGCTTTGCGGCCAACCGTGAACAGTGTTCGCCGATTTCACGCAGGATGCCGTCGCACACATTGTGCGGGCTGATCGCATCGGCCCGGGCCAGCCACGGCCTGGCAGCTGCCCGTTCGTCCTCGTTACGCAGCCGGGCATTTAGTGCATGGGCGAAACCACACAGGTTGCGCAGCAGTTCGGTGCGCAGTGTTTCGTCGGCAATCACCACGCTTTCCCGCACGAACGAGCGGGTTTCGATAATCAGTTTGCCCCAGGCCTTGCGCCCCTCCCACCAACGGTCGTAGCACGCATTGTTGCGAAAGCTCATGAAGATCGACAGCGACAGGCCCAGCAAGGTGAACGGCGTGGCGCTGACCGGGTAGAAATACGCCGGGTAATGCCGCTCGACCAGCACGATCAGCGCGGCCAGCAGTGTCACCATCAGGCAACGCAGGGCAATGCGTTTGACGATCGACCCCTTGAGGGTGAACAGCACGCGCAACACATCGGTGGAGGGTGGGACGATCATGGAAGTCCAGAGACGGCTGCTCAGCCGCCGGTCATGTTCATGAAGCGCAGGATCTGCACATCGCCACCGACTTCGAAATGATGGCGATAGGGCTTGAGGTGCAGCGAGTCGCGAATGGCCTTTTCCAGGCGTTCGGGGTTGCCCGGGTGGGCGCGCAGCACGTGCTTGAGGTCTACCGAGTGTTCGTTGCCCAGGCACAGCAGCAGGCGGCCTTCGACGGTGAGGCGCACGCGGTTGCAGGTGGCGCAGAAGTTGTGGCTGTGTGGGGAAATGAAGCCGACCCGGGTGTTCGCGGCTTCGGCCAGGCGCCAGTAGCGGGCCGGCCCCATGGACGACTCGGTCGATTCGACCAGCGTGAACTGCTCGGCCAGGCGTGCCCGTACTTCATCGCTGGAGCAGAACGATTCGCCACGTTCATGCTCGCTTATCACCCCCAGCGGCATTTCCTCGATGAAGGTGATGTCCAGCTCGCGTTCGATGGCAAAGCGCACCAGATCGACCAGTTCATGGTCGTTGCGGCCTTTGAGTACCACGCAGTTGAGCTTGGTGCGTTTGAAACCGGCCTGGCGTGCGGCGTCGATGCCGGCGATTACCTGGGCTAGGTCGCCGGTGCGGGTCAGTTGCTTGAAACGGTCGGCATCCAGGCTATCCAGGCTGATGTTCAGGCGTGTCACCCCGGCGTCGAACAGCGGCTGAGCCAGGCGCCCGAGTTGCGAGCCGTTGCTGGTCAGGCACAGCTCGCGCAGGCCGGGCAGGGCGGCGATACGCCCGCACAGGTCGACGATGCCCTGGCGTACCAGTGGCTCGCCACCCGTCAGGCGGATCTTGCGGGTGCCCAGCGCGACGAAGCGCTCGGCCACCTGGAACAGTTCTTCGAGGCTGAGGATTTGCTGGCGCGGCAGAAACTGCATGTCTTCGGCCATGCAGTACACGCAACGGAAGTCACAGCGGTCGGTGACCGACATCCGCAGGTAGTCGATTTTCCGGTTGAAGCCGTCGATCAGGGCCCGGCTGTTCTGTTCCACGTTCGCACTCGAATGGGTTGGGACATGACTCCAAGCTATAACCTGGCCGCAAGGCCGTCAAATTGCTTTGCCTGACCGGTTGATCGATGGCCTCTATCGCCTGGGACAGCCCCTGGCAGCCATGATCGAAACCGCTTATCACGCCGTAAGATCTTTCGATTGGACGCCCCTTCCCACGCTCCATAGGCTGGAAAAAAGCATCGAAGCGTGAGGATTCATCGCATGAGCCAGGACGAACACATCAGGGACTACAAGGGCGCCGCTGCCGGCTGGGGGGCGCTCAAAAGCGTGACCAAGAGCTGGCTGGGCAGCGACAACGCCTTCAAGAACCTGCGGGCCATGCTCAAGACCAACCAGAACGGCGGCTTCGACTGCCCCGGCTGTGCCTGGGGCGAGTCGCCGGAAAGCGACATGGTCAAGTTCTGCGAAAACGGCGCCAAGGCGGTCAACTGGGAAGCCACCGGCCGCTCGGTCGACCCGGCTTTCTTCGCCAGATACAGCGTCAGCGCGCTGAAAGAGCAGACCGACTACTGGCTTGAATACCAGGGCCGCCTCACCCACCCGATGCGCTACGACGCCGCCACCGACCACTATGTCGAAACCACCTGGCAGGAGGCCTTCGAGCTGGTCGCCAGGCACCTGCGTGCGCTGCAGTCGCCGGATGAAGCCGAATTCTACACCTCGGGCCGGGCCAGCAACGAAGCGGCGTTCCTTTACCAGCTGTTCGTGCGTGCCTACGGCACCAACAACTTCCCGGATTGCTCGAACATGTGCCACGAAGCCAGCGGCGCGGGCATGTCGGAAACCCTCGGGGTGGGCAAGGGCACCGTGGTGTTCCACGATCTGGAGCTGGCCGACGCGATATTCGTCATCGGGCAGAACCCCGGCACCAACCACCCGCGCATGCTCGAACCCCTGCGCGAAGCGGTCAAGCGTGGCGCTCAGGTCGTCTGCTTCAACCCGCTGAAAGAGCGAGGCCTTGAGCGCTTCCAGCACCCGCAGCACCCGTTCGAAATGCTCAGCAACGGCTCCGAACCGACCTCCAGCGCCTACTTCCGCCCGGCCTTGGGTGGGGACATGGCAGCAATGCGCGGTATTGCCAAGTACTTGTTGCAATGGGAGCGCGAGGCACAGGCCAAGGGCGAGCCGGCGGTGTTCGACCATGCCTTCATCGCCGAGCACACCAGCGGCGTCGACGATTACCTGGCGGCGGTGGATGCCACGTCCTGGGAGCACATCGTCAAACAGTCGGGCTTGACCCTGGCCGAGATCGAGCTGGCCGCCCGCATGTACCGCAAGGCCGAGCGGGTCATCATGTGCTGGGCCATGGGCGTCACCCAGCACCGCCATTCGGTGCCGACCGTGCAGGAAATCGTCAACCTGCAGCTGCTGCGTGGCAACGTCGGCAAACCCGGCGCAGGCCTGTCGCCGGTGCGTGGCCACAGCAACGTGCAGGGTGACCGTACCATGGGCATTGACGAGAAGCCGTCGGCGGCGCTACTCGATGCCATCGAACAACGCTTCCAGTTCAGTGTGCCGCGTACCCATGGGCACAACGCGGTGTTGGCCATCAAGGCTATGGAAGAGGGGCGGGCCAAGGTGTTCATCGGCCTGGGCGGCAACTTTGCCCAAGCCACCCCGGACACCGCGCGCACCCACGCGGCGCTGCAGAACTGCGCGTTGACCGTGCAGATTTCCACCAAGCTCAACCGCTCGCACCTGGTCACCGGCCGCGATGCGCTGATCCTGCCGTGCCTGGGCCGTACCGAAATCGACCTGCAGGCCGAAGGGCCGCAAGGCGTGACCGTGGAGGACACCTTCAGCATGGTGCACATCTCCCACGGCCAGTTGCGCCCGCGCTCGCCGCATATGCGCTCGGAACCTTGGATCATTGCCGGTATGGCCAAGGCCACGCTGGGCAACCAGCCGATCGACTGGGAGCATGCGGTGGCCGATTACAACCGCATTCGCGACATGATCGCTGACGTGATTCCGGGCTTTACCGGTTTCAATGAACGTTTGAACAGCCCCGGCGGGTTCCACCTTGGCAACAATGCCGCCGATCGCAACTTCCGCACGGCCACGGGCAAGGCCCGCTTCATGCCCCACGCGCTGCCCGAGGAACTGGTGAACGCCAAGGTACTGGCCCGTGGTGACAAGCCCGACCTGATTTTGCAGACCCTGCGTTCGCACGACCAGTACAACACCACCCTGTATGGCCTGGACGACCGTTACCGTGGGGTGTTCGGCCTGCGTGAGGTGGTGTTCGTCAATGAGGCGGACATCCGTCGCCTGGGCTTCGAACCGGGTGAGCAGGTGGACCTTGTGTCGTTGTGGGAGGATGGCGTGGAGCGGCGGGTGTCGGGGTTCCGCCTGGTGGCGTATGACGTGCCCGAGGGGCAGGCGGCGGCGTATTACCCGGAAACCAACCCGTTGGTACCGCTGGAAAGTTATGGTGAGGGGACCTATACCCCGACCTCGAAATTCGTGGCGATCAAGGTCGAAAAGGCCAAGGCGGGGAACCGCATTGCGGCGGTGCTGGCCTCGGATTGATGGGGGGGCTGTACCGGCCTCTTCGCGGGTGAACCCGCTCCTACGGGACCCCACAGCGCTTGAGGTTGAGGTGATCCTGTGAGGTTGCCCGCGAAGAATCCAGCACCGGTCAGGCGCGATGCACCGGGTAAGCCGTGGTGTACTTCATCTGCTCCATGGCAAAACTGGAGGTGATGTTCGATAGCCCTTCGGTACGGGTAATCAGCTTTTTGTAGAACCGGTCATACGCCGCAATATCACCCACCACCACCCGCAGCATGTAGTCCCAGTCCCCGGACATGCGGTAGCACTCCATCACTTCCTCGAACCCGGTCACGGTCGCAGCAAACTGCTCCAGCCAGGCGCTGTCGTGGCGTTGGGTCTTGAGCTGGACGAACACGGTGAGCCCCAACCCCAGCCGTTCGGGGTCCAGCAGGGCGACGCGGCCGAGGATGTAGCCGTATTCTTCCAGGCGCTTGACCCGCTTCCAGCACGGTGTGGTGGACAGGTTGACGGCCTCGGCCAGGTCCTTCAGCGAGATCGAGGCATCACGCTGTAGCAGGGTAAGAATGTGCTGGTCGAAACTGTCCATATCGCGCGCTGGCCGTGCAGAAAAATATTTCACAGATTACCCCAAGGCCAGATGATTTGGGTTGTGCGATAGTTGCAGCTTTCATTCTGCCAATGGGCCTGACCATGTCCGACAAGCCGCGCAATTTCGCCACCCGTACCATTCACGCCGGCGAGCAGTTCAGCGTTGCCGATAACGCCATTTTTCCGGCCATCGTCACCGCCAGTTCGTTCACCAAGCGCAGCCTGGACGATAAGCCGGAATATTCCTACAGCCGCGTCGGCAACCCCACCCGGCATGCCTACGAAACCTGTGTCGCTGCCTTGGAAGAAGGCGTGGGCGCTGTGGCCTGCGCCTCGGGGGTCAATGCCACCGCAACCGTGCTTGAGCTGCTGCCCAAGGATGCCCACGTGGTGGTGATGAACGGCGTGTACGGTGGCACGTTCCGCATCATGGAAGATTACCGCAGCCGCACCTCCGGGCTGACCACCACCTATGTCGATCTCAACGACATTGAAGCCGTAGCGGCTGCGATCAAGCCGGAAACCCAGCTGATCTGGATCGAGTCGCCAACCAACCCGTTGCTGCACCTGGTCGACATCAAGGCGGTGTGCGACCTGGCCAAGGCCAAGGGCATCCTCACCTGCATCGACAACACCTTCTGCTCGCCGTGGAACCAGCGCCCGATCACCCTGGGCGTGGACTTGGTGATGCACTCGGCCAGCAAGTACATCGGTGGCCACTCCGACCTCACCGGCGGTGTGGTGGTGGCGGCCAACGATGCGTTGCTGGCACGCCTGCGCCGTATCAGCATGGCGATTGGTGCGGTGCAGGGGCCGTTCGACTGCTACCTGGCCCTGCGCGGTCTGAAGACCCTGGATGTGCGCATGGAGCGCCAGTGCGCCAATGCCCTGCAGGTGGCGCGCTTCCTGGAAGGTCACGCGCAGGTCGAGCAGGTGTATTACCCGGGGCTGGAAAGCCACCCGCAGCATGAACTGTGCAAACGCCAGATGCGCAGTGGCGGGGCGGTGGTGGCGATGAAAGTGAAAGGCGACCGCGCCGCGCTCAACCGCCTGGTGGAGGCGCTGCAGATTTTTGTGCTGGCCGACTCGCTGGGCGGGGTGGAGAGCATGATCAACCACTCCTGGAGCATGTCGCACTGCTCGCTGAGCCCAGAGCAGAAAGGGGTGATGGGGATCAGCGAGAACCTGCTGCGGTTGTCGGTAGGTATCGAGGATTACCGTGACCTGGTCGAGGACCTGGATGGGGCGTTGAAAGCGCTGGTTGCTGTGTGAGGGCCGCAGGCCCTTTCGCGGGTAAACCCGCTCCTACGACGGTGTAGGAGCGGGCTTGCCCGCGAAGAGGCCGGTGGATTCAATAGATGCCTGTCAGGGTTTGGGCGGATGAATGATCCGTTCGATCTTGTCCTTGATCAGCAACCTTTCCTTGCGCAGGCGGTTGACGGCCTCGTCGTTGGTGCCGTTGCCTTCGGCGGCTACCACCTCCTTGTCCTTGGCGTTGTACTCCTTGTGCAGTTTGTGCAGGTCCTGATCCTTCTCTATGAGTGCCTGGAATGCATCAGCGGTAACGTGCAGGTCAGCGAGCAGATCGTGCGGAACTGGCATTTCTTCACCTCTGTCAGGGTTGTCGGTAAGGTCCTGACCATTGAGGATAGCTGTCTTTGCGCAGGCTTGTGACGGCGGTTCAGGCTGAATGGCAGCTGAATGGTTTTGAGATAATTGGTAAAAGACGCGCCCTCACGAAATTGTTACCGACTTTTTCACAAAAAATTGATGACCTGCTTTCTAGAGTTCGCCCAACTTTCCCACAGTGCCATTTGGCCTGGGGGTGATAATAACTCTTGATTGCGAACGCTAATGCTCAACTTCAAATCCCTGCGGACTGAATGGGTCACGCTGCTGGCCAGTCTTTACCTGCTGATCGGCTTCAACATGTTCCTCTGGGAGCATCTGCAAGCGGCGGTTCCTGCCGGCCTGTCGGGGTTGTGGCTGAGTCTGGCGTTTGCTGTGCTGATGCTTTTCGCCTTCAATCTTGTCCTCACGTTACTTGCCTTCCGGTATGTATTGAAGCCGGTACTTATCGTGTTGTTCATGAGTGGCGCGGGCGTGGCTTACTTCATGAACCAGTACGGCGTACTTATTGACGCCGGCATGTTCCGTAATATGGCCGAGACCAATATTGCGGAGGTGCGCGACTTGATGTCGTTCAAGTTTGCCGCGTATATCCTGCTGCTGGGTGTGCTGCCATCGGTGCTGCTGTGGAAGGCGCAGATCGCCTACCGCCCGTGGCACCGCGAGCTGCTGGGCAAGTTGGTGGTCAGTGGTGCCTGTGTGGTGACCATCGGCTCGGTCGCGTTGGTCAATTATCAAGGGCTGTCGTCGCTGTTTCGCAATCACCATGAACTGCGTCTGATGCTCACCCCCAGCAATATCGTCGGGGCCTCCATTGGTTATGTCGACGAACGTGTCGGTACGGCCTCGCGCCCGTTCCAGCATTATGGCGAAGATGCCAAGCGTGATGCGGCCTGGCTAAAACATGAGCGCAAGTCGCTGACCGTGCTGGTGGTCGGGGAAAGTGCCCGGGCAGACCATTTCGGCGTGTTGGGCTATGACCGCGATACCACGCCCAATCTCGCCAGGGAGCAGGGCCTGCTGGCGTTTTCCGACGTGCACTCGTGCGGTACGGAAACGGCGGTTTCGGTACCTTGCATGTTCTCGGGCATGAAGCGCAAGGACTACGATGCCCGCGTAGCGAAGAACCGCGAAGGGCTGCTGGACATCCTGCAGCGTGCCGGCCTGGCCGTGCAGTGGCGTGACAACCAGTCGGGCTGCAAAGGCACCTGCGATCGCGTGCAGTTCATCGACGTCAGCAACCTCAAGGACCCGCAGCTGTGCGCCGATGGCGAATGCCATGACCAGATCCTGCTGCAAGGCCTGGACGCGTTGATCGACAACCTCGACAAGGACACCGTGCTGGTGCTGCACCAGATGGGCAGCCACGGCCCCGAGTACTTCAAGCGCTACCCCAGTGATGGCGAGCGCTTCACCCCGGTGTGCCAGAGCAACGCGTTGAACCAGTGCAGCGAGGAGGAAATCATCAACGGGTACGACAACACCCTGGCCTATACCGACAAGGTGCTGGCCTCGCTGATCGATACCCTGCGCAGCAAGCAAGACAAGGTCGATACCGCGATGATCTACCTGTCCGACCACGGCGAGTCGCTGGGCGAGTACAACCTGTTCCTGCACGGCACGCCCTACGCCATCGCTCCCGAGCAGCAGAAGCACATACCACTGCTGACCTGGTTCTCCGACAGCTACAAGGAGGACTTCGGCGTCGATACCGACTGCCTGGCACGGCTCAGCGATGCCCCGCTGTCCCAGGACAACCTGTTCCACTCGATGCTTGGCCTGTTGCAGGTACATACCGAGCTCTACCAGCAGTCGCTGGACATGTTTGCCGGTTGCCGGCCTTGGCTGGCGGCCAAGCGCTGAAGCCCTGTGGGAGCGGGCACGCCCGCGAACCCGGGCAAACCCGGGCCATACACCGTGTTGCCTTCATTCGCGGGCGCGCCCGCTCCCACAGGGTGGACTGCCCCCGAAAAGCGGGACAGTTTCACCCGCAGTGCCCGCGCCGTATATACTGCGCGCCAATGTTAGTGGGAGAGCCTTGTGGCCATCGAAATTCACTGGATCCGTGACGACCAGAGCCTGGCCGAACACTGCCGCGACTGGCACCAACTGCCCTTCGTCGCCGTCGACACCGAATTCATGCGGGTAGACACCTTCTACCCGAAAGCCGGGCTGATCCAGATCGGCGACGGCCAACGCGCCTTCCTGATCGACCCGCTGCTGATCGGCAACTGGCAACCCTTGGCCGACCTGCTGGAAGACAGCGCTGTGGTCAAGGTGCTGCACGCCTGCAGCGAAGACCTCGAAGTGCTGCTGCGCCTGACCGGCAAGCTGCCTCAGCCGCTGTTCGACACTCAGCTGGCCGCCGGTTACCTGAACCTGGGCTTCTCGATGGGCTATTCGCGCCTGGTGCAGGAAGTGCTGGGCATCGAATTGCCCAAAGGCGAAACCCGTTCCGACTGGCTGCAACGCCCGCTCTCGGAAACCCAGGTCAGCTACGCTGCCGAAGATGCCGTGCACCTGGCCGAGCTTTTCACCGTGCTGCGCCCGCGGCTGAGTGACGACAAGTATGCCTGGGTGCTGGAAGACGGCGCCGAGCTGGTGGCTGCGTTGCGCCGTGAAGTCGAGCCCGAAAGCCTGTACCGCGACGTCAAGCTGGCCTGGAAGCTGGCGCCTCAACAACTGGCAGTGCTACGTGAGCTGTGCGCCTGGCGCGAACGCGAAGCGCGCAACCGCGATGTGCCGCGTAATCGTATCCTCAAGGAGCACTCGCTGTGGCCCATGGCCAAAAGCCAGCCGAACAACCTGTCGGCCTTGGCCAAGATCGACGAGATGCACCCGCGCACCATTCGTCAGGACGGTGAGTTCCTCATCCAGCTGATCAAGCGCGCCGCCAGCCTGCCGGCCGAGCAATGGCCTGCGCCCTTGCCTGAGCCGCTGCCGATCGAGGCTGCTGGCCTTCTCAAGCAGCTGCGTGCCATCGGCCAGGCCGAAGGCGAGCGCCTGGGGATTGCACCCGAGCTGATGCTGCGCAAGAAAGCCCTGGAGGCGCTGCTCAAGAGCGGATACCCCAATGGCCCTTATCAACTGCCCGATTCGCTGCGCGGCTGGCGCCGTGAGCGCATGGGCCAGGCCCTGCTGGACAACCTGGCAGGTGCCGGAGAAACCCGATGAAACGCATTTGCTCGATCTACAAGAGCCCACGCAAGAACGAAATGTACCTGTACGTACTCAAGGCTGACGGCCTGGAACGCGTGCCTGAAGGCCTGCTGCCGTTCTTCGGCACCCCCGTGCACGCTTTCGACCTGGTGCTCACCCCTGAGCGCAAACTGGCCCGCGAGGACATCACCAAGGTGCTGGAGAACCTCGAAAGCCAAGGCTACCACCTGCAGATGCCGCCGCTGGAAGATGAGTACATCGAGCACCTGCCCGAAGAGCTGCTGCGCCGCAACGACCCCGTCTGACCATGCGCGTACTGATCGCTGAGCATGACCATGCTCGATACGCCGGGCTTTTGCGCGTAGCCGCGCCTGACGTGGACGTTGTGACCAGCGGCGACTCTGCCGAACTGGCCCGCCAGGCACCGCAGTGCCCGGTGTGGCTGGGCCAGCCGGACTTGCTGGCCAGTCTGCTGCGCCAAGGCCACAAGCCGGGCTGGATACAGTCGACATGGGCCGGTATCACGCCGTTGCTGGCCGACGGCCTGCCGCGTGATTACCGCCTGAGCCGCGCAGTTGGCATATTTGGTCAGGTGATGGCCGAGTACATGCTCACCTATATGCTAGGCCATGAGCGTGAGGTGCTGTCGCGCCTGGTCAGCCAGGTCGAGCGGCGCTGGGATGACCGCCCGGGGCGCAGCCTGGAAGGGCGCAAGGTCCTCATTGTGGGGGCGGGCGACATTGGTCAGCGTGTGGCCGAGTTCCTGCAGCCGTTTGGTGTGGAGCTGTACGGGGTTGCCAGCAGCGCCCGTGAACAGGCCCCGTTCGTCGAGGTGGCGGCGCTGGCCGACCTGCCGCGCATGGTCGGCCAGGTCGACTACGTGCTGAACCTGCTGCCGGATACCCCGGCGACTCATGACCTGTATGACGCCGCGCTGTTCAAATGCTTCCAGCCCTCGGCCTTGTTCATCAATGCCGGGCGTGGTGTGGCGGTGGTCGATGCCGACCTGGTCGAGGCGTTGAAAGAGGGCCATCTGGCTGGTGCCGTGATCGATGTGTGCCGCCAGGAGCCGTTGCCCAAGCAACACCCGTTCTGGACCGCCTGGGGCTTGCTGCTGACCGGGCACAGCTCGGCGCCCACCTCGCCGACAGCGATGGTGCGCTTGTTTGTCGAGAATGTGCGGGCTTATGAAGCGGGGCAGGGGTTGCGGGGTGAAGTCGATTTCGCCCGGGGCTACTGATCGCTGTGGCCTGTATCGGCCTCTTCGCGGGTAAACCCGCTCCAGCACAGGGTGGTGATACCCCCCGTAGGAGCGGGCTTGCCCGCGAAGAGGCCAGCACCTGCCAACACAAACCTTACAGGCTGAAATCGCCTTCAGCAGCCAGCTCGCTCAGCGGCTTGCGCGGGCTCGGCACTTCACGCGCCTGCAGGGCTTCATCCAGGCTGGCCTTGTCCCCCAGCTTGCCGATCGCCACCATGGCATGCAGTACGTAACCCTCGGGAATCTTCAGTTCCTGACGTGCCAGGTCCTGATCGAAGCCGGCCATGCCATGGGTATGCCAGCCGCTGATGCTGGCCTGCAGGGCCAGGTGCCCCCAGGCAGAGCCCGTGTCGAAGGTGTGCCACAGCGCCGGTTTTTCTTCCGTAGCGCCCGGGGCCGCGAACGTGGTCTTGGAAATGACCAGCACCAGCGCCGACGCCTGTTGCGCCCAGCTGCGATTGAAGGGCACCAGCAGGCTCAGGTAACGCTCCCAGTTCGGCGTGTCGCGGCGGGCATAAAGGAAGCGCCAAGGCTGCGAGTTATAGGCCGAAGGTGCCCAGCGGGCGGCTTCGAGGAAGCTCAGCAGGGTTTCTTCGCTGATCGGCTCGGCGGTGAAGGCGCGTGGCGACCAGCGGTTGATGAACTGCTCGTTGATGGCGTAATCGGCAATGCGGGGGTTGGCGCTCATGGCGGCTCCTGCGAACGGACGGGAAAAGCGCACGCTACTGCGTGCCGTCGCGACTGACAAGCGGTCTGGCTTTGCCGAAGGCCAGGCTCTAGACTGGCGCCGCCGCGCGCCGTGGCCCCCAAGATGAAGGCAGGAACCCTGTGTGATGATCGCTGAAAACGCGCCGTTCTGGCGGCGCAAGACCCTTGAAGAGCTCAGCCAGCAAGAGTGGGAGTCGCTGTGCGATGGCTGCGGCCTGTGCTGCCTGCAAAAGCTCGAGGACGAAGACGACAACAGCGTCTATTACACGCGCATCGCCTGCAAATTGCTGGACCTGAATACCTGCCAGTGCAGCGACTACCCCAACCGCTTCGCCCAAGTGCCAGACTGCATCCAGCTCACCCCGGGCAAGGCCGACCAGTTCAAGTGGCTGCCGAGTACCTGCGGTTACCGCCTGGTCAGTGAGGGCAAGGACTTGCCGGCCTGGCATCACCTGGTCTGTGGCGACCGGCAACAGGTTCATGAACAGCGCATTTCCCAGTCGGGACGTATGCTCAGTGAACACGATGTGCACGAAGACGACTGGGAAGACCACCTGATCTTTCGCGCCAGCTGACCGGCGCGGCCCGCTGCCTCGGGGAAACAAGGAGTTTCTGTATGCGTTGCCACCTGATGTTGCTGTTGGGCCTGATGGCCAGTTCGCCGGCCTGGGCGAAAAAGGTCGACCTCGACTACCAGGTGCGCTTGCTGCCTGCCAGCGGCCAGGCCGAGGTCCGCGTGACATTGGCCGAAGGCAGCGCCGTGCGCAGCCTGGACTTCGACCTGGGCAAGGCTGGGGCCTACAGCGGCTTCCAGGCTGATGGGCAATGGCAGCTGAAGGGGCAACGTGGTATCTGGCAGCCAGCGGCCGGCAAGACCAGCCTCAGCTACCGTGTGCAACTGGACCAGAAGCTGGCCAGCGGCGCCTATTCATCACGCATCACCCCGCACTGGGCCCTGTTCCTCGGCGACCAGCTGATACCCCCTGCGCGCCTCGACCAGCAGGATGGTACCGAGCTGGTGGCGCGCCTGGCTTTCGACCTGCCCGAGGGCTGGAAGAGCATCGAAACGTCCTGGCCGCGCATCGGCAAGGGGAAGTTTCGCATCGACAACGTGTCGCGCCTGTTCGATCGCCCGACCGGCTGGATGCTTGCCGGCGACCTGGGCAGCCGCCGCGCTCGCCTGGGCGAGACCGAAGTGACCGTGGCCGCGCCGGTGGGGCAGGGCATGCGGCGCATGGACAGCCTGACCTTGCTCACATTCGTCTGGCCACAACTACAAGCTGTGTTCCCGCGTAACCCGCCCAAGCTGCTGTTGGTCGGGGCGCGTGACGGCATGTGGCGAGGGGCTATGGCTGCGCAGGGCTCGTTGTACCTGAACAGTGCCCGGCCCATGGTCAGCGAAAACGGCAATAGCCCGTTGCTGCGCGAATTGGTGCAACTGTTCGCGCAGATTGAGGGGCGTGACGGCAGTGACTGGCTGGTAGAGAGCCTGACCGATTATTACGCCAACGAGTTGTTACGCCGCTCGGGCGGGATGAGTGATGACCGTTACCAGGTCTGGCAGGCGCGTCTGAGCAAGCAGGGCGCCAAGGTCAACCGGCTCAAGGGTGAGCGCGCAAGCCCGGCCCAGGTGGCCCGTGGCGTGATGCTGTTGCAGGCATTGGACAAGGAAATCCGCATTCACACCCAGGCCAAACGTTCGTTGGACGATGTAG
Source organism: Pseudomonas sp. yb_2 (assembly GCF_043103905.1). NCBI lineage: Bacteria > Pseudomonadati > Pseudomonadota > Gammaproteobacteria > Pseudomonadales > Pseudomonadaceae > Pseudomonas > Pseudomonas sp. yb_2. The sequence goes on along the minus strand of NZ_JBICKH010000033.1, from coordinate 108,039 downwards.
TGCGTGGGCTGATGCGCCTGCCCAGCGTCAGTACCGAAGACTTCGTGCAGATCAGCGAGAACGTGCTGGGGCGGGGTTCGGATGTGCTGCAGAGCAAGGTGTTGCACTAAGGCCCGTATGAAAAGCCTTGCCTGACCTTCGTCTCAAGGCTTTTCATACAGGCCCAAGGCATCCCTGGCGCCTGTCCCGGCCTTTGACAGCCCAAGCTTCGCCGCATGGCCTTGTTATTTGAACTTGGGCCCTGAGCGGGTATTCAGCCCTTTGGCCATGCGGTCATACAACACCACATTCACCGTCGCCGCCAGGTTCATGCAGCCCTCGGTCGGGATGTAGATAGTCTCTTCACACCATCCCCGCACGTCTTCGCTCAACGAGCCGTCCTCTGGCCCGAAGATGTAAATGGCCCGGTCCGGATGGGTGTAATCCGGCAATGGCCGCGCACCCTCTACCAGTTCCACCGCCACGGGCGTGCAGCCCAACGGAATAATGCGCTGCAGGTCGTCGATGCCGATCAGCGGGATGTCGTAGTGCACGCGCTTGGTGTCGGTGACGAAGTCACGCGCGCGTTCATAGCGTTTGCCCGTGTAGAACACCGAATTGACGCCATAGCAGCCCGCGGCGCGCATCACAGAGCCGACGTTTTCTGCCGACTTGGGGTTGAACAGGCCGATGCAGCTGTATCGTTTGTTTGCCACGTACCGGGGCCCTTCGCGAAAAAAGCGCGATTATACGGGCTGCCCGGTAACAGCGGGGGGCGAATCGATGGTCAGTCTTTCTTCAGCATGCCCGCCAGCCCGGCAAACGGGTTGTGCGTAGCCTTGGCAATGCTCGGGGTGCTGGTGGAGCCTTCGCTGAAGTACTGCTGGTCGGTGTAGCGCGAGTGCTCGTTGTCGTGGCAGTACAGGCACAGCAGCTCCCAGTTGGAGCCGTCCTGAGGATTGTTGTCGTGGTTGTGGTCACGGTGATGCACGGTCAGCTCGCTCAGGCGCTTGCCAGCGAACTCGCGGGCGCAGCGACCGCACACGTGCGGGTACATTCTCAGGGCCTTGTCGCGGTAGCCCATTTCCTTGTCGCGCTTGGCATCGGCCAGGATGCGGTCGAGGCGCGCGGTAGCGGCGGCAGAAGAGGTGGAGCTCATGGTGTTTCCTTTGTTCTGATCAGGCAGGTGACGGTTATGCCATTGAGTCTAGCGCGCTTGCAGGTCAGGCGGACAGGCGAAAGCGTTGATTTAGGCGTAGCCTGTAGAAAGGTTCCCGACAGGAGGTTGCTGATGTTTCACGCGATCCTCGCCGCGCTGTTGATGGCTGGCCTGCCCCTGGCAGAAGCTGCCAGCACGCCACCTCGTCTCAATACGCCAGTGCCTGGTGCACCGGGTACGCCTACGCCCACGCCATACCCGCAGATAACCCCGAGTACACCGCCCAAGGCTTACGACAGCCAGCCGGGGGCGCCACTGTTGCCGCCGATGCCAGTGCCCGGCCCGCCGAAGGATCAGCCATTGCCCGGGTTGCGGCCGGAGCCGCCGAAGCCGGTTGTGGAGGATGATTGACGGGTGCGAGCTGAGGGGGCTGGGGGGTGCAACCCGCCCCCCGCTATCTCAAAGAATACCCAGCTCGCCAAACACGAACGCATACTCCAGAGCCACATCCTTCAACCCCTGGTACCGCCCGCTCATCCCGCCATGCCCAGCCCCCATCTCGGTCTTGAGCAGCAGCAGGTTGCTGTCGGTCTTGAGTGTGCGCAACTTCGCCACCCATTTGGCTGCCTCCCAATACTGCACGCGGCTGTCGTTGTAGCCCGCCACCACCAGCATCGCCGGGTAGGCCTGCGCTTTCAGGTTCTCGTACGGCGCATAAGCCTTGATCCGTTCATACACCTCCGGCTCCTCAGGGTTGCCCCATTCGTCGTACTCGGTCACGGTCAGCGGCAGCTCCGGGTCGAGCATGGTGTTGAGCACGTCGACGAACGGCACTTCGGCAATGGCGCAGCGGAACAGCGCCGGGCGCAGGTTGAGCACCGCGCCGATCAGCAGGCCGCCAGCGCTGCCACCACTGATGGCCAGGCGGTCGGCGGCAGTCACGCCCTGGCTGATCATGTGCTCGGCGCAGGCGATGAAGTCGCTGAACGTGTTGTGCTTGTACTCCTGCTTGCCGGCACGGTACCAGGCTTCCCCCAGTTCACCACCACCTCGCACGTGGGCGATGGCAAAGGCCACGCCGCGCTCCAGCAGGCTCAGGCGCGCATGTGAGAACCAGGGGTCGAGGCTTTCGCCATAGGCACCATAGCCGTACAGGTACAGTGGCACGGTCTTGCCCAGGTCCTGGCGGCGGCGTACCAGGCTGATCGGCACCAGGGTGCCGTCCGCTGCGGTTGCCCACAGGCGCTCACTGACATAGTCATCGGCATCGAATGCACCGAGCACCGGGGTTTGCTTGAGCACCACCTGGGCGCCCGTGGGCAACGTCAGTTGGCGCACCTGGGCCGGGCGGTTGAGCGCTTCGTAGCGCAAGCGTATGCGAGTGCTGGCAAATTCAAGGCTGTCCTGCACGTACAGGCTGTAGGCTGCGTCTGGCAGTTCGACGCGGTAGGCCGGCAAGCCCTGCGGGCGGACTTCGATGATCGGCAGGCCGCCTTCGCGCAGGCTCAGGGTGAGGGCACCGGCGTTCAGGCTGAGGCCTTCGAGCATGACCGCGTCGCGGTGCGCCACCAGCACCTGCCACTGTTCGCGGCTTGGCACTGGCGCGGCTGGCGCGTGGTACAGGGCGAAGTTGATGCCATCCTGGTTGGTGCGGATGAACCAGCGCCACTGGCCGTCGAGTTGGCCATGGTCGGGGAAGTATTCGTGGCCTTCGACGCGCGGCGCCAGGCAGGTGAACGGCGCCTGCGGGGTTTCGGCGTCCAGCACCCAGGCCTCGCTGGTGGTCTTGCTGTTCAGCAGCAGCACCAGCTGGCGCTCGGAGCTGGTGCGGTAGCAGTGCAGGAAGAAACGCCCATCTGGCTCTTCGAACACGGTGTGCGCGGCGTCGGTGCCCAAGGTGTGGCGACGCAGGCGCCATGGGCGGTGGGTGTCGTCCAGCTCTGCGAAGAAGAGCGTCTGGCTGTCGTTGGCCCAGGTCAGGCTACCGTCGCAGTCGTCGAAGGGCAGGGTAGTGACACTGCCACTAGCCAGGTCTTTGACGTACAGGGTATAGATTTCGTCGCCGCTGGTGTCGAGGCTATAGGCCAGCAGGCGGTGGTCGGGGCTGATGTTGAACGCGCCCAGGGAGAGGAAACCGCCGTTGGCCAGGGCGTTGGGGTCGAGCAGCAGTTGCTCCTGGCTTTCATCGACGGTGTTCGAGTCGTCGGCCGGACGTGGGCAGCGGTAGTGACGCGGATATTCGTCGCCGGCGGTGGTACGGGTGTAGTACAGGTAGGGGCCCCAGGGCGCCGGCAATGACAGGTCGGTCTCCAGGATGCGGCCCTTGATTTCTTCGAACAGGCGCTCACGCAACGGTGCCTGGTCGGCCAGGCAGGCTTCCTGGTAGGCGTTTTCAGCTTGCAGGTAAGCGAGTACCTCGGGGGTGTCGCGCTGTTGCAGCCAGGCATACGGGTCGGTGGCCTGGTCGGCTTGGGCAATCGGGGGTTGGGGCTTGGTTGGCATTGAAGGTCTCTTGATTGGAGTTGCCTGTGCCGGCCTCTTCGCGGGTAAACCCGCTCCAACAGGGATCGCACCGAGGTAGGAGCGGGTTTACCCGCGAAGAGGCCGGCACAGGCAAACACTGTCTGCGCCCGGAAAAGTGTTTATCATAGGCATCTCTTTGCCTGGCTTGCACGAACACCATGACCGAGAACGACTACACCTTCGCCTGGGGCTTGTACGCAGTAGCCGCCTTAGGGTGCCTGCTGGTGGGCTTCAAGCTCACCGGCTGGATGTGGCGCTGGCTGCGCGAACCGCTACGGGTGGTGCTGGCGGTGCTGCTGCTGACCCCGACCATCGTCGACCCGGTCAAGGACAGCTTCGCCCCTGCAATCGCCATCACTGCGCTGGATGTCGCTTTCAAGGTCGGCAACAACGCCTGGCGCGCTGTGTCCGACTTCGCCATGTACGGCATGATCGCCTTCGGCCTGTACTTCCTCTTCGTGCTGCTGCGCTGGCCGCTGGAAAAGCGCGCGCACGCACGCCGTGAGCAGGCCGAAGCCGCCGCCAGGCGTCAGCAGGCCGAGGATGACCAGCTCGGCACCCATGCGCCGCTGGCTGCCGAGCGCAGCGATCGTTACCGTGACGACTTGCCGCCAGCCGCTACGCGTGGCGCAGGCCGGGTCGAGCCTCGTCTGTAAACGGAGACACGCCTATGTGCGAACTGCTGGGCATGAGTGCCAACGTCCCTACCGACATCGTTTTCAGCTTCACCGGCCTGATGCAGCGGGGCGGGCGAACCGGCCCGCACCGTGACGGCTGGGGGATAGGCTTTTACGAAGGCCGCGGCCTGCGCCTGTTCCAGGACCCGGCCGCGAGCAGCGAGTCGGAAGTGGCCAACCTCGTGCAGCGCTACCCGATCAAAAGTGAAGTGGTGATCGGTCATATCCGTCAGGCCAACGTCGGCAGGGTATGCCTGTCCAACACCCACCCGTTCGTGCGGGAAATGTGGGGCCGCAACTGGTGCTTCGCGCACAACGGCCAGCTGGGTGACTTCAAGGGCCTGGCCAGTTTCTACCGGCCAGTGGGCGACACCGACAGCGAAGCGGCCTTCTGCGACTTGCTCAACCGCATCCGCAGCGCCTTCCCCGAACCGGTGCCGGTGGAACAGCTGCTGCCCGTGCTGGTCGAAGCCTGTGCCGGCTACCGGGATCTGGGGGTGTTCAACTGCATGCTCAGCGACGGCGACTGGCTGTTCTGCTTTTGCTCGACCAAGCTGGTGCACATTACACGCCGTGCGCCATTTGGTGCCGCACGGTTGAAGGATGTCGACCTGATCGTCGATTTTCATACCGAAACCACCCCCAACGACGTGGTCACGGTGATTGCCACCGAGGCCCTGACCGAGAACGAGACCTGGCACCGCTACGCGCCGGGTCAGTGGGCCCTGTGGCGGCACGGCGAGTGCGTGGCGCACGGCCAGAGCTAAGGACGCTGCATGTTCAGAAGTTACCTGCGATTGCTGTTGTTCACCTTCGGCCTGCTGGCCGGTATCCAGGTCCCGGGGCTGGTCAAGGACTATAGCCAGCGGGTCGAGGCGCACCTGTTCGAATCGCGCGAGGCGCTCGATGGGTTCCGGCAAACGGCCGAGCGCTTTTTCAAGGGCGACTTGCAGGCGCTGCTGCAGCACTACCGCAGCAGCGACGACCCGGTGTTCAACAGTGATGCCAACAGCATCGAAAGCCTGATGATCCGCAACGAACTGCTGGAAAACGAATGGCAGGTGCTGCAAGGGTCATGGGCCGGGCGTACCTGGCATGTGCTGGTACAGGCCGACCCGCAGTTGCGTGAAGAAACCCTCAATGGCTACAGCTACCAGATTCTGCTGGTACCCGAGGCGATTGGCTGGGGTGTGGGTGCCGGTTTTGTGCTGGCCTTTGTGGTCGAAAGCCTGTTGCTGGGGATTGGCTGGCTGATCCTGGGCGGGCGGCGCAGGGTGGTGAAAGAGAGCTGGCGCTAAGTTCTGCTGTACCTGTACCGGCCCTTTCGCGGGCAAGCCCGCGAAAGGGCCGGTACAGGCAGAGACTGTTGGTCAGACCAGCACGATCCGCTGCCCCCCCACATCCCGCGCATACCGCTCCAACACCTGCCTGCAAACCCCAACCACCTCATCGACCAACGCCACCCCGGTCTGCCACGCCACCACCAGCTCAAGGCTCGGCGGCGGCTGCAACCCTTCCAGCAGCACCAGCTCGCCCCGGCCCAACTCGGCATCCACCAGCGCCGGCGGTAGCGCGCCAATGCCAAAACCATCGCGCAACAGCCGGGTAATCGCCGCCACCGAATTCACACAATTCAACCGCGGCGCCTCTGCCCCCGCAGCCTGCAGCAAGCTCAGCACCTCTTGGTGCGGCCGTGAATTCTTCGAGAAGGTGATGATGCGCTCGCGCCCAAGTTCGGCCAGCGACGCATAGTCCCGGTGCTGGTGGGCGCCTGCGGCCACCACCCAGCCCATTGGGTAGCGCGCCAGGTCGAGGCTGCGGATCGATTGCTCGCGCAGCAAGTCGGTCTGCAAAATCACGTCAAGAAAGCCCTTCTGCAGCTGCTCGCGCAAGTTCAGCGCGGTGTCGGCCACCAGTTCGATTTCCACCTGCGGGTAGCGCTCGGTCAGCTCCGCCACCAGCGCGCTCATCCAGGTGTGGATCACCGTGTCCATTACCCCGATGCGAATGCGTCCGACCTTGGCCCGGTCGCTGTCCAGCGACTGCTTCATGGCCTTGGCGGTTTCCAGCATGCGTTCGGCGTATTCCAGCACCTTGCCGCCCTCCGGGGTCAGGCTGACGCCGCGGGAGTCGCGCAGCAACAGCTTCACGCCCAGGTCAGCCTCCAGTGCGGCAATACGGCTGGATACCGAAGCCTGGGTGGTGAACAGCTTTTCTGCCGTCAGGCGGAAGCTCTTGAGCCGGGCGACCCAGACGAAGGTTTCGAGGAAGCGAAGGTTCATGATCAGTTTTTCTTGTTCCAGACCGGCGGTTTTTTTCGTTGGACGCAGGCGAGGCGGCCTCTGAACAATGACGCCCAGGCCGCGACGCTTCATGTCGCCCATAAAACAATACCAACAAGCCGAGGCATCCATGAACCCCACCGGCGTGCAACAGCAGGTCAGTTCCCTCCGTTCGTCCGGGCCTTTCGCCTGGTACCGCGACATCGACAAACAGCAACGACGTACCTTCTGGAGCTGCAAGATTGGCTATGGCCTGGACGGCATGGACACACAGATGCTCAGTTTCGTCATTCCTACGCTGATCATGCTGTGGGGTATCACCACCACCGAAGCCGGGTTGATCCACACCAGCACGCTGATCGCCTCGGCTGTAGGAGGCTGGGTGGCCGGTATCCTCTCCGACCGCATCGGCCGGGTGCGTACCCTGCAACTGACGGTGTTGTGGTTCGCCTTCTTCACCTTCCTGTGCGGCTTCGCTCAGAACTACGAGCAATTGCTGATTGCCCGAACCCTGATGGGCTTTGGCTTCGGTGGCGAGTGGACCGCCGGCGCGGTGTTGATAGGCGAAGTGATCCGCGCCCAGGACCGCGGCAAGGCGGTGGGCATGGTGCAGTCCGGCTGGGCAATTGGCTGGGGCCTCACGGCCATCCTTTATGCGCTGCTGTTCTCCTGGCTGCCGGCAGAGCAGGCCTGGCGTGCGTTGTTCCTGCTGGGGCTGGTACCGGCAATCTTCGTGATCTTCGTTCGCCGCCTGGTCAAGGACCCTGAGGTCTATCGTAAGGCCAAGGCAGTGGAAAACACCGAGGCACCCTCGCGCTTCTACGAAATCTTCGCGCCGGGCATGCTCTGGACCACCGTGCGGGCATCCCTGCTGACCACCGGCGCACTCGGCGGTTACTACGCCATCACCTCGTGGTTGCCAACCTTCCTGAAGAACGAACGCGGCCTGAGTGTGCTGGGCACGGGGGGCTATCTGGCCATGGTGATCGTCGGCTCGTACATGGGTTATGTGGTCAGTGCTTATCTGTCCGACCTGCTGGGGCGCAAGAAGAACTTCATCCTGTTCGCCGTGGGCTCCTTCGTCATTGTGCTGTTGTACACGCAGATGCCGGTCAGCGATGGCGTGATGCTGTGGCTGGGCCTCCCGTTGGGCTTCTTCGCCTCGGGTATCTTCAGCGGCATGGGGGCGTTTCTGACCGAACTGTTCCCCACGCGCATTCGGGGTTCGGGGCAGGGCTTCTGCTACAACATCGGCAAGGTCATTGCCGCGCTGTTCCCGTTAATGATCGGCATGCTCGGCCAAAATGTTCCGCTGGGGTTGGGTATCGGCGTGTTCTCTGCTGTGTCATACGGCATTGTGATCGTGGCGGCCTTGAGCTTGCCGGAAACCCGCGGCAAACAGCTGCAGGCGCGGTAAGGTAGGCATATGCACAACAACAACGGAGGCCTCGTGGTGGAACGCCTGCTACTCAATTGCGACATGGGCGAGAGTTTCGGCAGCTGGCGCATGGGCCTGGATGCCGAAGTCATGCCTTACATCGATTGCGCCAACATCGCCTGCGGCTACCACGCCGGCGACCCCGGTATCATGCGTCGCACGGTGACGTTGGCGCTTGAGCACGGGGTGACTATCGGCGCTCATCCGGCCTACCCGGACCTGGTCGGCTTCGGCCGCCGCTCCATGGCCTGCAGCCCGGAAGAAATCCGTGACCTGCTGCATTATCAGATCGGTGCGCTGGATGGCATCTGCAAAGTGCTGGGTGGTCGCGTGGCCTATGTGAAGCCCCATGGTGCGCTGTACAACGACATGATGGCCGACCCGCTCAAGCTGCGTACCGTGCTGGAGGCCGTCGCGGCCTATGACAGCAACCTGCCGTTGATGCTGATGGCCACCGCCGACAACCGTGCCGCCCAGGCACTGGGCGATGAAATCGGCGTGCCGCTGTGGTTCGAGGCGTTCGCAGACCGCGCATACACTGCCAGCGGCCATCTGCTGTCGCGGCGCCTGCCGGGCGCGGTGCATCACGACCCGGCGCGGGTGGTGGAGCAGGCGGTGCGTCTGGCCCGAGGCGAAACGCTGTTGGCTGACGATGGCAGCGCCTTGCAGCTTGCCGCCCGCACCCTCTGCGTGCATGGCGACAACGACAGTTCGGTGGAGGCGGTGCGGCAGATTCGCCAGGCCCTCGATGGGCTGGAGGTGTGATGAAGCCGCGAATCGAAGTGGTCGCCATCGACAGCCTGATGGTACGCCTGTTCGACCGTATCGATGAGGTCAACATGCCATGGATGCTCGCCGCCAGCCGGCGCTTGAGCGCGGCGTTCGGCGAGCATTTGCTGGACCTGGTGCCGTCTTATACCACGCTGATGGTGCAGTCTGCCCTGGCGCCAGGCGAGGCCAGGGCGCGAATCGCTCAGGCGCTGGACGGCTTGCAGCCTGACACAGGCAGTGGCGGCCGCCGACACGAGATCCCGGTGTGGTACGACGCCAGTGTCGGCCCCGAGCTGCCTGTGCTGGCAGCCCGCAGCGGCTTGAGTGAAGCGGAGATTGTTCGCTTGCACGGTGAACGCGATTACCCGGTGTTTGCCCTGGGCTTCGCACCGGGTTTCGGCTTCATGGGCCTGGTCGACGAGCGCCTGGCCAGTCCTCGTCTGAGTACCCCACGCAAGCGCGTGGCGGCGGGCAGCGTGGGTATTGCCGAGCGCCAGACGGCGGCCTACCCGGCAGTATCGCCGGGTGGCTGGAACCTGATCGGGCGCACCCCGGTGCGGTTGTTCGACCGTGAGCGTGAGGGTTACAGCCTCTTGCAACCCGGTGACCGGGTGCGCTTCGTGCCGGTTTCGCGCAGCGAATTCCTGGCCATGGGTGGTGATGTGGAGGCGCAGGGATGAAGCAGTTGATGATCGAGGCCAGTACGCCGTTGTGCCAGTTACAGGATGCCGGGCGCTTTGGCGTGCGCCACCTTGGCGTGACCCAGGGCGGGGCGCTGGACTGGGTGGCGATGCACTGGGCCAACTGGCTGCTGGGCAACCCGTTGGGGGCGCCGGTGGTCGAGGTGGCGCTGGGTGGTTTTTGCGTGGTGGCCGAACAGGATTGCGTGCTGGCCCTGGCCGGTGCCGACCTGGATGCGTGTGTCGATGATCAGCCCCTGGCGCCATGGCGCAGCTTTGCCCTGGCCAAGGGGCAGCGCTTGACCCTGAAGCAGCCCAAAGTGGGTGTGCGGGCGTATCTGGCGGCACCGGGTGGGTTTCTGGGCGAGGATGTGCTGGGCAGTTGTGCCACTGTGGTACGTGAAGCACTGGGTGGCATCGATGGCCAGGGTGCTGCGCTGGCTAAACACCAGGCATTGGCTTTTACCGGTAGCAATGCCCCCCTGCGCGAAGTGCCGCAAGCGTTGTGCCCGCAGTTCGCCCAAAAGCCGGTGCTGGACCTGGTGATGGGCGCGCAGATCGGTGAATTCAGCGGTACCAGCTTGTTCGAGGCATTCAACCGGGAGTGGACGCTGGATAGCCGGGCCGACCGCATGGGCATCCGGTTGTTGGGGCCGCAGCTGGTGTACCAAGGGGCGCCGATGATCTCCGAAGGGATCCCGCTGGGGGCGGTACAGGTGCCGCCAGACGGGCAGCCGATCGTGTTGCTCAATGACCGGCAAACCATTGGTGGGTACCCGCGGCTGGGCGCGCTGACGCCGCTGGCGCTGGCGCAACTGGCGCAGTGCATGCCGGGGACGGTGGTGCGGTTCAGGGCGGTGGTGCAGGACGAGGCCTGGCGAGAGCAGCAGCTTTACCTGGGGCGTTGGTCGTAAGGCTGCTGGCCCTTTCGCGGGCTTGCCCGCTCCCACAGGGATAGCACTGCATTTGAGGGTTGTGAATGTGGGGGGCCTGTGGGAGCGGGCGAGCCCGCGAAAGGGCCGGTACAGGCAACCTCACTTGGACAGGTAGCGCATCCCGTCCTCCAACCCTTGCAGGGTCAGCGGATACATCTTGTCCTCGATCAGGTCGCGCACCAGATGTGTCGAGGCGGTGTACTCCCAGGCCTGCTTGGGGTACGGGTTGATCCAGATGACCTTCCTGAATTTTTCCATGAAACGCTGGATCCACACATACCCGGCTTCTTCGTTCCAGTGCTCCACGCTGCCACCGGGCTGGGTGATCTCGTAGGGCGCCATGGCCGCGTCACCGACGAACACCACCTTGTAGTCATCGCCGTACTTGTGCAGCAGGTCGAAGGTGGAAAAACGTTCGGACGTGCGGCGCAGGTTGTTCTTCCACACCGACTCATAAACGCAATTGTGGAAGTAGTAATACTCCAGGTGCTTGAACTCGGTCTTGCAGGCCGAGAACAGCTCTTCGCAGACTTTGACGTGGGCGTCCATCGAACCGCCAATGTCGAACAGCAACAGCAGCTTCACGGTGTTGCGCCGCTCGGGGCGCATCTGGATGTTCAACAACCCGGCATCACGCGCGGTGTGGTCGATGGTGCCATCGATGTCGAGCTCTTCGGCGGCGCCTTCGCGGGCGAACTTGCGTAGCCGGCGCAGGGCCAGCTTGATGTTGCGGGTGCCAAGCTCGACCTGGTCGTCGAGGTTCTTGTACTCGCGTTGGTCCCAGACTTTTACTGCCTTGCCCTGACGCTTGCCGGCGTCACCGACGCGGATGCCCTCGGGGTTGAAACCACCCGAGCCGAATGGGCTGGTGCCGCCGGTGCCAATCCACTTGTTGCCGCCAGCGTGGCGTTCCTTTTGCTCTTCGAGGCGCTGCTTGAATGCCTCGATAAGCTTGTCCAGGCCGCCCAGCGACTGGATCTGCGCGCGTTCTTCATCGGTCAGCGAGCGCTCGAATTCCTTGCGCAGCCAGTCTTCGGGGATTAGCGCCTCGATATGCCGGTCGAGGTTTTCCAGGCCCTTGAAATAGGCTGCGAAGGCACGGTCGAACTTGTCGAAGTGGCGTTCATCCTTCACCAGGATGGCGCGGGCGAGGTAGTAGAACTCGTCCATGTCGGCGAACACCACGCGCTTTTGCAAGGCCTGGTGCAGGTCGAGCAGTTCACGCACCGAAACCGGCACCTTGGCCGCACGCATCTCATTGAACAGATTGAGCAGCATGGCCCTGCTCCTGTCAGCGGTTGCCGCGCCGGCTCATGAAGGCCAGGCGCTCGAGCAGTTGTACATCCTGCTCGTTTTTTACCAGCGCACCGGCCAGCGGCGGGATGGCCTTGGTCGGGTCGCGTTCGCGCAGCACCGCTTCACCGATGTTGTCGGCCATCAGCAGCTTGAGCCAGTCGACCAGCTCGGAGGTGGACGGCTTTTTCTTCAGGCCCGGCACCTTGCGCACGTCGAAGAACACATCCAGCGCCTCGCTGACCAGCGACTGGCTGATGTTCGGGTAGTGCACGTCGACAATCTGCTGCAGGGTAGTGCGGTCGGGGAAGGCGATGTAGTGGAAGAAGCAGCGGCGCAGGAAAGCGTCCGGCAGCTCTTTTTCGTTGTTCGAGGTAATGATGATGATCGGACGCTGTTTGGCCTTGATGGTCTCGTCGATTTCGTAGACGTAGAACTCCATCTTGTCGAGTTCTTGCAGCAGGTCGTTGGGGAATTCGATATCGGCCTTGTCGATTTCGTCGATCAGCAGGATGACCCGCTCGTCGGCCTCGAAGGCCTCCCAGAGCTTGCCCTTTTTCAGGTAGTTGCGCACATCGTGCACCTTGTCCACGCCCAGCTGCGAGTCGCGCAGGCGGCTGACCGCGTCGTACTCGTACAGCCCCTGGTGGGCCTTGGTGGTGGATTTGATGTGCCAGGTGATCAGGCGCGCCCCGAACGAAGCCGCCAACTGCTCGGCGAGCATGGTTTTGCCGGTGCCCGGTTCGCCCTTGACCAACAGCGGGCGTTCGAGGGTAATGGCCGCGTTTACCGCCAGTTTCAGGTCGTCTGTGGCGACGTAGTCGCGGGTGCCTTCGAACTTCATGGGGGGTTGTCCTCTGTTTAGGGCTGTGCGGGCCTTTTCGCGGTACAGGGTTGAAGGTGCGGGTTTACCCGCGAAGCGGCCCGAACAGGCAGCACATAATCCGGATTTGTTTCCGACTATAACGCGGGGCCAGGCGGCTGCAAACGCAGACCGGGTATTCAGTCCCTGAATGCCCCGTCACGCTGTCTCAGTCAGACTTCGGCGCTGGTTGCTCATAGCGCGCATTGAATGCCTGGACAAACCCGTTGCGCAGGATCTGCAAGAACGCTTCGAAGGCACTGATATCCTGTTGGCGCACACTGCCGCTGAGTTCCACCCGGGTGGCGAACTGGTTTTTCGGCTGGTTCTTCAGCACCGTCTCCGTCGCACCCACCAGGGCCTCCCACACCGAGCGGAAGAAACCCTTGTCCTTTTCCTCGACGTCCTGTTGCCAGTCGAACACGTCGACATCACGCAGCAGCGGTTTTATATAGCCGTTCAGCCGGCCGTTTTCTGCCTGGGCCTCGATGACCACGTCACCGTGCCCGGCATTGAAGTCGAATTTGCCGTAAGCGCTGGCAAAGTCATTCAGTTTGCGCAGCTCGATGCCGGTGGCGCGAAGCCTGAATTCGAAATCGTCGAAATCACTGAAAGGGTCGAAGGTGGCACGGCTTTCTACATTCGCATCCCCTGCGATGAGCGCCGTGCCTTCGAAACTTGCGTCGCGACGGCCTTTCTGGTCGCGCACGTTGGTCAGGTTGCGGATGCTGGCGTTCAACCGGGTGGCCTTGAGGTCGACCGGTGGCTTGGAATTGAAGTTGCGGAACGTCAGCACGCCATTGTCGATACGCACTTCGTTGAGGGTGATGGGCAGGAGTTTTTCCAGCTGCTGGCGCCAGTCGGTACCTTGGCCGGTCTGCGACGCCTGTTTGCTACCACCGTCGACAAAATTCAGCTCGGGATGCACGAAGGTCACCTCCGCCACCACTGCCTTGTCGTACCACAACGAATGCCAGCTCACCGAGAGGTCGATCAGTGGGGCGTCGAGAAACGGTACGGGCACCTTGCCGGTGGTCTTGATGATTTTCAGCCCGTTTATCTGATAGGCACCGCGCCACCAGGCCAGGTCCACATCGGCTACCTGGCCGCGGTAGTCTCCCATGTCGGCCAGCTTGTCGTTGAGGTAGTCGCGCACCAGGTAGGGCAGGGCCAGGTGCAGCGCCACCAGCAGCACGATCAGGCTGGCCAGGCCGACCAGCGGCCAGCGATAGCGGGCTTTCATGAGGCTGTCTCCAAGGCGGGATGTGCGGTTGACCGCAACGTGCCGGGCTGAGTTCGAACAGGCTTTACGGGCCACCGCCGCAGGCTTACCCTTGAGGCATTTCCCTGCTTTTTCATGCCAAGGACCCCTGCCATGAGCCGTATCTTTGCAGACAACGCCCACTCCATCGGTAACACGCCGCTGGTGCAGATCAATCGCATCGCCCCGCGCGGCGTGACCATCCTGGCCAAGATCGAAGGGCGCAACCCCGGGTACTCGGTCAAATGCCGCATTGGCGCGAACATGGTCTGGGACGCCGAAAGCAGCGGCAAGCTCAAACCGGGCATGACCATTGTCGAGCCCACCTCGGGCAACACCGGTATCGGCCTGGCCTTCGTCGCCGCCGCCCGCGGCTACAAGCTGATGCTGACCATGCCCGCTTCGATGAGCCTGGAGCGCCGCAAGGTGCTGAAGGCACTGGGCGCCGAGCTGGTATTGACCGATCCGGCCAAGGGCATGAAGGGCGCGATCGAGAAGGCCAACGAAATCGTCGCCTCCGACCCGGAGCAGTACTTCCTGCCGGGCCAGTTCGAAAACCCGGCCAACCCGGCCATTCACGAGAAAACCACCGGCCCTGAGATCTGGAACGACACGGACGGCGCCATCGACGTGCTGGTGGCGGGTGTGGGCACTGGCGGCACCATCACCGGCGTGTCGCGTTACATCAAACATACCCAGGGCAAGGCCATCCTGTCGGTGGCAGTGGAGCCCGTGGCATCGCCGCTGATCAGCCAGACCCTGGCCGGCGAAGAACTCAAGCCCAGCCCGCACAAAATCCAGGGCATCGGCGCCGGCTTCGTGCCGAAAAACCTCGACCTGTCGATCGTCGACCAAGTGGTGACGGTGACCGACGAAGAGTCCAAGGCCATGGCGATTCGCCTGATGCAGGAAGAGGGCATCCTTTGTGGTATTTCCTGCGGTGCGGCAATGGCGGCAGCGGTGCGCCTGGCCGAAAAACCGGAAATGCAGGGTAAGACCATCGTCGTAATCCTACCCGATTCGGGCGAGCGATACTTGTCGAGCATGCTGTTCAGCGACATGTTCAGCGAGCAGGAAAACCAGCAGTAATCAGCCTTCCCGCTGATCCGGCGCAACAATCGGCGGCCTGGTTTATTGCAAAATCTTCATGAATGCGATCCCGCCCGGGTTGTTTTTACCGCGGCGGGATCGGTTTATGATGGCAGGATGATTTTCTGGAGAGCAGGCAGCGCAGCCCTGGCTCTTCCCCAAGGAGTGAAAGCATGACCTTTTCCTTTGCAGCCAAGGCGGGTGTCTTGCTGGTGTTTTTCGGCAGCGTGCTGTTCGTGCACCTGCGCGGCAAGGCCCGCCTGCCGGTGTTGCGCCAGTTCGTCAACCATTCGGCGCTGTTCGCCCCCTATAACGCGTTGATGTACCTGTTTTCCGGCGTGCCGTCCAAGCCCTACCTGGATCGCCAGCGCTTCCCGGAGCTGGACGTGTTGAAGGACAACTGGCAGGAAATTCGTGAAGAGGCCATGCGCCTGTTCGACGAAGGCTATATCCGTGCCGCTGAGAAAGATAACGACGCCGGCTTCGGTTCGTTCTTCAAGAAAGGCTGGAAGCGCTTTTACCTGAAGTGGTACGACAAACCGCTGCCTTCGGCGCAAACCCTGTGCCCGCGCACTGTCGAGCTGGTCAGCAGCATCCCCAATGTCAAGGGCGCAATGTTTGCCCTGCTGCCCGGCGGCAGCCACCTGAACCCGCACCGCGACCCGTTCGCAGGCTCGCTGCGTTATCACCTGGGGCTGTCCACGCCAAACTCCGACGCATGCCGCATCTACGTGGACGGTGAGCAGTACGCCTGGCGTGATGGCGAAGACGTGATGTTCGACGAAACCTACGTGCACTGGGTCAAGAACGAAACCGACGTTACCCGCGTGATCCTGTTCTGCGACATCGAGCGCCCGCTGAGTAGCCCGCTGATGACGCGCATCAACCGTAAGGTCAGTGCCTTCCTCGGCCGCGCCACCGCGCCGCAGAACACCGACGACGAGCGCGTGGGCGGGATCAACCAGGCGTACGCCTGGAGCAAGCGCTTCAGCAACAGGATCAGCAGCCATGTGAAGCAGTTCAAACGCGCCAACCCCAAGGCTTACCGCGTGCTGCGGCCGGTACTGGCGGTGGTGGTGGCGTATCTGTTGTATCGCTGGTTGTTCTGAGTTTTTCTGCGTTAACCGGCCCCTTTGCGGGGCAAGCCCGCTGCCACCGGTGCGCCTCATCCTTCAAGGACGAGGGTGCGTTTCTGGCAGCGGGCTTGTGCCGCGAAGAATCACTCGCTATATTCCAGAACATTCACTTCTTCAAAGACCGCGTTCATGCCAGCCATCCCTTCCACCACACGCTTTGCCATCGCGCCAGTCGCGGGCCTGGTCGTGCGTGGTAGCCAGCAGCCGGTCATGATCTGTCACTCCCCACCACCTGTCAGTGGCGTCGTAGGCGGCGTAGCTCCGCCTCATTGCGTGGTTGTGCTGGGCTGATCGGCTTCGTGCCGCAACCCTTCGCACGCGCAACGTACTGAACACGGTCGGCTACTGCTCACGTTGAAGCGCACGCCGTCCGTTTGGCTTATCTGCCTACTATCAGGTGGCAATTCATGTCTGTCTTTACCAAAACGTCCGTGGCCTCGGCGGCCACTACCTGCCTGTTCGTCCTGCTGTGGAGCAGCGGGGCGATCGTCTCCAAGCTCGGCCTGGCGCATGCCAGCCCGTTTGCCTTTCTGCTGTTGCGCTCGGCGCTGGCCCTGGCCGGCCTGTTGCTGATCGGCCCGTTGCTAGGGCTGCGCTGGCCGCGTACTCGCGGGAGCATTCTGCGCGCCCTGGGTACCGGTTGTGTGCTGCTCGGTGCCTATCAGATCTTCTATCTGTTGGCGCTTGATACCCATGTCACCCCCGGCGTCATGGCCACGGTGATGGGGGTACAACCGATCCTCACCGTGGTGCTGATGGAACGCCAGCGCTCCTGGAGCCGTTTGTTCGGCCTGGGTTTGGGGTTGGGCGGCTTGATCATGGTGGTCTACCAGGGCATCAACCTGGGCGGGGTATCGCTGGCGGGCATGCTGTTCGCCCTGCTGGCGCTGGTCAGCATGACCTTTGGCTCGATCCTGCAGAAGCGCATTACCGACAACCCCATGGGCACGCTGCCGCTGCAGTACCTGGCCGGCTTTGCCATGTGCGCGCTGTTCGCACCTCTGCAACCGCTTCATGTCGAGTGGACCGGCAGCTTCGTCGGTGCGCTGCTGTGGATGGGCCTGGTGGTCTCGCTGCTGGCAACCTTGCTGCTGTACCGGCTGATCGCCAAGGGCAACCTGGTCAATGTCACCAGCCTGTTCTACCTGGTGCCGGCAGTGACTGCGGTGATGGACTTGCTGATCTTCGGTAACCGCCTGGCACCGCTCAGCCTGTTGGGCATGGGGCTGATCGTGGTAGGGCTGCTGTTCGTGTTTCGCAAGCCTGCCGCGCGCCTGGCCGAGGCGTAGGCCCTAGCGGAATTCTTCGGGGATGGCGTGGCGCAACACGCCTTCCTCGAAGTCCAGCAGGCCGGCTTCGCGCTGGGTGAGCAGGTAGTAGAGCAGGGTATCGAGCGAGCGTTGCGGTGGGACCTCGACCGCCAACATCTTCACTGCCTGCTCGGTTTCACAGGCGCAGCCGAAATCCAGCAATGCTGCGCGTACCTGGTCGAGGGTTTCCGGTGGTTTGACGACCACCCGGAACACCGAGCTGCCGCTGCTGTGGCGCAGCGCTGCGAACCAGGTTTCGCCTGCTTCCTCACGGGTGTCGATCACGTCGCCCGGGGCGATGCCATAGACATGGAAGGGGATGTTGTCGATGGCATAGCCGCCTTCCACGGCCTTGGCCCACAGGCCCTCGACCGAGGCTGGTGGGTAGCCGTTCTCGTCCTGTTCCAGGCGGAACAGGACCTTTTTGTACGCGCTGTTCATGCCGTACTCCGCTTCAGCTGCGCGCCGGGCGCAGCACCAGCCACAAGGCCAGGCCTATCAGCAGGCCGCCGTATAGATGCGCCATCGACAACGGCTCATTCAGCAGCCACGCCCCCCACAATACGCCGAATACCGGGATCAGGAAGGTCACGGTGCTGGCTTTGACCGGTCCGATCTCGGCCAGCAAGCGGAAGTACAGGATGTAGGCAAAGGCGGTGCACAGCAAACCCAGCCCCAGCAACGACAACCACACCTCCCAGCCCCCCCAGCTGGCGGGCGGTTGGGTGAGTGCGCTCCAGCCGAACAGCGGGGTCAGCATGAGCGTTGCGCCGAGCATGCTGCCCAGCGCGGAAAGACGGCTGTCCAGGCCACTGATCCAGCGGCGGGCGAGGAACCCGGCAAAGCCGTAGCAGGTGGTGGCCGCCAGGCAGGCGAGGGCGCCTTGCAGCAGGGCCATGTCCAGTGCCACCGGGCCGGCGCCGCTAAGGATGCCGACGCCGAACAGGCCAAGGAAGATGCCGCAGAGTTTGGCCAGGGTCATTGGCTCGCGGAAGAACAGTACGCCGACCAGCACACCCATCAGCGGGGTGGTGGCGTTGAAGATCGCCGAATAGCCGGCCGGCAGCACCTGGGCCGCCACCGAGTAGAAGGTGGCGGGGATGCCGGAGTTGATCATGCCCAGCACCAGGCACGCGCCGAGCTTGCCCTGGAAGTCCCAGCGCACACGGGCAGCGGCCAGAAGCACGATCAGGCCCAGGCAGGCGATCGAAACCCGGAAGAACGCGGTCGGCACCGTGCCCAGTTCGGGGGCGATGATGCGCATGAACAGGAAACTCGCTCCCCAGACGGCGGCAAGGGTCAGCAGGCGGGCTAGGGCGATGGGGCTCACAACGGTCTCCGGAGGTAAGGCAGGGGCGCGAGTGTACGCCAGGGGGCGGGGGGATTCTTGTGCTTTCTTGCTGTGTAATTCCTCTTGGGCTGCGGGGCTCTGGGCAAGGCAACTGCAACTACAGCTCGGGCCTTCAATGGCAGTAACCCATGAAGCCAAGGGCGGCTAAGCTCTGTACTCAATCCCAGCTCCGAGGCCCCACGCATGTCCCAGCCCTGGCCCGCTGTCGAAATCGCCCGGATGATCCTCGCCGGCTTCGACGACTACCGCGATCATTTCCAGCGCATCACCCTGGGTGCTCGCCAGCGCTTCGAACAGGCGCGCTGGCAGGATATCCAGCAGGCCGCCGCTGCCCGCATCAATCTCTACGAAGAGAAAGTCGCCGAAGTCAACGGTTGGCTGCGCCAGGCCTTTGCTGCAGAGGTGCTGCTGGATGTGGAACAGTGGCCGCTGGTGAAAAACGCCTATATCCACCTGATCGACCCCCGCCTGGACGACGAGTTGGCAGAGACCTGGTACAACTCGCTGTTTTGCAGCCTCTTCAGCCATGACCTGATCAGCGACGGCTGCATGTTCATCCACACTACCCGGCCTTCCATGCGCGGCCGCGAGCGCGCCGCGCAAACCCGTACCTATCGGCTTGACGGCAGTCTCAGGAACTTGCTGCGCGCGGTGTTCGCCGATTACCCGTTCGACATGCCCTATGGCGACCTGGAAGGCGACCTGGCGCGGCTGGAAGAACAACTGCGCGAATGCCTGCCCGACTGGGTGTGCAAGGACCCGGCGCTGGCCGTGGAGCTGTTTGTACCCGTGCTTTACCGCAACAAGGGGGCCTATCTGGTCGGCCGCCTGTACAACAGCGATGAGCAGTGGCCGTTGGTGATTCCCTTGCTGCACCGCGAGGGCCACGGCATCGAGGCCGATGCGCTGATTACCGACGAGGCCGAGGTGTCGATCATCTTTTCGTTCACCCGCTCTTACTTCATGGCCGATGTCCCGGTGCCCGCCGAGTTCGTCAATTTCCTCAAGCGCATCCTGCCGGGCAAGCACATTGCCGAGCTGTATACCTCGATCGGGTTCTACAAGCAGGGCAAGTCGGAGTTCTACCGCGCACTGATCAACCACCTGGCCAGCAGTGATGACCGCTTTGTCATGGCACCAGGGGTGCGGGGCATGGTCATGAGCGTGTTCACCTTGCCCGGCTTCAATACGGTGTTCAAGATCATCAAGGACCGCTTCTCGCCATCGAAAACCGTGGATCGCGCCACGGTGATCGACAAGTATCGGCTGGTGAAGAGTGTCGACCGGGTGGGGCGTATGGCCGACACCCAGGAGTTTGCCGATTTTCGCTTTCCGCGCAGCAAGTTCGAGCCGGATTGCCTGGCCGAGTTGCTGGAGGTGGCGCCGTCGACGGTGGCGCTGGAGGGCGACACGGTGCTGATCCGCCACTGTTGGACCGAGCGGCGCATGACGCCGTTGAACCTGTACCTGGAGCAGGCCACCGAAGGCCAGGTGCTGGAGGCGCTGGAGGACTACGGCCTGGCCATCAAGCAGTTGGCGGCGGCGAACATCTTCCCCGGCGACATGTTGCTGAAGAACTTTGGTGTGACCCGTCATGGCCGGGTAGTGTTTTACGACTATGACGAAATCAGCTTCCTGACCGAGGTGAATTTCCGCCACATTCCGCCACCGCGTTACCCGGAGGACGAAATGTCGGGCGAGCCGTGGTACTCGATCGGGCCGCATGATGTGTTCCCCGAAGAGTTTCCGCCGTTTCTGTTTGCCGATATGGGCCAGCGGCGGTTGTTCAGCCGCTTGCATGGGGAACTGTATGACGCGGATTACTGGAAGGGGCTGCAGGCGGCGATACGTGAGGGGAAAGTGATCGATGTGTTTCCGTATCGGCGCAAGGCCCGGTGAATCAGCGCGAACAGGCCTGTCACGCCTTCAAACACTTCATCTCGCTCAAATGGGTACGCACCTTGCCCAACCGTTCCTGCAGGAACCTCCGTTGCTGCGGGGTGCTCTGCCGCACCAGGTCCACCAGCAGGCTGCGTGCCTGCTGCTCGCTATTCCGATACGCCGCCCGGTATTCGGGTGTCCACAAACTCTCCTTGCGTTGCAACAAGGTCGCCAGGCGCGGTTCGAAGCTGGAGTCGTTGCGCTGGTTCATTGCCAACAGCAGTTGCTGCTGCCAGTGGGCACGGTTGGCGATCCATTCACGGTTCTGGTCACCCAGCGCTTGAGACCAGGCCTGGATGCGTTGCTTCTGTACCGCCGTCAACTCGCCAAACCATGGCGTCAGGCGTTTTTCCATGCGTTCGCTACGGCGGGCCATCTGCTTGGGCAATGGCGTATCCACATACTGCTTCTGCCGTTCACTGATGTCTTCGCGGAAGGCCTCACGCATCTGCGCTACCTGGTTGTCGCTCATGCCGCGCAGCAGTTCGGTGGCCGAAGGGGTGATTTCCTCGGCCAATCGACCAATTGCCTCACGGACCTCGCGGGTGCTTTGCTGCAGGGCCTGGTCGGTGACCTGGTCGTCGGCGACCATGTCACGTAGCCGGTCGAGCCAGTCGAGGTAGCCGGGCAGTTGAGTCTTGCAATGCCAGGCCAGGTGCTCGCGCAACCGATCATCCAGCAGCGCCCTTTGCTCGCGGTTCATGTCCAGGTAGTCGCTCAGCGACCACGGCACCAGGCGGTCGAGGTTGCGATAGGCCAGGTCGATGCGGCTGCAGGCGGCCAAGGCCAGGGCGAAGCCGATGGCGATAAGCAGGGCTTTGGGCAGGCGTAGCGGCATGTGCTGTTCCTTCCTCAGGCTGGCCAGAAGGTAGATGCAAGTGCGGCCTGGCGGTTCCACTGCATGAGTGGTCGGGCCATGTGGTGGCTTCAGGTGTAGAATAGCCGCCTTGTCTTGAGGATCATCGGAAATGGCTCTGCTTGGGCGTTACAACAGTTTGCAAATCGTGAAACACGTGGACTTCGGTCTGTACCTGGACGGCGGCGCCGATGGCGAAATCCTGCTGCCCGGGCGCTACATCCCGAAAAACGCCGAGACCGAGGTCGATGACTGGTTGAACGTGTTCATCTACCTGGACAGCGAAGACCAGCTGATCGCCACCACCGAGAAGCCCAAGGTGCAGGTCGGCGAGTTCGCCAGCCTGAAGGTCAAGGACATCAACGGTGCCGGTATCTTCCTGGACTGGGGCCTGTCCAAGGACTTGCTGATGCCGTACTCGGAAGAGGCTCGGCCACTGAAGATCGGTGATTACTGCGTGGTGCACGTGTACCTCGACAAGCGCACCCGCCGGATCACTGCCACGTCGCGCCTGGACCGCTACCTCGATGTCACCCCGGCCGACTACAAGGTTGGCCAGCCGGTCGAGCTGCTGGTGGCCGGCGAAACGCCGATGGGCTTCAAGGCCATCATCAACAACCGCCACTGGGGCCTGATCCACAAGAACGAGGTGTTCAAGTTCTTGCGCTCGGGCATGCACGAGAAGGGCTTCATCAAGGAAGTGCGCCAGGACGGCAAGATTTCACTGAGCCTGCAGCCGGTAGGCGCCGCCCTGGCGGACACCCTGCAAGAGCAGATCATGGCGCGCCTGGAAGCCGAAGGCGGGGTGTTGGGGGTGTGCGACAAGAGTGACCCTGCGTTGATCAGCAAGCTGTTCAACGTCAGCAAGGGCAACTTCAAGAAGGCCATTGGCGGGTTGTTCAAGCAGGGCCTGATCGTCATCCATGACGATCGCATCGAGAAAGCCTGACGGCCTTACGCCTGTACGAAGTTGCGGAAGTCCAGCTGCTCGCCACCCGGACGGGTGTCGCGCAGCAGCGAGTCCCGGTCGGCGCTGAGGGCCAGGCTGATGGTGGAGCGGCGCTTGCCAGGCTTGCGCACTTCCATTTGCTCAAGGTGAGCCTTGAGGAAATTGGTGGGCACCTTCAGGTGCTGCAGCTCATCGCTTTCCGGCGTGTGCAGCAGCAGGTTGACCCAGTCGGCCTGGCCCTTGCCCAGCAGTGCCACCGGCACTTCGAACCACCACAGGTTGCGTTTGTTGTCCAGGATGGCGAACAGGGTGTTGCTGCTGGTCAGCACCGGCCGGGCCAGTGCTTCGTTGCGCCGGGCGATGGCGGCGGGTTTGTCGAGTTTCATGCAGGTTCCTGCGCGTTGACGCTATGAAGGCCTTCATTGTGAGGGGTGGCACGGGGCGGAGCAAGGTTTGTGACTTGCGGTGCCAGTGCCGGCCTCTTCGCGGGCTTGGGCGGTATTCGCCTGCCGTTTTACCGTTCGGCTTCTGGCCGGGAAATCCGTTGAAACTCCTGGCCCAGGCGTTGGGTCAACCTTCTGTCGACACGGTTCACGTGTCTCCATTTGCAGGAGTTTTGCCATGAGCGGTACTAAAGACAAAGCGAAAGGCTTGGCCAACGAAGCGATCGGCAACGTGAAACAGGGTGTTGGCAAGGTGACCGACAACGACAAGCTGCGGGCTGAAGGCAAGGCGCAGGAGCTTAAAGGCGAGGCGCAGCAGGTCAAGGGCAATGTGAAGGATGCGGTGAAGAAGCCTTGACTTGAGGTGAGGCGGCCTGTGCCGGTCTCTGGCGGGTAAACCCGCGTAGAGGCCGGCACTATTCGTAAGCAAATTCTTCAATCACGGCCGGGAGCAGCACAGCTCGGGCACGGTCTATTAGACTTGCCTGTGTAACGATCAAGCGGCGAAAGGAGACGCTATGATTTTCCCCGACCTGCGCGGCTTGCCCCTGCACCGCGTGCTGGTTCGCACCGTCAAGGAATTCCTCGACGACGAGATGTCCACCTATGCCTCAGCGCTGGCCTACCAGGCGCTGTTCTCGCTATTCCCCTTCCTGTTGTTCCTGATTGCCCTGATCGGTTTCCTACATTTGCCGGACTTTTTCTCCTGGCTGCGTCTGCAATCGGAACTGGTGTTGCCGCCCCAGGCGCTGGAGCAGGTGAACCCGGTGATCGACCAGCTGCAACAATCCAAGGGTGGGCTGCTGTCGGTGGGTATCGTGATCGCCCTGTGGACCGCCTCCGCCGGCGTGCGCTTGATGATGAGCGCCATGAACGCCGCTTACGATGTGCCCGAAGGGCGCCCGGTGTGGAAGCGTATCCCGCTTTCCATTTTCTACACCGTGGGCCTGGCTGGCATGCTGCTGGCGGCCGCAGCGCTGATGGTGCTGGGCCCGCAGGTGATGGAATGGATAGCCGCCCAGATCGGCATGCAGGAGTTCATCGTCACACTGTGGACCATCCTGCGCTGGCCGGTGATCATCATTCTGCTGATGGTGGCAGTGGCCCTGATCTATTACGTGATGCCTGATGTGAAACAGCAGTTTCGCTTCATCACCCCGGGCTCGGTGCTGGCGGTTGTGGTGTGGATCGTGGCCTCCCTGGGCTTTGCCTACTACGTGAAGACCTTTGCCGACTACAACGCCATGTACGGCAGCATTGGTGCAATCATCGTGCTGTTGCTGTATTTCTATATTTCGGCTGCCGTGCTGCTGCTCGGCGCCGAAATGAATGCGGTGATCGAGCACATGTCAGCCGAAGGCAAGAACCCGGGCGAGAAAGACTTCGACGGGGAAAAGCCCAAGGAAACCTTGACTGTACTGGGTCACGAGCACCCGAACCCGAGCAAGCCTCATAGCGTCGAGCCGAACCCCTGATGATCCGTGACATTCTCAAGATGGGCGACGAACGCCTGCTGCGCATCGCTCCGCCAGTGCCCGAGCACATGCTTGGCAGTGCCGAACTGCAGCAACTGATCGACGACATGTTCGAAACCATGCGTCACGTAGGCGGTGTGGGCCTGGCTGCTCCGCAGATCGGCATCGACCTGCAGTTGGTGATCTTCGGCTTCGAGCGCAGCGAGCGATACCCCGATGCCGAGGCGGTGCCGCAGACCATTCTGCTGAATCCGGTCATCACCCCGACCTCAAGCGAGATCGAGGACGGCTGGGAAGGTTGTCTGTCGGTGCCTGGCTTGCGCGGCGTGGTGCCGCGCTTCAAGCATATCGGCTACCAGGGCATCGACCCCCAGGGCAACCCGATCAACCGCTTTGCCGATGGCTTCCATGCGCGGGTGGTGCAGCACGAGTGCGACCACCTGATCGGCCGGCTATACCCCTCGCGCATCCAGGACTTTTCCAGGTTCGGCTACACCGAGGTGCTGTTCCCTGGGCTCGAGGTCAGCGAGGACTGACCTCGCTGCAGGGCTACCAGGCGTTTGTTGCGCTGATAGCGAAGCAGGCGGCTGGCCAGGGCTTCTGGCAGCTGTTGGGCCAGGTCGAAACCCAGGCGCTGGTAGAAGGGCGTCAGGTCGGGATGACAGAACAGCCAGACGGGCCCGTCAACCTGCGCCAGTGCTGCCTCGATCAACTGCGCGGCCACCCCTTGGTGGCGCCGCTGCGGGGCGACGAACAGGCCCGTCAGCCAGAATCCCTCACCCACCGCACTCAGGCTCAGCCCGGCGATGATGCCAGGGGCCCGTGCTACCCACAGTTCGGCGTCGCTTGCAGCGCGCATGCGTGAGCTGTGCTGGCGGTAGAAGTGGTCCAGCAAACGGCGTTCTGTGTCCGAAAGCGTCGAACAGGACAATTTTTCAGAAATGGTGAGTCCTACCCTGAAACGTGGCCAGAGGCTCTGGCCTGATGATTTGCGGCCACTTTGTCGCAGATTGTTGCAAAACCGGCAAGGGTGAATATCCGACTCCGGGGTTCAACTATTGCTGGCCGGGAGTAGAATTTTCTTCATCCCCCCTGGCAGTACGAAGCGGGATCGGTACTTCGTGCCATCTAGACCCTAGATGACAACTTCTCCGCGCCGGATACGGCAATAGAAGTCAATCGATCAGCTTGAACGCTCTAAAGGCAAAACCACATGAAACCATTACTGATTCTTGCATTGGTCGGTATGTCCTCGTTCGCCCTCGCCGATGAGGCCAAACCCGTCTCCAGCGAGCCTGTGGCTCAGCAGTACGACTACTCGATGAACCTGGACATCAAGCGGGTGATCAACCTGTCGACCATCCCCAATGTCTGCGAAGTGGTACCTGCGACCATGACCTATGAAGACCATCAGGGCCAGGTACACACCATCCAGTACCGGGCCATGGGGGAAGGTTGCCAGCAGGGGTGATAGCTAGGTAGTGCGATGAAAGTTGCTGCGGGCTTCCATGTGATCGCCGCAGCATTTTCACCGTCCGTGGGATCGAGCGCCGCCCGCGCGGCGCATCGCGAGCAAGCTCGCTCCTACATTTGTTTCTGGCCAGTATTGCCTGTGCCTACGCGCGTGACCGCCTTGTTTGCTCCACCCGATATCGAGGAGGACGCCAAAGGGCCGCGCGCTTCTGCCTCAGGAATAACTGGCCCGAAACAAATGTAGGAGCGAGCTTGCTCGCGATGCGCCGCGCGGGCGGCGCTCGATCTCCCAGGCGCCCAATCACCGAGAACATTCACCAGGCAGTCCCTGATGCACGCTCTCAGCTGCCCCCCGACAAAATATTCTCCTCCACTGTCGATTCCCCCTCCCTCAGTTCGACCATAAGTGAAGGCACGCACGCAGTGTGCCAAAACACCCTGTCCTGTCGGAGGACCCCCGATGAGCACCGCAGCCGAATCCGAAATCCGCCAATTGATCGAGCGCTGGATGCAAGCCGTGCGCGATCGCGACATCCCGGGCATCATCGCCCCCTACGCCGACGATATCGTCGCCTTCGATGCCATCCAGGCCCTGCAATTCAAAGGCAAGTCCGCCTACACGGCGCACTGGGAAATGTGCATGGGCATGTGCACCGGCCCCATGGTGTTCGAACTTGCCCAACTTACCGTGTACGCCGCTGGCGATCTGGCCCTGGCCCATTGGCTGAACCGCTGTGGCCCGGGCGACGACGAAAGCCAGTGCGGCTTCATGCGCGCCACGGTGGGCTATCGTCGTCAAGGCGGCCAGTGGCAGGTCATCCACGAACACTGGTCGGCGCCTTTCGACATGGAAACGCAAAAAGCCCTGTTCGATCTCAAGCCCTGAGCCTTTATCGCCAAACGCACTTTGCCAATACCCTGGAGGCGACCATGAAATACCTGTGCCTGGTCTATTGTGACGAGGGGCTGTTGCACAGCCTGCCCGACAGCCCGGCAGACGCCGAATGCATGGCCTACGCCGAAGCCATTCACGGTTCCGGGCGCATGCTGGCGGCCGAGGCGCTGAAGCCGGTGCAGACGGCCACCACGGTACGCATGCGCAACGGACACATGAGCCTGACCGACGGCCCGTTCGCCGAGACCAAGGAGCAACTGGCCGGTTTTTACCTGGTGGAGGCCCGCGACCTCAACGAAGCGCTGAATATCGCCAAGGGCATCCCTGCTGCGCGGGTCGGCAGTGTCGAGGTGCGACCGGTGCGCGAGCTGCAACCCTGACAGCCAAGGAGAACAATCAGCATGAGCCTTGCCCCCATTGCCCAGGCGCAACACGAGTTGTCCATCAACCGCCTAATCGACGCCCCACCGGCCAAGGTATTTCGCGCCTGGACCGAACCCCAATGGCTGATGCAGTGGTGGGGGCCGCACGGCATGACCACCCCGGAGTGTGAAATGCAGTTGTGGGCCGGTGGCCTGTTTCGCACCCTGATGCGCGCGCCGGATGGTAGCGAGTACCCCAACCAGGGCGTCTTTCTGGAAATTGCCGCGCCACGCCGGCTGGTGTTCACCGATGCCTTCGGCCCCGGATGGGTGCCGTCGGACAAGGCCTTCATGACCGCCGTGATCAGCTTTGACGAGGAACAGGGCAAAACCCGCTACACCGCCCGTGCCTGGCACTGGAATGCCACCGACTGCCGGGCCCATGAAGAAATGGGCTTCCACCAAGGCTGGGGAGAAAGCCTGGACCGCCTGGTGGAGGTGGTGACCCAGCGGATGCCCGACTGATGGCCGCACTGGCCCATGTGCGCGCCGAAGTCGAGGCCGTGTACCGGCGGGAATCGCGGCGCATACTGGCGACACTGATCCGCTTGCTGGGTGATTTCGACCTGGCCGAGGAGGCCATGCATGACGCCTTCTTCATTGCCGTCGAGCGCTGGCAACGCGACGGTATCCCCGCCAACCCGCGAGCGTGGCTGGTCTCTGTCGGGCGCTTCAAGGCCATCGACGCGCTGCGCCGGCGCGTCCGCTTCGACCGCTCCCAGGCGGACTTGAGCATGCTGCTGGAGGGTCAGGCGCAGGACCCCAGTGAAGAAGAACTGCTGGCGGATGACCGCCTGCGGCTGATCTTCACCTGTTGCCATCCGGCCCTGTCGGCCGACGCTCAGGTGCCATTGACGCTTCGCGAAGTCTGCGACCTGACCACCGAGCAGATCGCCCGCGCCTTTCTGCAAAGCCCGACAACCATCGCCCAGCGGATCGTGCGTGCCAAGGCCAAGATCCGTGACGCGGGCATACCGTACCAGGTACCCGAGCTGAATGAGCTGCCCGAGCGCCTGGAAAGCGTGTTGCGGGTGATCTACCTGGTGTTCAATGAGGGCTATTCGGCATCATCGGGCGAAACACTGCTGCAGCAGGATATGAGCGATGAAGCCATTCGCCTGGCGCGGTTGCTGGTGCAGTTGCTGCCCGACCCGGAGGCGGTCGGCCTGCTGGCGTTGATGTTGCTGCAGGCGTCCCGGCAGCGGGCGCGCATCGATGGCCAAGGCGATTTGGTGGTTCTGGAGCAGCAGGATCGTAGCCTGTGGGACCGGCAGTTCATTGCCGAAGGCTGTGAACTGGTGCGCCTGGCCCTGCAGAGCCGTGCGTTCGGCGCCTATACCGTCCAGGCGGCGATTGCTGCTGTGCATGCCGAAGCGGCGACGGCTGAAGAAACGGACTGGGGGGAGATCGTCGGGCTGTATGACGTATTGCAGCGGTATTGGCCATCAGCGGTGGTGGCGCTTAACCGGGCGGTGGCGCTGGCGAAGCGGGATGGGCCGGAGGTTGGCTTGCGGGAAGTCGAAGGGATTCTGGCGCGGGGGGAGTTGCTGGACTATCACCTGGCACATGCGGCGCGCGCCGAGTTGCATTGCCAACTGGGGCAGGTAGAAGAGGCGCGAGCGGCCTGGCAGCAGGCGCTGGCCTTGACCCGGCAGGCGCCTGAGCGGCGGCATATCGAGCGGCGCTTGCAGGCTATCGAATGATGTGGGGGGTGCCGGCTCTTTGCGGGCCAGCCCATATCCCACAGGCTGCCCGCTAAATCAACGAATTAGCGGGTTACCCAGGACAGCAGCCTTGAAGTAGGTGCTGGCGGCATCACACTTCAGCTCGCCACAAAGTTCGGCGGCGACACCAGCTCGACGGTCTGCTGCTTGCGCGGCGCCAGGATTTCGGCTTCACCCGCGACCACCAGCTCGTCGTTCTGGTTGTACACGTTGGTGGCGATGCGCACCTTGAACTTGGGCAGCTTCTCGAGGATTTCCAGGCGCACGGTCAGGGTGTCGCCAATTTTCACCGGCTTCTGGAAGCTCATCTGTTGGCCCAGGTAGATGGTGCCAGGGCCAGGCAGTGTGCAGGCCACTGCAGCACTGATCAGCGCGCCGCTGAACATGCCGTGGGCAATACGTTCGCGGAACATGCTCTTGGCGGCGAATTCGGCATCCAGGTGAACCGGGTTGTGGTCACCGGACATCGCAGCGAACAGCTGGATGTCGCGTTCTTCAACGGACTTCTTGTACTCGGCCGTCTGGCCGACTTCGAGGGCTTCGTAAGGCGTGTTGGTGACCTGAGACATCGATGCTTCCTTAAGCGTTGGGCGAGGGCGGCTATCATTCACTGCGTGCAGGGCGGCCAAGGGCCAGCGCCTGTTCAAGCCAGCCGAGAATGTCGGCGATGACCTCGCCACGGTTGATTTCGTTGAGTACTTCATGCCGCGCCTCCGGGTAGACGCGCAGCTGTACATGTCGATTGCCGGTCGCGCGCAGGGCGTCGGCCAGATGGGTGAGACGCTTGCCGGCACTGACCGGATCACATTCTCCGCCGATCACCAGCATCGGCAGGTTGGGATCGATCTGCGCGAGGTTACCCGGCTGACTGATCTGCGCCAAGCCCTGCAGCAGATCGAGCCACAACTGGTTGGTGCAGCGAAAGCCGCACAACGGGTCATTCACGTACTGATCGACCTCGCCCAGGTCGCGGCTGAGCCAGTCGAATGCCGTGCGGTTGGGCTTGAAGGCGTTGTTGAACGAACCGAAGGACAACCATTCGATCAGTGCACTCTTGCCCAGTGGCCCCTGGCGCCAGGACTCCAGCCGGGCAATCAGCCGCGCAAAGCGGTACAGCACGGCCGGTTGGTAGTTGGAACCGCTAAGGATCGCCCCGTGCAGGCTGCCACTGTGATGCAGCAGGTACGCCTGGGCGATGTAGCTGCCCATGCTGTGGCCGAACAAGAACAGCGGCGTGCACGGGAACTGCTGGCCGATGTGCTGGGCCACACACCCCAGGTCATTGACCACGGCATTCCAGCCATGATGGCGGGCGAACAGGCCGAGGTTGCCCAGTTCGGCAGTGCGCCCGTGGCCACGCTGATCGGCAGCGAACAGGGCAAAGCCGGCCTCGCTCAGAGCCTGGCCCAGGCGCTGGTAGCGCCCGGCATGCTCGGCCATGCCATGGGCCAGCAGCACCACGGCCTTTACCGGTGTGGCCGGCAGCCATTGGTGTACGTACAGGCTGCAGTGCTCACTGGCGGGCAGCCAGAAGGCGTCGTGAGGCATGGCGGGTCCTTGTGCGCGCGGTTACCCGAACAGTGTATGCACAACCGGCCGGATTGCAGGAGGGGCACAAATAAGATTCACAATGTTAATGGCGGCACTTGGCGTATATGCCACCTTGGGTTTACCTGCTAACGTCGAATCAACGCCTTTTCGCCGGCAGGCGGTCAGGTAAAGGACTAAAGGACGCAGTGCAGGTCCAGGCAGAGGAACAATAATAAATGCAAGCCGACTTCTGGAA
Source organism: Pseudomonas sp. yb_2 (assembly GCF_043103905.1). Classification (NCBI taxonomy): domain Bacteria; kingdom Pseudomonadati; phylum Pseudomonadota; class Gammaproteobacteria; order Pseudomonadales; family Pseudomonadaceae; genus Pseudomonas; species Pseudomonas sp. yb_2. Next base: position 77,329 of record NZ_JBICKH010000033.1, on the reverse strand, counting down.
TGACAAGCGCCCGGCAGGCGTGCCTTCCACCATCGACATCAATGCCTACGCCTCGGTCGTCGAGGTGTTCGAGCGCTCCTGCAAGCGCTTTGCCGACCGCCCGGCGTTCAGCAACCTGGGCGTGACCCTCAGCTACGCGGAACTGGAGCGCCATTCGGCAGCCTTCGCTGCCTGGTTGCAGCAGCACACCGACCTCAAACCGGGTGAGCGCATCGCCGTACAGATGCCCAATGTGCTGCAGTACCCCATCGCCGTCTTCGGTGCCATGCGCGCCGGGCTGATCGTGGTCAATACCAACCCGCTGTACACCGAGCGCGAGATGCGCCACCAGTTCAAGGACAGTGGCGCGCGTGCGCTGGTGTACCTGAACATGTTCGGCAAGCGCGTGCAGGAGGTGCTGCCCGATACCGGTATCGAATACCTGATCGAGGCAAAGATGGGTGACCTGCTGCCGGCCGCCAAGGGCTGGCTGGTCAACACCGTGGTCGACAAGTTGAAGAAGATGGTGCCGGCCTACCGGTTGCCCCAGGCGGTGCCGTTCAAGCAGGTGCTGCGCGAGGGCCGCGGGCTGTCGCCCAAACCGGTGTCGCTGAACCTCGATGACATCGCTGTGCTGCAGTACACCGGCGGCACCACCGGCCTGGCCAAGGGCGCCATGCTCACCCATGGCAACCTGGTGGCCAACATGCTGCAGGTGCTGGCCTGCTTCTCGCAGCACGGCCCCGATGGGCAGAAGCTGCTGAAGGACGGCCAGGAAGTGATGATTGCGCCGCTGCCGCTGTACCACATCTATGCCTTCACCGCGAATTGCATGTGCATGATGGTCACCGGCAACCATAACGTGCTGATTACCAACCCGCGGGATATTCCCGGCTTCATCAAGGAGCTGGGCAAGTGGCGTTTCTCTGCCTTGCTGGGCCTCAATACCTTGTTTGTCGCACTGATGGACCACCCGGGCTTCCGTCAGCTGGACTTCTCGGCGCTGAAGGTCACCAACTCTGGTGGCACAGCGCTGGTCAAGGCCACCGCCGAGCGCTGGGAAAACCTTACCGGGTGCCGCATCGTTGAAGGCTACGGCCTGACAGAAACCTCGCCGGTGGCCAGCACCAACCCCTATGGCCAGCTGGCGCGTCTGGGTACGGTGGGCATCCCCGTGGCGGGTACTGCGTTCAAGGTCATCGATGATGATGGCAACGAACTGCCGCTGGGCGAGCGGGGCGAGCTTTGCATCAAAGGCCCGCAGGTCATGAAGGGGTACTGGCAGCAGCCCGAGGCAACGGCCCAGGCACTGGATGCAGAAGGCTGGTTCAAGACCGGTGATATCGCGGTGATCGACCCGGACGGCTTCACCCGAATTGTCGACCGCAAGAAGGACATGATCATCGTCTCGGGCTTCAACGTGTACCCCAACGAAATCGAGGATGTGGTGATGGGGCATCCCAAGGTCGCCAACTGTGCGGCTATCGGCGTGCCGGACGAGCGTTCCGGCGAGGCGGTCAAGCTGTTCGTGGTGCCGCGCGAGGGGGGGCTGAGCGTTGATGAGCTGAAGGCCTACTGCAAGGCCAACTTCACCGGCTACAAAGTACCCAAGCACATCGTGCTGCGCGAATCGTTGCCCATGACGCCGGTGGGCAAGATTTTGCGGCGGGAGTTGCGCGATATAGCGTGATACCGGGATGGCTTCTTCGCGGGTAAACCCGCTCCTACACTGCCCAATGTAGGAGCGGGTTTACCCGCGAATGCCTTAAACCGCTCTAACAGGCTCTATACAGCCTTATCTGCGACATTTTGGATAATTACTCTAAAAATGACCTGTATTGTTCATTGAGTCATTTTTGTGACCATAAGGCCTGTTTTGGCCTCTAGGCGACCCCAGACAAAGCTGTTACTCTCGGCCCGCTTCCAGATGATCCGGTTTGCAACGAACCGTCATCTCATATCAATAATAAGCGCATCGACGCGTGAATCGAACTTCGCTGTTGCTGAAGGAGTGGGCTTCCATGATCGAAAATTTTTGGAAGGATAAGTACCCAGCCGGGATTACGGCGGAAATCAATCCTGACGAATTCCCCAATATCCAGGCAGTACTCAAGCAATCCTGCCAACGCTTTGCCGACAAACCGGCCTTTAGCAACCTGGGCAAGACTATCACCTATGGCGAGTTGTATGCGTTGTCGGGGGCGTTTGCCGCCTGGCTGCAGCAGCATACCGACCTCAAGCCGGGTGACCGCATTGCCGTGCAACTGCCCAATGTCCTGCAATACCCGGTCGCGGTCTTCGGTGCCATGCGTGCCGGGCTGATCGTGGTCAACACCAACCCGCTGTACACCGCGCGGGAGATGGAACACCAGTTCAACGACTCGGGTGCCAAGGCCCTGGTGTGCCTGGCCAACATGGCCCACCTGGCGGAAAAAGTGGTGCCCAAAACCCAGGTCAGGCACGTTATCGTCACTGAAGTTGCCGACCTGCTGCCACCACTCAAGCGCCTGCTGATCAACAGCGTGATCAAGTACGTGAAGAAGATGGTGCCGGCCTACAACCTGCCGCAGGCCGTGCGTTTCAATGACGCCCTGGCGCTGGGCAAGGGCCAGCCCGTGACCGAAGCCAACCCGCAGGCCAACGACGTGGCGGTGCTGCAGTACACCGGCGGTACCACCGGTGTGGCCAAAGGCGCCATGCTGACCCACCGCAACCTGGTGGCCAACATGCTGCAGTGCCGCGCACTGATGGGCGCCAACCTGCACGAAGGCTGCGAAATCCTCATCACCCCGCTGCCGCTGTACCACATCTATGCGTTTACCTTCCATTGCATGGCGATGATGCTGATCGGCAACCACAACGTGCTGATTAGCAACCCGCGAGACTTGCCGGCGATGGTCAAGGAACTGGGCAAGTGGAAGTTCAGCGGCTTTGTGGGCCTCAACACCCTGTTCGTTGCCCTGTGCAATAACGAGGCGTTCCGAGCCCTGGATTTCTCGGCGCTGAAAATCACCCTGTCGGGCGGCATGGCCTTGCAGCTAAGCGTGGCCGAGCGCTGGAAGGCCGTTACCGGTTGCGCCATCTGCGAAGGCTACGGCATGACCGAAACCAGCCCGGTGGCGGCGGTGAACCCGTCGGAAGCGAACCAGGTGGGCACCATCGGTATTCCGGTGCCGTCGACCTTGTGCAAGGTCATCGACGACGCCGGCAATGAGTTGCCGCTTGGCGAAGTGGGCGAGCTGTGTGTGAAGGGCCCGCAGGTGATGAAGGGCTACTGGCAGCGTGAAGACGCCACGGCTGAGATTCTCGACAGCGAAGGCTGGCTGAAGACCGGTGACATCGCCGTGATCCAGGCGGACGGCTACATGCGCATCGTCGACCGCAAGAAAGACATGATCCTGGTCTCAGGCTTCAACGTGTACCCCAACGAGCTCGAAGACGTATTGGCGGCCTTGCCGGGCGTGCTGCAGTGCGCTGCCATCGGTGTGCCGGACGAGAAGTCGGGTGAAGTGATCAAGGTCTTCATCGTGGTCAAGCCGGGCATGACCGTGACCAAGGAGCAGGTGATGGAGCACATGCGTGCCAACGTCACCGGTTACAAGGTACCGCGCCACATCGAGTTCCGCGATTCGCTGCCTACCACCAACGTGGGCAAGATCCTGCGCCGCGAACTGCGTGATGAAGAGCTCAAGAAGCAAGGCTTGAAGAAGATCGCCTGACCATAAGCCTGCACGCTCAGTGTGGGGGCGGCCTCGTGTCGCGAAAGGGCCGCGACGCGGCCCTGGGATTTCGGCGGCGATGCATCAATGGCTGGGGGCGGCGCCGTCTTCAGACATTGTGAGCCCCTGTAGGAGCGGGTTTACCCGCGAATACGGTAGTGGCGACAACGGTGAACGGCGGGTGGAGATCGGTCAGCAGGGCCGGCCCTTTCGCGGGTAAACCCGCTCCTACATCCGCGCAACTCAGCGCAGCTTCTCGAGCATCTGGTAATACCACATCCCCGCCGCCAGCAGCGGGTTCCCCAGCAAGTCCCCCATCGGCACCCGCACATGCTTGCACTGGGCGAAGGTGTCGAACTTCTCCAGCGTCCCGGTCAACGCTTCGGCCATGATCTCGCCCATGATGTGGCTGGTGGCAATGCCATGCCCCGAGTAACCCTGGCAGTACCACACGTTGTCCGACAGCTTGCCCAGCTGCGGGATGCGGTTGACCACGATGCCCATGGCGCAGCTCCACTGAAACTCGATCGGCACCCCCTTCAATGCCGGGAAGGTGCGTTCGATGCAGGGGCGCAATTCGCCTTCGATGTCCCGTGAATCCTTGCCTGAGTAGTTGGCGCCGCCGCCGAACAGCAGGCGCTTGTCGGCCGTCAGGCGGTAGTAGTCGAGGACGAAGCGGCAGTCGTACACCGCCAGGTCCTGCGGGTTGATCTGCTCGGCCAGCTCACCCAGCGGCGCGGTGGTGACGATACCGCCCATGGCCGGGAAGATCTTGCCCTTGAGCTGGCGCTTTTCGAGCTTGTGATACACATCGCCGGCCAACATCACCTGGCGTGCCTCCACCCGGCCATGCGCGGTAACCACCGCCGGGCGCGGGCCATGGACGATGTCCAGCACTTCGGAATTTTCGAATATCAGTGCACCCAGGCCATGTGCGGCACGGGCTTCGCCCAGGCACAGGTTGAGTGGGTGCAGGTGCAGGTTGCGCAGGTTCTTCAACGCACCCAGATAAAGCGGGCTTTGCAGATGCTCGGCCACTGCAGCGCGATCGAGCAATTGCACCTGATCGCCCATGCCACGGCGCCGCGCTTCGGCCTCGAACGCACGCAGTTCGTTCATGTGCGAAGGCTTCATGGCTGCATGCAGGTGGCCACGCTTGAGGTCACAATCGATGCCATAGCGCGCCACGCGCTGCTCGATCACCTGGTGCCCGCGCCAGCGCAAGTGCCAGATGAAGTCGTCAACTTCGGCGCCCAGATGGTTGCGCATCTGCGAGCGCATGGCCTCGTCGCCCGACAGGCTGCCGGTGACCTGGCCGCCGTTGCGCCCGCTGGCGCCCCAGCCGATACGGTTGGTTTCGACGATGGCGACCTTCAGGCCGCGCTCGGCCAGTTCAACCGCCGTGGCCACGCCCGTAAAGCCACCGCCGATGATCGCCACATCCACCTGCACCGTGCCCTTGAGTTGCGGGTACGCAGTGTGGTCGTTGAGGGTGGCGCTGTAGTAGGACGGCGCGCGCTGCGCCGGGCCGTTGTTCAATGCTGCGTTCATGGGTGTTCCTTGTTATTTAGGGGCTCAGGCCTGGTGCAGGTACCAGCGCCAGTCCTGTTCGCTGACTTCGGCCATGAACTGGCGGTACTCGGCGCGCTTGACCTTCAGGTACACGCCAAGGAAGTCTTCGCCCAATGCTTCACGGGCCCAATCGGAATGTTGCAGGGCGTCGAGTGCGGTCAGCCAGTCAGTGGGCAGGTGTTCGGTGGCCTGGGCATAGCCGTTGCCTTCAACGGGCGCGCCTGGGTCAAGCTGTTCGCGGATGCCCCAGTGGCTGGCAGCAAGGATCGCCGCTGCAGCCAGGTAAGGGTTGGCATCCGCGCCACAGATGCGGTGCTCCACATGGCGGCTGTTGGCAGGGCCTCCTGGCACACGCAGGCTCACGGTGCGGTTGTCCACGCCCCAGGTTGGCGCCAGGGGCGCATAGCTGTTGGCCTGGAAGCGGCGGAAGGAGTTGGCGTTGGGGCAGAACAGCAGCAGCGAGTCGCGCAGGTGGCGCAGCATGCCGGCCACGGCCTGGCGCAGCAGCGGGGTGCCGGCCTTGTCTTCGCTGGCGAACAGGTTGTTGCCGGCGCTGTCGGCCAGGCTCAGGTGCATGTGCATGCCGGTGCCGGCCAGTTGGGCGAATGGCTTGGCCATGAAGCAGGCCTGCATGCCGTGGGCATGGGCCACACCTTTTACCAAGCGCTTGTAGCGCACCGCCTGGTCCATCGCCTGCAGCGCATCGCCATGCTCCAGGGTGATTTCCACCTGGCCCGGGGCGTACTCGGAAATGGCCGTGCGCGCCGGGATGCCTTGGGCCTTGCAGGCAGCGTACAGGTCGGCGAGGAACGGTTCGATCTGCTCCAGTTCGCGCAGGCCATAGACCTGGGTGCTGCGGGGGCGGCCGCCATCGTTGTCCAGTGCCGGTTGTGGGCGGCCCTGGGCATCACGCTGCTGGTCGAGCAGGTAGAACTCCAGCTCGCAGGCCATCACCGGGTGATAACCATCGGCCTTCAACGCTTCGATGGTGCGCAGCAGCACATGGCGTGGGTCCGCGATGCTGGCCGGCAGACCCTCGCTGGGGTGCATGCTCACCTGCACTGCGGCGGTGGGCACCCGGCGCCAGGGCAGGCGCACCAGGCTGCCGTCAAGCGGGTAGGCACGGCAGTCGATGTCGCCGACGTCCCACACCAGGCCGGAGTTTTCCACGTCGTCGCCGTTGAGGGTCAGGCCAAGGATGGTGCTGGGCAGTGGCCGGCCTGTCTGGTACACGGCCAGCAGTTCCTCGCGGTGCAACAGCTTGCCGCGTGGCACACCGTTGGCGTCGAGGATGAACAGTTCGAACAGCTCGATATCGGGGTTGTCGGCCAGAAAACGGGTAGCCTGCTCTACAGGGGCAAAGTGCATGATCAATTCGCTCATAGACGCGCAGGGCCACCGCGCAAGCAGGCGGCCCGGTTGAGTCAAACGGCCAGACGCTGGCCGGGTTTGGTCACAATGGCGTGAGCGAAGTGTCCGGTGGGCGCGCGTGACGGCAGTGCCACAAGGCCCAGAAGGCGAGGATGATGTGGACCAGCGGATTTTCCCCGGCACGGCTCCGGGCCTTCGGTAGCGAAGGGCGGGACGACGGTGGGGCGATGGGCTGGGCGGGAGTCATGCCTTTGATACTCACATGCGGCGTAAGGTTGATTAAAGCAGTGAATGGCAACCTTTACATCGCACTTGGCTAAACATTCGTGTTGAAAGCATCACGGTCAAAGTGGAAGCGGCCTTGCGGCCCTATCGCGACACAAGGCCGCTTCCACAGGGAGCGTGCAGGCAGCAGAGAATCCGCAAATCTGCGACAATCGCCCGACTTTCCGAATGCCGATCATGAAAAAGCAGGCTCACCTGCATCACTAAAAAGCCCCATGACTGACCACGCCATCGACAAACTGCTGCAAAACCTCGACCACGCCATGATTGCCGACCGCCATCGCCTGCGCCGGCAACTGCACGAACTGCGCAAGCGCCCCGACGAGGCGAAGCTGGCGCAGTGGGTGGAGAAGGTCCAGGCCTCCTGCGCTCAGGTCACCGCGCGTCAGCAGAGCGTGCCGACCGTACGCTACGACGACAACCTGCCCATCGCCGCCAAGCGTGACGAAATCAAGAAGGCCCTGGCCGAAAACCAGGTATTGGTGATCGCCGGCGAAACCGGCTCTGGCAAGACGACCCAGTTGCCGAAAATCTGCCTGGAGCTTGGCCGTGGCAGCCATGGGTTGATCGCCCATACCCAGCCACGCAGGATCGCAGCGCGTAGTGTGGCCGCGCGAGTCGCTGAAGAGCTGGGCACGCCCCTGGGCGCGCTGGTCGGCTACCAGGTGCGTTTCGAAGACCAGAGCGATTCCAATACCTTGGTCAAGCTGATGACCGACGGCATTCTCCTGGCCGAAACCCAGCATGACCGCTTCCTTGAACGCTATGACACGATCATCGTCGACGAAGCGCACGAGCGCAGCCTGAACATCGACTTCCTGCTCGGCTACCTGAAAACGTTGCTGCATCGCCGACCGGACCTGAAACTGATCATCACCTCGGCCACCATCGACCTGGAGCGCTTCTCCAGGCATTTCGACGGTGCGCCGATCATCGAGGTGTCCGGGCGCACCTTCCCGGTGGACACCTGGTACCGCCCGCTGACCAGCGAGCAGGACGAAGAGGGCAACCAGATCGAGGACGACCTCACCGTCGATCAGGCCATCCTTGCCACCCTCGACGAGCTGGCGCAGCACGAACGCAGCGAGGGCAAGGGCCCGGGCGATGTGCTGATCTTCCTGCCGGGCGAGCGGGAAATCCGTGATGCCGCCGAGATCCTGCGCAAGGCGCAACTGCGCCATACCGAGATTTTGCCGCTGTACGCGCGCCTGTCACCGGCCGAGCAGCAGCGTATCTTCCAACCGCACACCGGGCGCCGCGTGGTGCTGGCCACCAACGTCGCCGAAACCTCGCTGACCGTGCCTGGCATCCGCTATGTGATTGACACCGGTACTGCGCGCATCAGCCGCTACAGCTACCGCGCCAAGGTCCAGCGTCTGCCGATCGAGGCCGTGTCACAGGCCAGTGCCAACCAGCGTAAAGGCCGTTGCGGCCGGGTCGAGCCGGGCATTTGCGTGCGTCTCTACAGCGAAGAGGACTTCAACAGCCGGCCAGCGTTTACCGACCCGGAGATTCTGCGCACCAACCTGGCGGCGGTGATCCTGCAGATGTTGCACCTGCGCCTGGGCGCAATCGATGCCTTCCCGTTCATCGAGCCGCCGGATGGCAAAGCCATCAGCGACGGCTTCAACCTGTTGCAGGAGCTTTCGGCGGTTAACCGCGAGAACCAGCTGACGCCAATTGGCCGCCAGTTGGCGCGCTTGCCGATCGACCCGCGTCTGGGCCGCATGCTGCTTGAAGGCGCGCGCCTGGGCAGCCTGCAGGAAGTGCTGATTGTCACCAGCGCGCTGTCGGTGCAGGACCCGCGTGAACGCCCCCCAGAACGCCAGCAGGCCGCCGATCAGGCGCACGCACAGTGGAAGGACGTGGACTCGGACTTCGCTGCGCTGGTCAACCTGTGGCGTGGCTTCGAGGAACAACGCCAGGCGCTGACCGCCAACCCGCTGCGCAACTGGTGTCGCAAGCAGTTCCTGAACTACTTGCGGCTGCGCGAGTGGCGCGATGCTCATCGTCAGTTGGCGCTGATTTGCCGTGACCTGCAGCTGACGGTGAACAAGGAACCGACCGATTACCAGAAGCTGCACAAGGCAATCCTCAGCGGGCTGCTCAGCCAGATTGGCCAGAAGACCGAAGAGGGCGACTACCAGGGCGCCCGTCAGCGGCGCTTCTGGGTGCATCCATCTTCGGGCCTGGGGCGCAAGCGCCCGCAGTGGGTCATGGCTGCCGAGCTGGTCGAAACCACCAAGCTGTATGCGCGCATGGTGGCCAAGATCGAGCCGGACTGGATCGAGCCGCTGGCCGGCCACCTGATCAAGAAGAACCATTTCGAGCCGCACTGGGAGAAGAAGCGCGGGCAGGTGGTGGCCTACGAGCAGATCACGCTCTACGGGCTGATCCTGGTCGGCCGTCGGCCGGTGCACTACGGCCCGATCGACCCGGCGACCTCGCGCGAGCTGTTTATCCGTGAAGGCCTGGTGGGTGGCGAAATCCAGTCGCGGGCCAAGTGCCTGGCGGCCAACAAACGCCTGCTTGGAGAGCTGGACGAGCTGGAAGCCAAGGCTCGCCGGCGTGACATCCTGGCTGACGAAGAAACGCTGTACGCTTTCTATGAAGCGCGCCTGCCGGCGGAAATCCACCAGACGGCGACCTTTGATAGTTGGTACCGCATGGGCAGCCAAAAGGACGCCAACCTGCTGATCATGCGCGAGGAGGACGTGCTGGCCCGCGAGGCCAGCGAAGTGACCGCCGCACAGTACCCCGACAGTATGCAGGTGGGCGATCTGCGCCTGCCGCTGAGCTACCACTTCGAGCCCGGCCACCCCCGTGATGGTGTGACGGTGCGGGTGCCGGCACCGCTGTTGCCGAGCCTGCCGGGCGAGCGCCTGGAGTGGCTGGTGCCGGGCCTGCTGGAGGCCAAGTGCGTGGCGCTGGTGCGCAACCTGCCCAAGGCCCTGCGCAAGAACTTCGTCCCGGTGCCAGACTTCGTCAAGGCTTCGCTGGCGCGCATGACCTTCGGCCAAGGGGCGCTGCCACAGGCCCTGGGCCAGGAGCTGCTGCGCATGACCGGTGCACGTGTGTCGGACGAGGCCTGGGACGAGTCGGTCAACCAGGTCGAGGGCCACCTGCGCATGAACATCGAAGTGGTCGATGGCCAGGGCAAGTTCCTTGGCGAAGGCCGCGACCTGGCGGAACTGACCGCGCGCTTTGCTGCCGCCAGCCAGGCCGCCCTGGCCGTGCCGCGTGACGCCAAGGGTGAGCAGCCGGTGCAGGCCAAGGCCTTCAGCGAAGTGAAACAGACCGCCCAGCAGAAGATCGCCGGCCTGTCGATGACCGTGTACCCGGCACTGGTGGAAGACAACGGCACTGTGCGTGAAGGGCGTTTCTCGACCCAGGCCGAAGCGGAGTTTCAGCACCGCCGCGCCTTGCAACGGCTGTTGCTGCAGCAACTGGCCGAGCCGGCCAAGTTCCTGCGCGGCAAGCTGCCGGGGCTGACCGAGCTGGGCCTGCTGTACCGTGAAATGGGGCGGGTCGAGGCGCTGGTCGAAGACATTCTGCTGGCCAGCCTGGACAGTTGCATCCTGGAAGGCGAACAACCGTTGCCACGTGATGGCGCGGCCTTGGCCGCGCTGGCTGAACGCAAGCGCGGCAGCTGGGCCGAGCATGCCGAGCGCCTGGCAAGGCAAACCCTGGAAGTGCTGAAGCTGTGGCATGGTCTGCAGAAACGCTTCAAGGGCAAGATCGACCTGAGCCAAGCGGTGGCACTGAACGACATCAAGCAGCAGCTAGGCAACCTGGTGTACCCGGGCTTCGTGCGCGAAACGCCTGGGGTGTGGTTCAAGGAGTTGCCGCGTTACCTCAAGGCGGTTGAATTGCGCCTCGAAAAACTTGGCTCGCAAGTGCAGAAAGACCGGGTGTGGAGCGGCGAGCTGGCCAATTTGTGGGCGCAGTACAAGGCCCGTGCCGACAAGCATGCCCAGGAAGGCAAGCGCGATGAGCAACTGACCGTGTACCGCTGGTGGCTGGAAGAATATCGAGTGTCGCTGTTTGCCCAGCAGTTGGGGACCAAGGTGCCGATTTCTGACAAGCGATTGAGCAAACAATGGAGTCAGGTGGAAGGCTAACCTCTATTATTTGTGGCAAACTTTGGGGCGTTTGGGGCCGCTTTGCGGCCCTTGGCGGGTGACACCGCCTTGCGGGGGTAAACGTAGGCCCCTGAATTGGCACTAAAGTGCCATTAACCTGTCATGTTTCCAGCCAGCGCCCTGTGGCGGTGGCCTTTGACCAGAGGAACGACCGTGCATAACGTCGTGATCAGCGGCACCGGCCTGTACACCCCGGCCCAGAGCATTTCCAACGAAGAGCTGGTGGCTTCCTTCAATGCCTGGTCGCAGCAGTTCAACCAGGGAAACGCTGCCGCCATCGAGCGCGGTGAAGTCGAGGCGGCGCCGCTCTCCGACGCGGCGTTTATCGAAAAGGCCTCGGGCATCAAGAGCCGCTTTGTCATGGACAAGGCCGGTATCCTCGACCCGCAGCGCATGAAGCCGCGCCTGCCCGAGCGCAGCAACGATGAACCGTCAGTGCTGTGTGAAATGGCCGTGGCCGCTGCCCGCCAGGCCCTGGAGCGCGCAGGCCGAACGGCGGCCGATGTCGACGGGGTGATCGTCGCCTGCTCCAACTTGCAGCGCCCTTACCCGGCGATCGCCATCGAAGTGCAACAGGCACTGGGTGTCCAGGGCTTTGCCTTCGACATGAACGTGGCCTGCTCGTCGGCCACCTTCGGCATCCAGACCGCCGCCAATAGCGTAGCGCTGGGCCAGGCGCGGGCGGTGCTGATGGTCAACCCCGAAGTGTGCACCGGCCACCTCAACTTCCGTGACCGCGACAGCCATTTCATTTTTGGCGATGCCGCCACCGCCGTGTTGCTGGAGCGTGCCGACCAGGCCACTTCGGCGCACCAGTTCGACATCGTCAGCAGCAAGCTCTGGACTGAGTTCTCCAACAACATCCGCAACAACTTCGGCTTCCTCAACCGTGCGGCGGAAGAGGGCGAAGGCGCTGCGGACAAGCTGTTCATACAGGAAGGCCGCAAGGTGTTCCGCGAGGTGTGCCCGAAGGTGGCCGAGCTGATCGGTGAGCACCTGCAGGAGAACGGGTTGCAACCAGGCGACGTGAAGCGCTTCTGGCTGCACCAGGCCAACCTCAGCATGAACCAGCTGATCGTCAAGAAACTGTTGGGGCGTGAAGTGGCCGAGGAAGAGGCACCGGTGATTCTGGACCGTTACGCCAATACCAGCTCGGCGGGGTCGGTGATTGCCTTCCACCTGTACCAGGATGACCTGGCCAAAGGCTCGTTGGGCGTGTTGAGCTCGTTTGGTGCGGGGTATTCGATTGGTAGTGTGATTCTGCGCAAGCGCTGATTCATCAGGCGCCTGTTACGGCCTCTTCGCGGGCTTGCCCGCTCCCACAGGTACAGCACAGTTCTCAAGGTCTGTGGTGATACTGTGGGAGCGGGCAAGCCCGCGAAGGGGCCGGCGCATTTCACACAGACAAAAAGAAGCGGGAAACGCCGGATGGGGTCGGCGTTTCCCGCTTCAGGTGAAGCAGAGCAGGGTGTTGCTTAGAACTTGGCTTCCAGGTCTACCTGCAGGGTGTCGACGTCAGCATTGCTGTTCGGCAGCTGCGACAGGTCGGTCTTGGCCATCAGGTAGGCAGCACCCAGGGAGAAGTTCTTGTCGATCTCGTAACCGACCTTGAACTTATGACCGCGCGAACCGGTGTAGCCGTTGCCGAAGTCCGAATCGGTGAACAGGCTGACCACCGCGTTACGCTGCACATCGCGGTAGTTGTAGTCCAGGCTCCAGGCACCCATTTTGGTTTTCAGGCCAGCCAGCCAGGCCTGATCTTCGCCGTCGGTGCTGTCGGTGTTCTTCACGTACTGGCCATAGGCCGACAACGGAATGGCCAAGCCAGTGAAGTCGATCTGGCCAAAGCCTTCCACCAGATTGAACTCGTTGGTGGTGTTGCCGAACGACTGCAGGATGGCTGCTTCCTTGTCGTTGTCGTAACCATAGATGCTGGCACCCACGGTGAGCTTGAGCACGTCGGCCGGCGCGAACTTGGCGCCCAACTGGCCGTGGTAGACCTGCGCATCGTGCTTGTACTGGACGCCGTCACCATCGACGTTGTCCTTCAGGGTGTACTGACCGGCGCTGGCAAACACTTCGGCCCCGCCCAGGTCAGCCTTGTAGGTGGCCGCCACACCTTCCGGGTTGATGTCGCTATCCCAGATGATGTCGCCCATGCTCACCCAAGGCTGTTGCATCTTGCCGCCAATCAGGTGCAGGTTAGGGACTGCAGTCGGGTGCCAGTCGAGGTAGGCCAGGTCGACCCACAGCGACTTCTTGTCGAAGTAGTTGTCGAAGCTCTGGTTGGTCGAACGTCGGTCAGCGCTGCTGCCAGTGGCGATACGGACCCCAGCGTCGACCTGCGGGTTGATCTCGCTGTAGAAGCCGACACGGGCACGTACTCGCTGGCGGTCCTGGTTGCCGCTGCTGCTGTTCGGATCGTCGACGTTGACGTCTTCGTAACGCAGGCGCACGTCACCCTTGATCTGGGTCTTGGCGGCCCATGCCACTTTTTGTTCAAAGGAGCTCATACGTTCGGACTGAGCTTTCTGGTCGGCCTTTTCCTTGGTTTCTTTTGCCAGGTCGCCCTGCAGTTCGTTGTACTGCGCCTGGTTGATCGAGCCATTGGCGCGGAGCATTTCGAGCAGCTTGGCGTCGACAGCAGCACTGGCCGGGGCACTCAGGGCCAGCATCATGCCGGTGAGGCTTACTCCGGTAAGTGTGGAAACAAGACGCATAAGGTTCTCCCTACTGAAAAAAATGGGGGAGGCTCAAGCGCCTGCCCCTGCGTTGGCATGTCTTCGGAAAGGGCCTGAATAGACAGGTTCTAGGGTTCCGGAAAACAGGCGCAAGTATTGCGGGGGCCAATGACAGATTAATGTCTGATTAGTGGCACTGTTGTTAAGTAATTGAGTATTAAAGGTCCCACCCGGCGTTCGTCATTTGAGCGACGGGCCTTCCTTGGGGATACTGACGGTCTTCAGACAGCGAGCCGAAAACGTGACCAGCCTGTACAGCCTTGCCCACCTGCGTGATCTTTCGACGGCCACCTGGGATGCCCTTGTGCCAGCCGGCCAACCCTTCCTGCGCCATGCTTTTCTCAGTGCAATGGAGGACAGCGGCAGCGTGGCGCGCAACACGGGCTGGGCCGCCGAGCACCTGGTGCTGGAGCGAGGCGGGCAGGTGCGGGCGCTGTTGCCCGCGTACCGCAAATGGCACTCGTTTGGCGAGTATGTGTTCGATCATGGTTGGGCCGATGCTTGTGAGCGGGCCGGTATCGCCTACTACCCAAAACTGCTTGGCGCTGTGCCGTTCAGCCCGGTCAGCGGCCCACGGCTGCTGACGGCCGATCCGGCTGACGGTTTGTTGATGCTGCAGGCCCTGCCGGAGTATCTGGGCAAGGGTGGGCTTTCCGGAGCGCACATCAACTTCACCGACCCGGCGCTGGACGCGCAGTTGGCGGGCCTGCCTGGGTGGATGGAACGCCTGGGCTGCCAGTTTCACTGGCAAAACCGGGGGTATCGCGACTTCCAGGACTTTCTCGACAGCCTCAGCTCGCGCAAGCGCAAGCAGATGCGCAAGGAGCGCGAGCAGGTGGCGGGGCAGGGTATCGACTTCCGCTGGTACCGCGGTGATGAACTGGACGAGGCACAGTGGGATTTCGTCTTTCTATGCTATGCCAACACCTATGCGGTGCGTCGTCGTGCCCCCTACCTGACGCGCGAATTTTTCAGTCTGCTGGCCGAGCGCATGCCCGAGGCGGTGCGCGTGGTGATGGCCCGCCAGGGTGGGCGTGATGTGGCCATGGCCTTGAGCCTGGTGGGCGGCGACAGCCTGTTTGGCCGCTACTGGGGCTGCCTGGATGAGTTCGACCGGCTGCATTTCGAGACGTGTTTCTACCAGGGCATGGACTTTGCCATTGCCGAGGGTTACCAGCGTTTCGATGCCGGGGCACAGGGCGAGCACAAGTTGATACGCGGGTTCGAGCCGGTGTTGACGCGGTCGTGGCATTACCTGCTGCACCCGGGGTTGCGGCGGGCGGTGGAGGATTTTCTGCTGCAGGAACGGGAAGGGGTCAAGGGGTATGCCGAAGAGGCGCGGGGGATGTTGCCCTACCGCCGGGACTGAGAGATCTGTGTTGCCTGTGCCGGCCTTTTCGCGGGTAAACCCGCTCCTACAACGATAGCGAACCTGTGTAGGAGCGGGTTTACCCGCGAAAAGGCCGCGCAGGTGTCAATCGACCCCGACAAAACCTCCGGTCTGGTGGTGCCACAACCGGGCATACAGCCCTTGCTGCTCCAGCAACTCACTGTGGCTGCCACTCTCGACAATTCGCCCCTTGTCCAGCACCACCAGCCGGTCCATACGGGCAATGGTGGAAAGCCGGTGGGCAATGGCGATTACCGTCTTGCCCTGCATCAGCGTCTCCAGGCTTTCCTGGATCGCCGCTTCCACTTCCGAATCCAGCGCCGAGGTGGCCTCGTCCATGATCAGGATCGGCGCATTCTTCAACAGGACCCGTGCAATGGCGATACGCTGACGCTGGCCACCCGACAGCTTGACCCCGCGTTCGCCCACATGGGCATCGAAACCGGTGCGGCCCTGGGCATCCGAAAGCTGTGGGATGAACTCGTCAGCCCGCGCGCGGCGCACAGCTTCATGCAGTTCTGCATCGCTGGCACCGGGGCGGCCGTACAGCAGGTTTTCGCGAATCGAACGGTGCAGCAGCGAGGTATCCTGGGTGATCATGCCGATCTGTGCACGCAGGCTGGCCTGGCTCACCTTGGCAATGTCCTGGCCGTCGATGAGGATGCGCCCACCCTGCACGTCGTACAGACGCAACAGCAGGTTGACCAGAGTCGACTTGCCTGCCCCGGACGGGCCGATCAAACCGATTTTCTCACCCGGGCGGATGTCCAGGTTGAGCCCTTCTATGACATTGGTGGCCTTGCCGTAATGGAAGTCGACGTCAACGAAACGCACCGCGCCGCGGCTGACCTTCAGGGCCGGCGCATTGGGCGGGTCGGTGACGGTGACCGGCTGGGCGATGGTCTGCAGGCCGTCCTGCACCATGCCGATGTTCTCGAAGATGCCGTTGACCACCCACATGATCCAGCCCGACATGTTGACGATGCGGATCACCAGGCCAGTGGCCAGGGCGATGGCACCCACGGTGATCAGCGATTGGCTCCACAGCCACAGGGCAAGGCCGGTGGTGGCGACCACCAGCAGGCCATTGAGGGTGGTGATGACCACGTCCATGCTGGTGATCACCCGGGAGGCCAGCTGGGTTTTCTCGGTCTGCTCGCGGATTGCCTCACGCGCATACTGCTGTTCGTAGTCGGTATGGGCGAACAGCTTCAGCGTTGCGATGTTGGTGTAGCCGTCGACGATACGCCCCATCAGCTTGGAACGTGCGTCCGAAGACACCACCGAGCGCTCCTTGACCCGTGGCACGAAGTAGAACAGCGCTGCAATGTAGCTGACGATCCACGCCAGCAGCGGCAGCATCAGGCGCCAGTCGGCCTCGGCGAACAGCACCAGCGAGGTGATGGCGTAGATCAGCACATGCCATAGCGCGTCCACCGCCTGCACGGCGGAATCGCGCAGCGAATTGCCGGTCTGCATGATGCGCTGGGCTATACGCCCGGCGAAGTCGCTCTGAAAGAAGTTCAGGCTCTGCTTGAGCACATAGGTATGGTTTTGCCAGCGGATCAGGCTGGTCATGCCGGGGTTGATGGTCTGGTGCACCAGCAGGTCGTGCAGGCCGAAGAACAATGGCCGCAGCAGCAGAATCACCACCAGCATCCAGATCAGCTCGCCGCTGTGCTGGCTGAAGAAGTTGGCATTGGGCGTACCCTGGGCCAGGTCGATGATGCGGCTGAGGTAGCTGAACATCGCCACCTCGATCAGCGAGGCGACCAGGCCGACCACCAGCAGGGCCACGAAGCTGGGCCACACCTGGCGCAGGTAATACAGGTAGAACGGCCACACCGTGCTCGGGGGGGCTTCGCTCGGTGCCTCGCGGAAAATATCGATCAGTCTTTCGAAACGGCGGTACAGCATGGGCGACAACACTCCTGTTCGTCCGACCCTCAGGCGGTTTCACATCCCTGTGAAGCCTGCAGTCAGTCGATACGTTTGGCGGACTTGATATAGACCGGATCGGCCGGTACGTCGCGCATGCCTTTTTTGATGGTGGTCGGCGAGTTGACGATCTGATCGACCACTTCCATGCCTTTGGTCACCTTGCCGAACACGGCATAACCGGCGTCGCGGCCTGGGTTGAGGAAGTCGTTGTCGGCGACGTTGATGAAGAACTGGCTGGTGGCCGAGTTCGGGTTGGACGTGCGTGCCATCGACAGGGTGCCGCGGGTGTTCTGCAGGCCGTTGCTGGCCTCGTTCTTGATCGGGGCCTGGGTTTCTTTTTGCACCATCTGGTCAGTGAAACCGCCGCCCTGGACCATGAACCCCGGGATCACGCGGTGGAAGATGGTGTTGTTGTAGAAACCGCTGTCCACGTACTGCAGGAAGTTCTTGGTACTGAGCGGTGCCTTCTCGGCGTTCAGCTCGATTTCGACCTGGCCGAAGCTGGTGTCCAGCAGGACGTGCGGGGTCTTGTCGGACGCCATGACACTGGTGGCAAAGGCGACCGAGCAGGCGGTGAGCAGGAGTTTTTTCAGCATGGGCTCAAAGATCCTTGAGAAGTGGAAGCGGCTGCGAGGAACTGCAGCAGGGTCTGGTTGAAGACCTCGGGTTGATCGAGGGGTGTAGCGTGCCGGGAATCGTCGACGACGACCAGCCTGGCGTTGGGTATGAGGGCGACGTAGCGCTCTTTGAGTTGTATCGGCGTGTAATCGTGGTCGGCGGCGATCACCAGGGTAGGACAGTGAATCTGCCCGATGCGTTCCTGCACGCCCCAGTCGACGATGGCGTCGAAGCTTTTCAGGTAGGCGCGCTTGTCGTTGCGCGCCCAGCGCTGGGCCATTTTCTGCCGCAGGTCTGCTTGTTGTGGTTTGGGGAACAGCCGCTCGGCCAGCCCCTTGCCGACGGTTTCGACACTGAGGATGCGCGCCAGGCTCCAGCGCTTGAGCCACCACGCCCAGTCACTGCGGGTGCGGCGCTTGACCTCAGGGGCGCTGTTGACGATGCACAGGCTGCGCAACCATTGAGGGTGGTCGACGGCAAACTGGAAGCCGACCATGCCGCCCATGGACAAGCCGACGAAGTGCACCGGGCCTGTGTGCAAGTGTTCGAGCAGGGCCAGCAGGTCGGCACTGAAGGTGGCGATCTGGTAACCGTCAGCGGGTTTGTCGGAGCGACCGTGGCCGCGGATGTCCATGAGTATCACCCGGTAGTGGCGGCTGAACAGCGGCACCTGCAACTCCCAGTCCTGGCAGCTGGAGCCCAGGCCGTGCAGCAACACCAGGGGTTCGCCCTGGCCATATTCCTCGTAATGCAGCGTGCATCCTTCGTGTTCGAAATAGGCCATGGGCGCGGTCCTCTCAGGCTTGTGGGGGGGCTGCGAAGGGCACGTCCAGTGGCGCGGTGTCGAAATTGCGCAGCAGGTCGATGAGAATCTGCGTGGCCGGGCCCAGGGTCTTCTCTTTGCTCGAATAAAGGTAGAACAGTGGGTGGCGGCTGCCACCCTGATCCAGCGGCAATGGCTTGAGCACGCCTTCGCGCAGCTCGCGCTCGATCATGTGACGGGGCAGCCAGGCAAAGCCCAGGCCGCTGCTGACGAAGGTGGCGGCGGTGCCCAGGCTGCCGACGGTCCAGCGCTGCTCGGCGCCCAGCCAGCCGACGTCGCGCGGTTGGGCGCGGCCGGAGTCACGAATCACCACCTGCAGCTGGCTTTCCAGGTCCTGGAAGGTCAGTTCGCGTCCCAGGCGGTGCAGGCTGTGTTCGGGGTGGGCGACGGCGATGAATTCCACTGCGCTCAATTCGGCGCCCAGGTAGCCGCCGATGCTGTAGCTGCTGATGGCCAGGTCGGCGATGCCTTCGTGCATCACTTCCTCCACGCCAGACAGCACTTCTTCACGCAGGCGCACCCGGCAGCCGCGGCTTTGTGGCATGAACGCAGCCAGCGCGCGTACCAGACGGGCGCTGGGGTAGGCGGCATCGACCACCAGGCGCACCTCGGCTTCCCAGCCCTGTTCCATGTGGTGGGCCAGGTCTTCGAGCTGGCTGGCCTGCTTGACCAGGTGGCGCGAGCGGCGCAGCAGCACATTGCCGGCCTCGGTCAGCACCGCCTTGCGGCCATCGATGCGCAACAGCGGGACGCCCAGCTGCTCCTGCATGCGGGCCACGGTGTAGCTGACCGATGACTGCGAGCGGTGCAAGGCCTCGGCGGCCTGGGCAAACCCGCCGTGATCGACCACTGCTTGCAGGGTTCGCCACTGGTCAAGGGTTACGCGCGGCGCTTTCATCTTTCGCTCCTGTTGTCCTAAGCTGCGCTCTTTCAAGGAGAGCGGCCCATGAAGAAATGTTGTGCGGCAATACTGATGTGCCTGCCCCTCGGGGCCATGGCTTATCCCATCGATGTGGAGAAGGAGCTGACCGGGGTCAAGCTCGACTACACCGCCTATGACACGGCCTATGACATTGGCGCCATCACCCTCAACAACTATGGGCAGGTCCCGGCGGCGTGCAAGGTGACCTTCCGCAATGGCCCAGAGGCACCGCGGGTGCGCCGTGTGAACGTACCGGCAGGTAAAAGCGTCGATGTCACCGCGAAATTCAATCGGCAAATCATCAAACTGCGGATCGCCTTGAACTGCAGCGCGGAATAAACTGATTAATCGATAGATTGGACCCACTTTTTACGCTTTTTTATCGATAGGTCAAGCCTTAATCTCACCTCCATCGAATCGCACCCTTTTTTGCCGATGGAGGCACCCCCATGTCCCGCGTACTGATCATCGAAAGCAGCGCCCGCCAGCAGGATTCCGTTTCCCGTCAGCTGACCAAGGACTTCATCCAGCAATGGCAGGCCGCTCACCCGGCCGATCAGATCACTGTGCGCGACCTGGCAGTAAGCCCGGTTCCCCACCTGGACGCGAACCTGCTGGGCGGCTGGATGAAACCCGAAGAACAGCGCAGCGCCGCCGAACTGGAGGCCCTGGCCCGTTCCAACGAGCTGACGGATGAGTTGTTGGCTGCCGACGTACTGGTGATGGCTGCGCCCATGTACAACTTCACCATCCCCAGCACCCTGAAAGCCTGGCTGGACCATGTGCTGCGTGCCGGCATCACCTTCAAATACACCCCGACCGGCCCGCAAGGCCTGCTGACCGGCAAGCGCGCCATTGTCCTGACTGCCCGCGGCGGCATCCATGCGGGTGCCAGCAGTGACCACCAGGAACCGTACCTGCGCCAGGTCATGGCTTTCATCGGCATCCACGATGTCGACTTCATCCATGCCGAAGGCCTGAACATGAGCGGCGAGTTCTACGAGAAGGGCGTCAACCAGGCCAAGGCCAAGTTGGCGGCGGTGGCCTGAGGCATCACGAATTCCCAACCCTGACACCTGTTTTTGCTCCTTTGGGTGTACCTGCCCGGCTTGTATGGCCGGGCTTTTTTATCCCTGGGGTTTGAGGTCGCCAATGTTGGCCTCTTCGCGGGTAAACCCGCTCCTACAAAGGCCATTGCGGTCCCTGTGGGAGCGGGAGTGCCCGCGAAGAGGCCGGTACAGCCCCTACATTCCTCATGGTTGAACTCATTCGCCGCAACCCGCTAAGGTCGCCGCCTTGATTCACGAGAGGCAACCATGGGCTACCTGATAATCGTCGCGCTGATCCAGGCGTTTTCCTTCAGCCTGATCGGCGAGTACCTGGCCGGGCACGTCGACAGCTATTTTGCGGTGCTCGCCAGGGTGCTGCTGGCCGGCCTGGTGTTCCTGCCGTTGACCCGCTGGCGTCACGTCGAGCCGCGCTTCATGCGCTGGATGCTGCTGATCGGCGCGTTGCAGTACGGCATCACCTACGTCTGCCTGTACCTGAGTTTCCGCGTGCTTACCGTACCGGAGGTGCTGCTGTTCACGATCCTCACGCCGCTACACGTGACCTTGATCGAAGATGCCCTGAACCGGCGCTTCAACGCTTGGGCGCTAGTGGCCGCGCTGGTCGCCGTGGCCGGTGCTGCCGTGATCCGCTTCGACAGCATCAGCGGCGAGTTCTTCATCGGCTTCCTGCTGCTGCAACTGGCTAACTTTACCTACGCCGCTGGCCAGGTGCTGTACCGTCACCTGGTCGCTCGCCACCCCAGCGACCTGCCACACTACGCCCGCTTCGGTTACTTCTACCTCGGTGCCTTGCTGGTGGTGCTTCCGGCCTTCCTGCTGTTCGGCAACACTCAGCACCTGCCGAGCACTGATGTGCAATGGCTGGTGCTGTTGTTCCTGGGGCTGTGTCCGACGGCGCTGGGGCTGTACTGGTGGAACAAAGGTGCATGCCTGGTTTCTGGCGGTACGCTGGCGGTGATGAACAATCTGCATGTGCCGGTGGGGCTGCTGCTGAACCTGTTGATCTGGAACCAGCACGAGCCGCTGGGGCGGCTGTTGATCGGCGGGGGGATCATCCTGGCGTCGGTGTGGCTGAGCCGCCTGGGTGGGCGCGCACAGGCGCCGCTGGCCGGCAAGGCCTGACGCGCCCGTTGATCCGGGGCTGCAAGGCAGCCCCGGCAATCTCAAGCCTCGCTCATTTCTTCCAGGCGACGCGGCATCGGCTCTACCGCCGTGCGCCCGGCCAACCCCACGCGCATATCATTGCCACTCGGCTGCTGATACAGGCTCAAGCCGAACTCTGGCAACACCGCCAGCAGATAGTCGAAGATATCCCCCTGGATCCGTTCGTAATCCGCCCACACCGTGGTGGTGGTGAAGCAGTAGATTTCCAGCGGTACGCCTTCGGCGGTGGTCTGCATCTGCCGCACCATGCAGGTCATGTTCGGATGAATATTGGGGTGGTTCTTCAAATAGGCCAGGGCAAACGCGCGGAAGGTGCCGATGTTGGTCAGCTTACGGCGGTTGGCCGACAGGTCCGCCACCGGCCCCAGCGCCTCGTTCCAGTTTTGCAGTTCCTGGCGCTTGCCCGCCAGGTAGTCACTCAGTAGCTGCACCTGGCTCAGGCGCTGTTCTTCTTCGCGGGTGAGGAAGCGCACGCCGGCGGCGTCGATGAACAGGCTGCGCTTGATGCGCCGGCCACCGGACTGCTGCATGCCGCGGTAATTGCGGAATGACTCGCTCATCAGGCGCCAGGTGGGGATAGAGACGATGGTCTTGTCGAAGTTCTGCACTTTCACCGTGTGCAAGGTGATGTCCACCACGTCGCCATCGGCGCCCACCTGCGGCATTTCGATCCAGTCACCCACATGCAGCATGTCGTTGCTGGTCAACTGCACGCTGGCGACGAACGACAGCAGGGTGTCCTTGTACACCAACAGCAGCACCGCCGACATCGCACCCAGGCCGGACAGCAGCAACAGCGGCGAGCGGTCGATCAGGGTAGCGACGATGACGATCGAGGCGAAGATCCACAGCATCATCTTGGCCAGTTGCACGTAGCCCTTGATCGAGCGGGTGCGGGCATGTTCGGTACGGGCATAGATGTCGAGCAGGGCATCCAGCAGGCATGACAGCGCCATGGTCATGAACAACAGGGTAAAGGCCAGGGCGACATTGCCGAGGAAGTGCTGAGCAGTGTCGGACAGCTCAGGCACCAGCTTCAGGCCGAACTGCAGCACCAGGGACGGGGTTGTTTGCGCCAGGCGGTGGAACACCTTGTTGTGGCGCAGGTCGTCCAGCCACTTCAGCGCAGGCTGGCGGGCCAGCAGGCGCGCGCCGTGCAGTATCAGGAAGCGCGCCAGGCGGCCGACTACCAGGGAGATGAGCAGCAGTACCGCCAGACCGATGGCGGCGTGCAGCATGGGATGTTGGTCGAGGGTGCCCCACAGGTCGAGGGAGTCACGCCAGATTCGTTGGATATCCATGGGCTTGCGTACAGTCTTGTTGCGAAACGAAGCCGTATTAGAGCGCGGATAGCGACAAAGTTGCCAAAAGAAATTCGGCTAAGGCTGCAGAAAACGTTACCCTATGCAACTGAATTTCCCGCACTTGTCTGAGGTTACCTCCGTGTTCTCCCAATTCGCCCTGCATGAACGCCTGCTTAAAGCCGTGGCCGAGCTTAAATTTGTCGAGCCAACCCCGGTGCAGGCCGCGGCCATCCCCCTGGCCCTGCAAGGGCGGGATCTGCGTGTGACTGCGCAGACCGGCAGCGGCAAGACGGCGGCCTTCGTACTGCCACTGCTCAACCGTCTGGTCGACCTCAGCGGTCCGCGTGTCGAGATTCGCGCGTTGATCCTGCTGCCGACCCGTGAACTGGCCCAGCAGACCCTCAAGCAGGTGCAGCTGTTCTCGCAGTTCACCTACATCAAGTCGGGCCTGGTGACTGGCGGCGAAGACTTCAAGGAACAGGCCGCCATGCTGCGCAAGGTGCCTGACGTGCTGATCGGCACCCCGGGCCGCCTGCTCGAGCAGCTCAATGCCGGCAACCTCGACCTGTCCCACGTGCAGGTCCTGATCCTGGACGAAGCCGACCGCATGCTCGACATGGGCTTTGCCGAAGACATGGAGCGCCTGTGCAAAGAGTGCGAAAACCGCGAGCAGACCTTGCTGTTCTCGGCTACCACCGGTGGCGCGGCCCTGCGCGACATCATCGGCAAGGTGCTGAAAGACCCTGAACACCTGATGCTCAACAGTGTCTCGCAACTGGCTGAAGGCACCCGCCAGCAGATCATCACGGCCGACCACGACCAGCATAAAGAGCAGATCGCGCAGTGGTTGCTGGCCAACGAAACCTTCGACAAGGCGATCATCTTCACCAACACCCGCGCCATGGCCGACCGCATCTACGGTCACCTGGTGGCCAAGGACGTGAAGGCTTTCGTGCTGCATGGCGAAAAGGACCAGAAGGACCGCAAGCTGGCCATCGAGCGCTTCAAGCAGGGCAGCTCCAAAGTGCTGGTGGCGACCGACGTGGCAGCCCGTGGCCTGGATATCGACGGCCTGGACCTGGTGATCAACTTCGACATGCCACGTAGCGGTGACGAGTACGTACACCGTGTGGGCCGTACCGGCCGTGCCGGTGGCGAAGGCCTGGCGATCTCGCTGATCACCCACAACGACTGGAACCTGATGTCGAGCATCGAGCGCTACCTCAAGCAGCAGTTCGAGCGCCGGGTCATCAAGGAAGTGAAGGGCACCTACAACGGGCCGAAGAAGGTCAAGGCCTCGGGCAAGGCGGCCGGTAGCAAGAAGAAAAAGGTCGAGAAGAAGACCGGTGACAAGAAAGCCGCAGCCAAGCGCAAGCCTACTGCCAAGCCGAAGGCCAACGCGCCTCTGGCCAGTGCTGACGGCCTGGCACCGCTGAAGAAGCGCAAGCCTGCTGCTCAATAAGACTCACGCAGGCCCTTTGCAGAAGCGACGCAAGTTCGCATCTGCGAAGGGCGTGCGCAGGCGACGAACGATCACTCCGCTTTTTTCTCTGCCTGTTTCAACTCCTTGATCCGCTGGTCGATCAGCTGACACTTGTCGGGCAAGTCCTTGCTCGCCGTCCCCAGATCCATCCCCTGAAGCTCATCATTGATCTCCTTGGCCTTTTGCGGGTTCTGCTCAGTCAACTGAGTAACCAGCCCGGCCAGCTCCTCACGTTTCTGCGTTGCTTCTTCAGGTGTGCATGCCCAAGCGGGCAGGGCGCAGAGCAGGGCAGCGGCACAGGCTATGGGCAGTAGCGGTTTCATCCTTCCAACCTCCGGCGGTGGTGATGCCCGGTGGAGGGCTGGGGGGCAGGGAAGTTCAGGGCTTGCGACCGATGGAAGATTTCTTTGGTGGTGGTAGTCCGTTTCTGAAACGCTCCCGTATCCCTCCAGCGCCGTTGAGCAGCACGCTACATCGCTCTAGTCTCGAAGGAAAAGAGGGGGTATTGTATGTACAGCTGTAAATACAGGTCGTCCCATGTTCTTTGAATGGGACGAAGGGAAAAACCAGAGCAATATCCGCAAGCACGGCATCGACTTTGCCGACGTTCCTGACATGTTCAACCATCCCATGCTGATCCGGCGTGATGAGGATGTGGAATGTGCTGAAGAACGTTGGGTCAGCCTAGGATGGCTAAAGGCGCTGATAGGTGTCGTCGTGTACACGGAGAGGCGGGGTGAGGTGATACGCATCATTTCTGCAAGAAAAGCCACCAAACGGGAGGCCAGGTACTATGACCAAATCATCGAGAACTGATTGGAGCCGCCTGGCCCGACAGGACGACAAGGATATCGACACATCAGATATCCCTGAACTGGACCAGGACTTTTTCCGCCAGGCCGAGCTGCGCGTTCCCGCCAAGCAGACGGTGACCATTCGACTGGATTCAGATGTCCTCGCCTGGTTCAAAGAGCAGGGCAGCGGCTACCAGACCCGCATCAATCAATTGCTGCGCCAATACATGCAAGCGCAACAACGCCAGCGCTAAGCGCTTCGGAACGCTTGGCAACCTTGGCAGGTCCCAACCTGTGTACCCCTTTCGTCCACAGCAGGAGCCCGTAGCCATGAGCATCGCCTACGACTGGGACCTGATCGAACGCTTGCTGCACGAAGTGCAGAACGGCGCCGGTCACAGCTTCACGCCCCGCCCCTATGCCGAGCAGCATGCTGCTGCACTGGCCGCCAAGGGTGAGCCGGTGGGTGACGTGGATCACCTGAAAACCCGTGCATGCGAGTATGAAAAGCTGCTATTCGAGCGCGGATTCATTGAATGCCGACCTGAAGAGGACGGCGGCAATGGCGAAAACTTCGTCCTGACCGAACGCGGCTCGCGCTTGATGAGCCTGATCGACAGCAGCATCCCCGGCTTCGAGCACCCGCGCCAGGTGTTGGATGAGCAGGAGGATGCGCTGGACGAAACGACGTTCGAACAGGTATCTGCGAAGGCACAGATTGCTTGAGGTCGTTTTAAGGCTGGCAAGTGCAGCGTTCAAAACCCGATAATCGGTAGCTTCTGAACGCTGCCGAGCCTTGCTTATGCCTACGATCACCCCAGAGGCCCGCTTATGAGCGCGGTCCGCAAGAACCCAGACGCCTTTGCCTTCCAGGTAATGCTGGGCCTTTGCCTGATCTGGGGCTGCCAGCAGGTACTGATCAAGACCGCCGCCGTCGACATCGCGCCGGTGATGCAAGCAGCACTGCGCAATGGCATTGCCGCTGTGCTGGTAGGCCTGATGCTGTGCTGGCGGGGTGGCTGGGAGCAGGTCGGCAGCACCTGGCGCGCAGGGCTGGTGGCGGGCGGGCTGTTCGGGGTGGAGTTTCTGTTCATTGCCGAAGGGCTGAAACTGACCTCGGCGGCGCACATGTCGGTATTCCTCTATACCGCGCCGGTATTTACCGCCTTGGGCCTGCATTTTCGTCTACCCAGTGAACGCTTGCGGCTGCTGCAGTGGCTGGGCATTCTGCTGGCCTTCGGCGGCATTGCCATGGCCTTTGCCGGTGGCTCTTCGTTCGAGCACATGGACGGCCGCACCTTGCTGGGTGATGCCTTTGGCGTGATCGCCGGGCTGGCCTGGGGCGCGACCACGGTGGTGGTGCGCTGCTCGCGGTTGTCGGAGGCGCCAGCGACCTTGACCCTGTTCTATCAGCTGGCAGTCGGTTTTGCCGGGCTGTTGCTGATCGCTCTGCTCAGCGGTCAGATCGGCGCGGTGTCGCTGACGCCGCTGGCGATGGGCAGTGTATTGTTCCAGGGGATTGTGGTGTCGTTCATCAGCTACCTCACCTGGTTCTGGTTGCTGCGCAAATACCTGGCGTCGAACCTCGCGGTGTTTTCCTTCATTACCCCGTTGTTTGGGGTGACCTTTGGCGTTTTGCTGCTGGATGAGCCGCTCAGTGCGAATTTCGTGGTGGGGGCGTTGATGGTGTTGTTGGGTGTGATCCTGGTCAGTGCCGAGCCTTGGGTTAAACAACAATTGCGGCGGTTGGTAGGGTGATGGGTTGCCTGTACCGGCTCAGGATGCAACCTTGGCCTGACAGGCGCTTCCTTGTTGTGCATCACCCGGCAACTGAACCAACCCGCCAGCCACCACCAACCCGCCCGCCGCCAGCATCAATGCGGGTTGCAGCCCACCGCTGTAGTGGCTGCTGAGCGCCGCCAACAGCGGCCCACTCAACTGCCCCAAGGCAAAGCATGCGGTCAGCAGCCCGGCATTGCGCTGTGTGGCCTGTGGCGCCAACTCGCGCGAGCGTTGCATGACCAGTTGCATGCAGGCCAGGAACGGCCCGCCACACAGCGCAACACCCAGCGCCAGCCCGATACCCCCACCCATCAGGCAGGCCAGCACACCCAGCCCTTGCAACCACAGGGTGGCGGTCAACCAGGTTGAAGTGCGGCCACCACGGCGCACGCTCACCAGCAAGACGCCCAACGCCGCCGCCAGGCCAAACGCCGGCCAGAACAGGTCAGCCAGCCACTGCCCGCGAAACTGCTGATTGGCCATCTGTGACAGAAAGGTGGCCGGCAGGATGTAGCCCATGCCATACAGGCCATACACCAACCCAAGGCGGCCAGTGCCGACATTGCGCGTCGGGCCTTGTCGTACTGGCGACTGAGTCGGTGCCGCTTGCAATGCCCGTGGCAACCACGGCCGCACGGCCAGCAGCATCACCAGCGCAGCTACGGCATAGATCAGCCACAGGGCTGCCGAGCCAAGCCCCAGCACATGCGCAACCAGTGCCAGTAACCCGGTCACGGCGATACCGAGGCCGGGCCCGGCGAATACCAGCGCTCCCAGACGTTGGCGGTTGTGCGCAGTGGCTACTTGCTGGCTGAGGCTGGTGATCATCACCAGCACCCAGGCGCTGGCTACGCCTGTGCCAAAGCGCAGCAGCAGGTGGCCCCAAAAGCCGTTGGCAGCCCAGGAGGCCAGGGTCAGCAGCACACACAGCCACAGCCCCCCATGCAGGCGCCGCCGTACCTGGCCTGGCGAGCGGGCGAACATGGCGTCCACCGCGCCCACGAAATAGCCCAGGTAATTGGCCGCCGCGACCAGCCCAGCGACTGTCAGGTCGAACTGGCCCTCGGCAATCAGTTGCGGCAGTTGCGGGGTGAGGGCGAAACGGCCGATGCCCATGGCCATCATCAGCGCCACGGCGCTGGCGAGCAGTTGAATGAGTGGCGACATGACAGGTCTCCTGCGCAGGTAAGCGATAGATGGCAGGTTAGGGCGGTTTATTTTTCAATAAAATTGAATAATGATGATAAAGTTGTTCTGTTTTGGAGAATGCCGTGGAATTCAGCCAACTGCGTATCTTCCAGGCCGTGGCCGAGGAGGGCTCGGTTACCCGCGCCGCAGAGCGCCTGCACCGGGTGCCATCAAACCTTTCCACGCGCCTGCGCCAACTCGAGGAGCAGCTGGGCGTTGAACTGTTCCTGCGCGAACGTCAGCGCCTGCAACTGTCGCCAGCAGGCAAGGTGCTGCTGGACTATGCCAACCGTATGTCCGCCTTGCGCGACGAAGCGCTGGGCGCCGTGCGTGGCGGTCAGCCGGCTGGGGACTTCGTGCTGGGGACCATGTACAGCACGGCGGCGACCCACTTGCCGGCGTTGCTGGCGCGCTATCACCAGGCTTACCCACAGGTGAACCTGCAAGTGCGTGCAGCACCCAGCGGCGAGTTGCTTGAAGGGCTGTTGAACCACTCCCTGGATGCTGCTCTTGTGGACGGGCCACCGAGCCTTGCCGGGCTGGATGGCGTGCCGCTGTGCGATGAGCAACTGGTACTGATCACCAGCCCCGAGCACCCGGCGGTCCTCACCGCCAAGGACGTGGCGGGCAAGGCGGTGTTCACCTTCCGCCAGGGCTGCTCGTACCGCATGCGCCTGGAGGCCTGGTATGCCCATGCCCATACGCCGATGGGGCGGGTGATGGAGATCGAGTCGTACCAGAGCATGCTGGCCTGTGTGATCGCGGGTGCGGGTGTGGCGATGATGGCCCAGTCGATGCTCGACAGCCTGCCTGGGCGTGATCGGGTGAGGGTGCACCCGCTGCAGGCACCTTTCGATCAGGCGGTCACCTGGCTGATGTGGCGCCAAGGTATGCGCGGGGCTAATCTGCAGGCATGGATCGACCTGCAACAAAGCGAAACGATTAACCAGTCGTCGGAATGCGCCGCCACGGCTTGATCCGAGTCAAAATCGCCCTTATCTGTAGGAACAGAGGCATGCGTAATACAGGACATCGGGCTATGATCTGTATGAAACATCGCAGGATTGATTTGCCGTGAGGCTGACCCGTCAAGGGGGCATTATGAATAAACCACTGTCAAACTGGCTCCATGACCTGGCTGTCGCCTTGGGGCTGATTCCACCACCCTTGCAGCCGGTGCCGATCCCGACTGATGAAGAGCAGCGCAAACGTCAACCGCGTCGGCGCTGATTAACGACAAAGGCCGCTACACCCGAGTGGGTGCAGCGGCCTTTTTGTGTCTGCTGATTGTCTATTGCCTGTACTGGCCCTTTCGCGCGGGCAAGCCCGCTACAAGCGAAAGGGCCGGTACAGCAGTCAGGCCAGCTTCACCGCCGCCACCGACTTGCGCGACACCAGGCTCACGCCCACAAAGCTCACCAGCCCTACTGCCAGGCTGTAGTAGATCGGCGTATTGGCCTCCAGCCCGTCCAGGAACATGAACAGCAGGGCGGTGGCAAAGCCCAGCGACATGCTGGCAATCGCGCCTGCAGTGGTCGCACGCTTCCAGAAGATCGCCCCGATCAGCGGGATCAGCATGCCGCCGACCAGCAGGTTATAAGCCAGGGTCAGGGCGTTGATCACATCATTCACCATCAGCGCGATGCCCAGCACCACCAGGCCGGTGAGCAGGGTGAACAGGCGGCTGGTACCCAGGCTCGACTGCTTGCCGCCACGCAGCTTGGGCAGCAGGTCTTCGGTCACGGTGGTCGAGGCAGCCAGCAGACCGGCGCTGGCGGTGGACATCATGGCCGCCAGGGCCGCAGCCATCAGCAGGCCACGGATGCCATCGGGCAGGGTGGTCTTGATCATCTCGGCAAAGGCGTTGTTCGGGTTGGCCAGGTCGGGCATCAGCACATGCGCAGCCATGCCGATCGCAGCGCAGGCCAGGCCATACAGCACGCAATACACACCAGCGGCGGTACCGGCACGCTGACAGACCTTTTCGTCACGGGCGGTGAACACCCGCTGCCAGATGTCCTGGCCGATGAGGATGCCGAAGAAGTAGATCAGGAAGTAAGTGATGATGGTGTCCCAGCCAATGGTAGTCAGCTGGAAGCTGGCCGCTGGCAATTTGGCCACCAGGGTATCCCAGCCACCGGCCTTGTACAGGCACACTGGCAGCAGGATGAACATCAGGCCGACGGTCTTGATCACGAACTGGACGATATCGGTCAGGGTCAGCGACCACATGCCGCCGATGGTCGAGTACAGCACTACCACGCCGCCGCCGAGCATCAGAGAAGCCCAGAACGGCAGGTCCAGCAGCACCTGCAGGACGGTGGCCATGGCCAGGGTCGAGGTGACCCCGATCATCAGTGCATAAGCCAGCATGATGACGGCGCTGGCCTGGCGTGCGGTGGGGTTGTAGCGTTGCTCCAGTACCTGGGTCACGGTGAAGATGCGCAGGCGCAGCAGCGGTTTGGCGAGGAACAGGTTGATGGCGATGATGCCCAGGCCCAGGGCTGCGCACAGCCAGAAGCCGGAAATGCCGTGGACGTAGCCCAGGCGCACGGTGCCGACGGTGGAAGCGCCACCGAGTACGGTGGTGGCCATGGTGCCCATGTACAGCACCGGGCCGAGATTGCGCCCGGCTACCAGGTAGTCTTCATGGGTTTTCGCGCGGCGCATGCCATACCAGCCAAGGCCTAGCATGCCAGCGGTGTAGATCATTACAACAATGATGTCCAAGGCCATTGGGGGTCTCCCGATTATCTTTATTATGGCGAGATCGACCGCGCGGGCGTTTGCACGGCGCCCGGCGGTCTTTTCTTGTGTTGGCGGGCCTCAGTGGCCCTCCCTCATGGCTCCTGCCGGGGTAGAGCGGTATTAGCGACGCACCACGCCAGGTAGCACGCAGAGCATCTCGAACAGCAGGTTGGCACCGAGCAGCGAGGTGTTGCCGGTGGTGTCGTAAGGCGGGGAGACTTCGACAAGGTCACAGCCGATCAGGTCCAGGCCGTGGCAGCCGCGAATGATCTCCATCGCCTGGATGGTGGTCAAGCCGCCGATTTCCGGGGTTCCGGTACCGGGCGCCCAGGCCGGGTCGATGCCATCGATGTCGAAAGACAGGTAAACCGGGCCACCGCCGACCTTTTCCCGCACTTCGGCCATCAGTGGCTCCAGTGACTTGTGCCAGCACTCTTCGGCCTGGACCACGCGGAAGCCCTGGCGACGGCTCCAGTTGAAGTCGTCGGCGGTGTAGCCCTGGGCGCGCAGGCCGATCTGCACCACGCGGTCGCAGTCGAGCAGGCCTTCTTCCACGGCGCGGCGGAAGGTGGTGCCGTGGGCGATCTTCTCGCCGAACATGTGGTCGTTGACGTCGGCGTGGGCATCGATGTGTACCAGGCCGATCTTGCCGTGTTTCTTGTGCAGCGCACGCAGGATCGGCAGGGTGATGGTGTGATCGCCCCCCAGGGTCATGGGAATGACGTTGTGCTCGACGATCTCGTCATACGCTTCTTCGATGATGCGCACGGCGTCCAGCAGGTTGAAGGTGTTGATTGCCACATCGCCGATATCGGCGACCGACAGCGAGTCGAACGGGGCGGCACCGGTCGCCATGTTGTACGGGCGGATCATCACCGATTCGGCGCGGATCTGCCGTGGGCCGAAGCGGGTGCCGGAACGTAGCGAGGTACCGATATCCAGCGGGACGCCGATGAAGGCCGCATCCAGACCTTTCGCGCTTTGCAGGTGGGGGAGGCGGAGCATGGTGGCGATGCCGCCGAAACGCGGCATTTCGTTGCCGCCCAGTGGTTGGTGGAGAGTCTTGTCCACGGTGGGCCTCATCAGTCGGTCGATTGTTGTGTTTGTTCGAACCTGTGCCGCCGCGCGCCATTCACGTGTGGTTTGCCGGCGGGCAGGGACATTTCGGCCAAGTCTGCTCAAGCGAGCGCCAGGGAAGAATCGCTACCGACAAATACTTAGTTCAGGAATTTCTGAACTAAAGGCGGGTAGAGCAGTTAGACTGCGCGCACATACCCTTGTGGAACCGTTGCACCATGGCCTCGACCTTGCCCGACCTGAAACTGCTGCGCATCTTCATCAGCGTGGTGCGCCACCAGGGCTTTGCCAACGCCCAGCGCGAGCTGAACCTGTCGACCTCGGCCATCAGTACCTACATGAGCCAGCTGGAGGGCGCCTTGGGTATCGTGTTGTGCCACCGGGGTCGGGGGGGCTTCAGCCTGACCAGCAAGGGCGAGCTGTTCCATCAGGAAACCCTGCGCCTGCTGGCCGAGCTGGACGGTTTCGAGCAGTATGCCGCCGCCCTGAAGGGCGAACTGCGTGGCACCCTCAACCTTGGGGTGATCGACTCCACCGTCGGTGATCGCGCCTTGCCGCTGGCCGAAGCCATCGGTGCCTACAGCCAGGAGCACCCGGCGGTGCACCTGCATCTATCGGTGTCCAGCCCCTACGAGCTGCAACTGGGTGTGCAGGACAACCGCCTGGACCTGGCCATCGGCGCGTTTTCTTCGCGGATGAGCGGCCTGCTCTACCAGCCGTTGTACCGCGAACAGCACTGGCTGTACTGCAGCAGCCGCCACCCATTGTATGCCGAGCGGCGCATTCCCGAGCAGGTAGTGACCCAGCAGCGCATGGTCGGCCGTGGTTATTGGAGCCAGGCCGAACTGGCCCGGCATGGCTTCAAGCACAGTGCGGCGACGGTTGAAAGCATGGAGGCGCAGCTGATCCTGATCCTTTCCGGGGCCTATATCGGCTACTTGCCTGAACACTACGCCCAGGCCTGGGTCGACAAGGGTGACTTGCGCGTGCTGTCGCCGTCGACCTTTGGTTACCAGGCCCCGTTCTCGCTGATCATTCGCCGCGGGCGCAGCCGTGAACCGCTGATCCAGACCTTCCGTGACCTGCTGAAAAGCCAGCTCAACGTGGGCTGAGATGCGACGCATTCATGCATTCCGTCGGGAGGGGGGCTAAATTTCAGCAAACGCTGGCCGCTAACCTGATAGCGCTCTGCTACATATCAACTTGCGCTGATGATTTCCCCCTTATTTCATCCTGCAAGGATCGCCCAAGATGCGCATGAATTTGCCCGTCACTGAGCACGAAAGAACCTTCCCCGGCGATCAACGCCTTATTTCCACGACTGACCTCGACAGCCGCATCACCTACTGCAACGACGCCTTTGTGGCAATCAGCGGCTTTACCTACGACGAGCTGGTCGGCCAACCGCACAACCTGGTGCGCCACCCAGACATGCCGCCGGCGGTGTTTGGCCATATGTGGGAAACCATCAAGCAGGGCAAACCCTGGATGGGCATCGTCAAAAACCGGGCGAAGAACGGCGATTACTATTGGGTAAGCGCCTATGTCACGGCGATATACGAACAAGGCCGGATCAGTGGCTACGAGTCGGTGCGCTCGGTGCCCACGCGCGAGCAGATCCGCCGTGCCGAGGCACTGTATGCGCGTTTGCGTGATGGCCGCGGCCCAGTGCCCTGGGCTGCTCGCCTGGGGCACGGCCTGGGCCATGGCTGGCCACTGATCGGCGCCGGCCTGCTGTCGGCGGCGGGTTACCTTTGGCTGCCCCCCTATGCGGCGCTCGCGGTGCTGATGGCAAGTCTGCTGCTGGCTTGGTACTGGGTCGAGCACCGGCAGAACCAGGCCATTCGTCGCACGTTGGCTGAGCATCCCAAGGCCTTTACCAGTCCGTTGGTGGCGCTGACCTACAGCGACAACCCAGGCCTGAAGGGCCAGCTCGACCTGGCCATCATCAGCGAAGAAGCCCGCCTGCAAACGGCCCTGACCCGCCTGGTGGATGCCGGGGTCGGGGTAAAGTCGCGGGCGGCGCAATCTTCCGACTTGTCCGATGCCCAGGCGCAGATGCTCGACCGGCAGCGCAGCGAGACTGACCAGTCCGCCACGGCCATCGCGCAGATGGCGGCGACCATCCAGCAGGTCACCCACAACGTGCAAAGTACGGCACACGCGGCAAGTGATGCCGACCAGCTGGCGCAGCAGGGCAGCGAGCTGGCCCTGAAGAGCCTGAAAGACATGGGCAGCATGAGCGATGCGGTCAATGACATTGGTCAGGCAGTCAACGCCTTGGCCGAGCAGACCCAGTCGATTGGTAGTGTGGTCGACGTGATCACTTCGATTGCCGAGCAGACCAACCTGCTGGCGCTTAACGCCGCCATTGAAGCGGCGCGCGCCGGTGAGCAAGGACGCGGGTTCGCCGTGGTGGCTGATGAGGTGCGGTCGTTGGCGCAGCGTACCCGCGCGTCGACCGAAGAGATCCACCATATCATCGCCTCGTTGAGGGCCGGGGCGGAGCGAGCGGTGAGCACTGCCAGCCGGGGCGAGCAGATTTCCCGGGACAGTGTGCACAGTGTCGAGGCGGTGCAGGCGGCGCTGAGCGGGATTGCCGTGGCGGTCAGCCGCATCACCGGCATGAGCCAGCAGATGGCCACGGCATCGGAGCAACAGAGCCATGTGGCTGAAGACATCAACCAGCAGATCGTGAGAATTGCCCAGCTGTGCGACCAGAGTGCCGGGCAAGCCAGGCAAGGCGCGGAAATCAGCCAGGACCTCGAGCGCATGGCGGAGTACCTGCATAGCCTGGCGGAAAGGTTCAACCGCTGAAATCGCGGGGCCCGCAAAGCGGGCCCCGGTTATGTGGCAAACTGTCCCCGCCAAGGAGACCGCCATGCCCAGACCCCGCTGCGAGCGCTGCCAGCGCCCGCTCGACCATTGCCTATGCCCACTGATCCCCGCGCTCGACAGCCGCACCCGTGTGATCCTGCTGCAGCACCCCAGTGAAACTGCCCATGCCCTGAACACGGCGCGCCTGGCTGCCCTTGGCCTGAACAATGCCGAGCTGCGGATTGGAGAGGTGTTCGATGACCTGCATGACCTGCTCGCCACCCCCGGATACCACCCGGTGCTGCTGTTCCCGGGTGATGACGCCCAGGTGCTGACAGCTTATGGCGAGGCGGGCGACAAACCTTTGCTGCTGATCGTGCCCGACGGCACCTGGCGCAAGGCGCGCAAGCTGCTGTACCTGAACCCGTTGCTGGGGGGGCTGCCACGGGTGACGCTGGGGCAGGTGGCCGCTTCACGCTATCGGTTGCGCAAAGCGCCGGAGGCGGGTGCGTTGTCGACGATCGAGGCGGTGGTCGGGGCATTGAACACGCTGGAGCAACCGGCCTGCTTCGATGCACTGCTGGCGCCGTTCGAGACGTTGATCGAGGGGCAGATCAGGGCCATGGGCGTAGAGACCTTTCAGCGTAATCATGGCCGCGAGTGAGGGTTGGGGGCTGCTTTGCAGCCCATTCGCAGCACAAAGCGGCCCCG
This sequence comes from Pseudomonas sp. yb_2, assembly GCF_043103905.1. Taxonomy (NCBI): domain Bacteria; kingdom Pseudomonadati; phylum Pseudomonadota; class Gammaproteobacteria; order Pseudomonadales; family Pseudomonadaceae; genus Pseudomonas; species Pseudomonas sp. yb_2. The sequence goes on along the minus strand of NZ_JBICKH010000033.1, from coordinate 41,688 downwards.
CTACCTAAAACCCGCTCAACGCATCTCAGGCAGACGCGCCTCGGTGCGGACTTCGGTGGTCGCCAGCGCCTCTGGTGGCAACGAAATATGCTGTTTGCTCAGCAATTCACCCATGGTCGCCAGTACGCGGTAGCGCGAGAACTCTTCGGTATAACGCACCTCGGTGTAGCGGCGGTCGGCGTTGTACAGCTCGTTCTCACTGTCGAGGACGTCCAGCAGGGTGCGCTGGCCCAGGCCGAACTGGTCCTGGTAGGCCGCACGCACACGCTTGGTGGTTTCGGCGTATTCACGCGCGGTCGGCAGCTGCTTGCTGGCGTTGTTCATGGCGTTCCACGCCAGGCTCAGGTTCTCGGTCAACTCACGCAGGGCGTTGTTGCGAATGTCCAGTGCCTGGTTGATCTTGTGCGCGTCGGACTGCAGGCGAGCCTTGTCGCTGCCACCGCGGAACAGGTTGTAGTTCATCTCCACGCCAGCTTGCCAGTCGTTGTTGTTGTGGCCTTTCTCGCCGCCGGTGTTGTTGTTGGCACCGGTTGCCAGAATGGCGTCGAAGCGTGGGTAGAAGGTCGACTTGCCCACTTCGTACTGCTTCTCGGCGGCGTTGACGTCAGCCTGGGCAGACTTGATGTACGGGTTGTTCTGACGCATGCCATCGCGGGCTTCTTCGAGGGTGCCTGGCACCTCGCCCTTGATGCTCTGCGGGCTTTCCAGCTCGTCCGGGGCACGGCCAATCACACTGAAGAAGTTGGCCTCGGCATCGGCCAGGTCGACTTCGGCGGTGTCCAGGTTGTTTTCCGCCAGGGCGCGACGGGCGCGGGACTGGTCGAGGTCGGCGGTGCTGCCGACGCCGCGCTCGTTGCGCAGGCCAATCTGATCGTTGACGCGCAGGTGAGCTTGCAGGTTGTTCTTGGCCAGGGTCACCAGTTCACGGCGTTTGAGCACTTCCAGGTAGACCTCGACTGCACGCAGGGCGACATCCTGGGCAACGGCCTGGGTGTAATAGGCGCGGGAGGTAGAGACCGCCTCGGTGCGTCCTACTTCATTCGAGGTGTTGAAGCCGTCGAAGATCATCTGCCGCAGGCGCAGTTCGGACTGGGTGTAGTTGAGGGTTTCCTTGTTGTGGTTTCCCTCGGCGCGGGTAGTGGCGTTGTCCGAGCGCTGGCGGCCATAACCGGCAACCAGGTCCACGGAAGGGTAGTAGCCACCACGCGCGAACTTCACGTCTTCATCGGCCGACAGCTTGCTGTTACGGTTGGAGCTGACTTGTGGGTGGTAGTCCACGGCGCTTTGGACAGCCTCGGTAATCGACATCGCCTGTACGTTGGCACTCGCCAGGGCCAACAGTAAAGCACTGGTGATGGGGTTCAAAACGCGCATGGTACATCTCCCTGATCCTGGAATTGATCCTGCTGTTCGCCAAAAAAATGACGATAAACTTATCGCGTATAGTGTTGCAGGTTTTTAACAACACAGCTAAGTACATTCAACGCGATAGGTAAGAAGATTTATTCATATCAAATTGCCATATAATATCTTTTTTGTCTAATAAGTGTGCATTCAAGGGCAGGGAATGAACGCAGGAAATGCCTTGAAAACCAATGGATACAAGGGCTATGCCCAGTTCCAGAACTAATTCGGATAAAGAGGGCATTGATTAGGCGAAAGCGATATTTGGCGACAAAATATTGTCACTTTGGCTTGTGCAGGGTTTTCAGGCTGAGGATGTACAGGGTGACCAATGCGGCACTGGTCAACATGAAGGTGCGCGCCCAGAACAGCGGCACCAGGTAGCACGACAGGCCAATGCTGGCCCACATCAGGCCGATGGCGTAGACCTTGCCCTTGAGGGGGATGCCTTCACCACTGAGATAGTCACGGATCCATGGCCCCAGCTTGGGATGATGGACCAGCCAGTGATGGAAGCGCGGCGAGCTGCGGGCAAAGCAGGCCGCCGCCAAAAGCAGGAATGGGGTGGTGGGCAATACCGGCAGGAATATCCCCAGCACCCCCAGCGCGACGCTGAGCCAGCCAGTGGCCAGCAGCAGGTAGCGCACAGGTTGCTCAGTGGTGGCGTGGCTTGAGCAGCGCCGGTTTTTCGTCAGGGGCGTGCAGCAGCAGGAACAGTGCGCTGAGTGCCTCAGGGATCTGCACGATCATGTCATCCTGCAGGTTGGCGTTGCTGGCGATGTCGGCGAACTCTGGTTGTTCGTCGAACAAGCCCGAACCCACCATGATCGGCAGCAGCATTTCGCTGACTTCTTCCTCGGCGTTTTCGAACCACGCCTCTTCCCGCAGGAACACGCCTTCCATGAAGCCGATGCACCAGCCGCGCAGGTCGGAATCGTCCGGCTCATCGGTCAGGTCGAGGTCGCAGGGCAGGTCGAATTCTTCGTCGCTGGCCAGCTGGCGGGCAATGTGCGCCTTGAGCGCCACCAGGGTGGCCTCGATCTCGGTGCGCTGGGCTTCGCTGGCGTAGTGCGGCTCCTCGGCGAACAGGGCGTCAATCCATTCGCGCTCGGGCACGTCCTCGGCGTTGATCGAAAGAGCGGTGAGGTAGCCGTGTGCGGCGACATAGTCCAGCGCTTCTTCGTGCAGCTCGTCGGCGTCGAGGAAGGCTTGCAGGCGGGTCAGTTGCTCGGCGAAGGACATTACAGGGCTACCTTGGGGAATAAACGATAACGAATTCTAGCACCTTGCAGCGGCAGCGGGGCAAAGGGAACGTCTATCGCCGCGGTGCATGTGCAGCACGGTGCTGCGGTATACTCCGCGATTTTTCATCCAGGGGCAGGTTTCAATGGCTGCCTGGCAAAAACCGCTTACGCATTTGGCGTGTGCGGGGCGGGTTTTTCGTCCAGCCTTTATCCAGGATGGTACGGCGATTTGGAGTTGCACATGCTCGAACAGGCTCAGCGCGTTCTCAAGGACATCTTCGGCTACGACAGTTTCCGTGGGCGCCAGGCAGCGATCATCGAATGCGTGGCCAATGGCGGCGATGCCTTGGTACTGATGCCCACCGGTGGCGGCAAATCGCTGTGTTTCCAGGTGCCGGGGCTGCTGCGCCCGGGCTTGACGGTGGTGGTATCGCCACTGATCGCGCTGATGGACGACCAGGTCGCCACCCTTGACGAGCTGGGTGTGTCTGCGGCCGCCCTGAACTCTACCCTGACGGCGGAGCAGCAGCGTGAACTGGCCGGGCGCCTGCGCCGTGGTGAGGTCAAGATGCTGTACCTGGCGCCGGAACGCCTGGTGCAGCCGCGCATGCTCGACTTCCTGCGCGATCTGGACATCTCGCTGTTCGCCATTGACGAGGCCCACTGTGTTTCGCAATGGGGCCACGATTTCCGCCCCGAGTACCTGCAACTGGGTCAGCTGGCCGAACTGTTTCCGCATGTGCCGCGCATTGCGCTTACCGCTACGGCCGACATGCGAACCCGCGAGGAGATCGTTCAGCGCCTGCACCTGCAAGGCGCCGAGCGCTTCCTGTCGAGTTTCGACCGGCCCAACATCTTTTACCGCATCGTGCCCAAGGAGGCACCGCGCAAGCAGTTGATGGCCTTCCTCGGCGAACGTCGTGGCAACGCTGGCATCGTCTACTGCCTGTCGCGCAAGAAGGTCGACGAAACCGCCGCCTTCCTCTGTAGTCAGGGGTTCCCCGCGCTGCCGTATCACGCCGGCCTGGCCGCCGAGACGCGGGCGGCCAACCAGCATCGCTTCCTGAACGAGGAAGGGCTGATCATGGTCGCTACCATTGCTTTCGGCATGGGTATCGACAAGCCCAACGTGCGCTTCGTTGCTCACCTCGACCTGCCCAAATCGCTTGAAGCCTACTATCAGGAAACCGGCCGGGCCGGCCGTGACGGCCTGCCCTCCGATGCCTGGATGGCCTACGGGCTGCAGGACATGGTGATGCTCAAGCAGATGCTGCAGAACTCCGAAGGCGACGAGCGCCACAAGCGCATCGAGCAGCACAAGCTGGACGCCATGCTGGCGCTGTGCGAAGAAACCCGCTGCCGCCGCCAGTCGCTGCTGGCGTACTTCGACGAGTTCCTCGAACAACCGTGCGGGCACTGCGACAACTGTGTCGACAACATCCAGACCTGGGACGCTACCGAGCCGGCCCGCCAGGCGCTGTCGGCGGTGTTCCGCACCGGCCAGCGCTATGGTGTTGGCCACCTGGTCGATGTGCTGTTGGGCAAGGACACCGAGAAGGTGCGCAATTTCGGCCACGAGAAGCTGTCGGTATTCGGCGTTGGCAAAGGCTTGGCCGAGGTCGAGTGGCGCTCGCTGTTCCGTCAGTTGGTGGCGCGCGGCCTGGTCGATATCGACCTGGAAGGCTACGGCGGCCTGCGCCTGTCCGACAGCTGCCGGCCGCTGCTGCGCGGCGAGGTGACCTTGCAACTGCGCCGTGATCTCAAACCGCAGACCACGGCCAAAACCTCGTCGTCCAGCGGCGGCAGCCCGGCCAGCCAGCTGGTGCGTGCCGAAGAGCGCGATCTGTGGGACGCGCTGCGTACCCTGCGCCGCAAGCTGGCCGAAGAACACAGTGTGCCGCCCTACGTCATCTTCCCCGACTCGACACTGCTGGAGATGCTGCGCAGCCAGCCGGTCAGCCTCAGCGACATGGCCCAGGTCAGCGGTGTGGGGGCGCGCAAGCTGGAGCGCTACGGCCAGGCGTTCCTCGAAGTGCTGAACAACAGCGGTGGCACCGACGAGGCTCCGAAAGTGGTGCTCGACCTGCGCCACGAACTGGTCAGCCTGGCCCGTGCCGGCATGACCCCGGCGCAGATCGCCGGGCAGCTCAACTGCAGCGAGAAGAACGTGTATAGCCTGCTGGCCGAGGCGTTGGGCCGCCAGGAGCTGAGTCTGGACCAGGCCATCGACCTGCCGGAAGACCTGATGATGGAGGTGCAGGACGCCTTTCTTGATGGCGAGGGTGAGCTGCCACCGGTGTCGGCCATTGCCCCGCAGTTCGGGGCGCGGGTGCCGGAGGGCGTACTCTATTGCGTGCGCGCAGCACTGGCGGCGGAATTCGAATTGTAAACGCATGCAGGATCGAAGGCAGAAGCGCCATCTGCTGACCTTTGTCATGCTTTTTGACGATTATCGAACGCGTAACCATGGCCGAGCCTTGCCTCGTAGGGCAGGGCATGGTTAGCTGCCTAATAATTAGATCTACTCCAATGAGTTCCTTATGCCCCTGAACGACAACCAACACCGCTTTGGCATGCAACTGGCCCAGATGTCCCGAGGTTGGCGTGCCGAGCTGGACCGCCGCCTGGCCGGGCTCAACCTGTCCCAGGCGCGCTGGCTGGTGTTGCTGCACCTGGCCCGCTTCGAAGAAGCCCCGACACAGCGTGAGCTGGCCCAGAGCGTAGGCGTCGAAGGCCCGACCCTGGCGCGTCTGCTCGACAGCCTGGAAGCGCAAGGGCTGGTGCGCCGGCAGGCGGTGCTGGAGGATCGGCGGGCGAAGAAGATTGTACTGTGCCCGCCGGCCAAGCCGTTGATCGATCAGATCGAGACCATCGCCAACCAGCTGCGGGTAGAGCTGTTTACCGGCGTGGACGAGGCGGACTTGCAGGTCTGTATGCGCGTGCATGCCAAGATCCTGGCCAACCTCGAAAAGTCCTGAGCTCACCCATCGATGCAGGTGCAGTGCAAGCCTCAGAAGGTGTGCCCAAGGTTCAGGTACACCGCTTGCTCATGCGCACTGTTGGCGCCGTAGCTGAAGTTCAGTGGCCCTAGAGGCGTATCCAGCCCCAGAAAGATGCTCGCCGCATTGATGTACCCACTGTCGAATTCGTTGTCGTTGTTCCACGCCCGCCCACGCTCCAGCGAGCCGCCGATGTACAGCGGGAAGTCCAGCGGCACATAGGCCCGCGGCGTCAGCCGGCGGTAATAGACCATGCGCAGCAGGCTCGCGTTCTGCCCCGATACCGAGTCCTCGCGGAAGCCTGACAGCTGTCGCGCCCCGCCCATCACGAAGCTCGACGTCACCACTTCGGTATCGTCAAGCGTGCGCCCGTAGCTCCCACCCAGCACGAACGTGTTCGGCCCGCTGCTGATGGCCTTGTCCAGGGTGAACAGCCACTGCCGGTAATCCTGGTCGGAGTCCAGCGACTTGTCGTATTTGCGCAAGGTCAGGCCGATGTCCTCGCCATGGTGCGGGAAGTACACGTTATCGAGGGTGTCGAACGAGTACTTCAGCTCGTAGAAACCTTCGTTGAAACTGACTTTGGGCAGGTCCTGGTCGCCGATGCGCACCTCGGCCTCGCCCCAGGCCTTGCCCACGCCCAGGCGCACTTCCCCGCTGTTGCCGATCTGCCGGCCTACGTTCAGGCCAAAACCGTAGCGCTCCAGGCGATACTCGGCGACCGGGTCGTTGTCCAGGGTGGCCTCGATGTTCTGCGAGCCCAGGTCCAGATACGGCGCAATGAAGTAGCGTGAGCCCACATCCAGGGGTTGGTAGAACTCACTGTACAGCGCTTGCTGGTCACCGATCTGGCCGCGGGTCAGCCATTCGGCGCCAAGGCTGTTGATGCCGTTGACCCGGTAGCTGGCGCCCAGGTTGAAAGCGCTGTCGCCGCGCAGGTCATCGGACAGGTTCAGGCCCAGGCGCAGGTAGTCGGTGCCGCCGCGTCGGCCCCGGGCGTTGATCACCAGGGTATTGTCGTTGCCCTTGTGCACCACGCGGTACTGCACCCTGTCGAAGTAGTCCAGGCCATACAGCGTACCCATGTCGGTCTGCAGGCGGCCCAGTTCCAGCGGTGCGTCGATCGGCTGGCGGATGTACGAGCGGATCACATCATCGCTGACCTTGGAGTCGTTTTCGATCCGGATTGCGGTGATTACCGGCGTGCGCTGGCGCGGCGAGCGGGCCACGGCCAGGCTGGCGTCGCCCTCGAGCTGGCGCAGGGTGGCCAGGCGTGGGTCAAGCAGGCGAGTGGCGCGGTAACCGGCGTCGATCATGTCGCGGGCACGGCCGAAGTCAGTCACGCCGAAGGCGGTCAGCGATGGCTGGATGAGGATGTCGTCGCGGTGCAGACTGGCCAGTTGTTCTTCGGAGTTGCGCCGGGTCATCAAAGTGATCGACTGATTCAGCACGTCGACGACCGTCAGTAATTGCTTGCGATCGCGCAGCGGGGTGCCGATGTCGACCACGATGGCCAGGTCCACGCCCATTTCGCGGGCCACATCCACCGGAATGTTGTCGACCATGCCGCCGTCCACCAGCAGACGGCCGTCCAGCTCGACCGGGGCGAACACGGCGGGGATCGACATGCTGGCGCGGATTACCTGGGGCAGGTGACCACGGCGGAATACGACTTTTTCGCCACTGGCGATGTCGGTGGCCACGGCGCGGAAGGGGATGGGCAGCTTGTCGAAGTCGCGGGTATCGGCGGTATGCGCCAGTTTGCTTTCCAGCAGCAGTGACAGGTTCTGGCCCTGAATCACACCCAGCGGCAGGCCCAGGCTGCCGTCGTCGCGAAAGCTGAGCTTCTGCTTGACCAGAAAGTCGCGGTCATCCTGCTTGCGCCGGAACGGCACATCCTCGCGGGGCGGTGCATCGGAGAGCGCCTGTTGCCAGTCAAGGGTGGTCGCGAGTTTTTCCAGCTCTTCGACACTGTAGCCCGAGGCGTACAGGCCGCCGACCACCGCGCCCATGCTGGTGCCGGCGATGGCGTCGATGCGCACACCCTGTTCCTCCAGCGCCTTGAGTACGCCGATGTGGGCCAGGCCACGGGCCGCACCGCCAGACAACACCAGGCCGACCTTGGGCCTGGCGGGTTCCGCAGCGATTGCCGTAAGCGAGGTAAGGACGAGCAGAAAACAGAACAGCAAACGGCGCATCGTGAGTCTCAAACCGTGGGCTAAAGACCGATAGTATAAGCGGCCCCTTACCTGGAGATGTTTCACCATGGCTAACCACAAGCCGGAAATCGTCATCACCTATTGCACCCAGTGCCAGTGGCTGCTGCGTGCTGCCTGGCTGGCTCAGGAACTGCTCAGCACCTTTGCCGACGACCTTGGCCGGGTGGCGCTGGAGCCGGGTACCGGGGGTATCTTCCGCATCACCTGCAATGGCGTGCAGATCTGGGAGCGCAAGGCCGACGGTGGTTTCCCCGAAGCGAAGGTACTGAAGCAGCGGGTGCGCGACCAGGTCGACCCGCAGCGTGATCTTGGTCACAACGACCGCTGATCAGGCGCCCTCGGTCAGTGGTCGCTGCCTGGGCGGTTGCTCGGCAGCCAGACGGCTGGACAGCACGATAGCGAAGATGATCAGCGCGCCGCCCAGCAGCATGCGCACGGTCGGGGTTTCGGCGAACACTGCCCAGGCCACGGCAATACCGTAGACCGGCTCCATGCCGAACACGACCGCGGCGGTGCGCGCCTTGATCACCGCCAGGCTGGCGACGAACAGGCTGTGCGCCACACCCGTGCAGAAGATGCCGAGCAGGGCGATCCACAGCCAGTCCAGGGCCGCAACGTCGGCCAGGCCGGGCGCTGCGAACGGCAGCAGGCACAGGCCCACCACCAGGTTTTGCCACAGTGCGGCCTGTACCGCAGGCAAACGGCCGGAGCCGGCCCGGTTGGTCAGTGACAGCAGCGAGAACAGCAGGCCCGAGAGCAGTGCCCAGAGCAGGCCGCCGGTGGCTTCGCTGGCCAGGTCGAATGCTGGTGTGACCAGTATCAGGCCGATGCTGACCAGCACGACCAAGACGGCTTCGTTACGGTGGATACGCTCGCGGAACAGCAGGCTTTCGAGGATCACCGTAAAGGCCGGGAAGCTGGCGAAGCCGAGGGTGGCGATGGCTACGCCGCCCACTTTGACGGCGATGAAGAAGCTGACCCAGTGGCCGGCCAGCAGCACACCACCGAGCAGCAGGCGGCGCGCATCCTGGCTGCTCAGGCGTTGCCAGCCCGGACCGGCCAGGCTGGCGAACAGGGCCAGCGCGAGTACGGCGAAGGTGGCGCGACCGAAGACGATGATCGCCGGGCTGGCGCTGGTGGCCAGTTTGCCGAAGACGCCGGTAAGGCCGAAGAACAGCGCGCCAATGTGCAGTGCGCCGAGGGCGGTGCGGTGGTTCATGGTGGGTCCTTGATGGAGATCTCTACAGGCAGTGCCGGCCCTTTCGCGGGTAAACCCGCTCCTACAGGTTTTGCACAACATTCAGGCGGGGGCATCCTGTAGGAGCGGGTTTACCCGCGAAGGGGCCGGCAAAGGCAAAGTGTAAAGCCTCAGGCAAACACATTCTGTCGCAAGACTGCTGTCAGTTATCGCCAGACTCTCGCCGCAAAGCCAAAGGTGTACACCCGAACGCCCGCAGCATCGCCGCTGAAAAGGCACTTTGCGAGCTATACCCCACCTGCGCCGCAATTTCGCCCATCGGCAGCACGGTCTGCACGATTAGCCGCCGCGCCTTGAGCAACCGCCGCTGGCGAATGTAGTCCATCGGAGTCATCCCGCACTCCGCGGTAAATCGCGCATGCAGCCGGGCAATGGACAGCCCGGCGATGCGTGCCAGGTCGGCAACCTGCAGCGGGTAGGCAGCATGCTGTTCGATATGCGCATCGAAGGCGCTGTAGGGCAGGCGCTGGCTGGGGTGCACGCTGGCTGCCGCCGTGGCGTTGAGGCTGGCCAGCAGCAGTGCCGCGCCTTGCCTGGCGATCAACGGGTCGTGCACGGGGCTGGTCGCCAGCCAGTCCACCAGTTGCTGCTGGCGCTCATCCAGGCTTACGGCGGCCGGGCGGTCGAGCAGGCGGCGGCTGGCATCGGCATGCTCGCCCAGGTGCTCGCGCAGCCAAGGCTCCCCTGGCACATCAAGCACCAGGCAATCACTGCCGGCATCGCTGGCGCACGTGTGATGAGCACCCGCCGGGACCACGATCAGCCCCTGGCGATCGATGCCGGCGCCATGTCCCTGGACCTCGAACTCCAGGCGGCCGCGCAGGCCGAACACCAGTTGCGGGTGTTCGTGGCTATGGGCGATCAGGCTGTCGCGGTAATGGCGCAGCGAGAGGATCGGGCCGGCGGTCATGGGGGCTTCCTCGCAGGGCAGGCGCCCATTGTGCCTCAATCCCTGCACGCCATCACTCGTCACCGTTTTGCCATGGCGCTGTCATGTGTGCCTGCCAGTCTCCAGCAAACTGCGCCGGAGCCTGCCCATGAGCCATGCCGAACTGTCCCGCCCCTCGCGCAAGCAACGCGTGCGTACCCTGTGGATCTCCGACGTGCACCTGGGTACCCGCGACTGCCAGGCCGAACACCTGTCGCAGTTTCTCAAGGGCTACCAGGCTGATCGCGTCTATCTGGTGGGCGATATCATAGATGGCTGGAAGCTGCGCGGCGGGATCTACTGGCCGCAAGCCCACACCAACGTGATTCGCCGGCTGCTGACCATGAGCAAGCGCGGTACCGAGGTGATCTACGTCACCGGCAACCATGACGAATTCCTGCGCCGCTACTCAAAGTTGATTCTGGGCAACATTCAGCTGGTAGACGAGGCCGAGCACCTGACAGCCGATGGCCGCCGACTGCTGGTGGTCCATGGTGATCAGTTCGATGTGATTACCCGTTACCACCGCTGGCTGGCGTTTCTGGGTGACCGCGCCTACGAATTCACCTTGGTGCTCAACCGCTGGCTCAACCACTGGCGTGCGCGGTATGGCTATGGTTACTGGTCGCTGTCGGCGTACCTCAAGCACAAGGTGAAAGGCGCGGTGAACTTCATCAGCGACTTCGAGAACGCCATTGCCCATGAGTGCACCCGCCGTGGTTTTCACGGGGTGGTGTGCGGGCATATCCATCATGCCGAGATCCGCAAGGTGGGTGAGGTGGACTACCTCAATTGCGGGGACTGGGTGGAGTCGTGCACGGCCCTGATCGAGCATTGGGACGGCAGTGTCGAGCTGTATCGGCTGGCCGAAGCGCAGGCCGTGGCGGCGTTGCGCGAGCCGGCTTAAGGCTCGAGGGCAGGGGGCCGCCAAGCGGCCTCAGATGCTTACAGCCTGAGCTTGCCTAGCAGGATATCCCGGAACATCACGAAATCCCCGGCCAGGCTGTACAGCGGATAGGTAAAGGTCGCTGGCCGATTCTTCTCGAAAAAGAAGTGCCCGACCCAGGCAAAGCCATAGCCGAACACCGGCACGGCCAGCAGCAGCAACCATTTGCCACTGCCAATGGTGTAGGCCAGCAGCGCTATCACCAGGCTGGTGCCGACGAAGTGCAGGCGGCGGCAGGTGGGGTTGCTGTGCTCCCCCAGATAGTACGGATAGAACTCGGCAAAACTGCGAAACTGCGCTGTGCTGTTCATGGCAGTGCTCCGGGATTAATACTTCTGGACAAGATACACGGCGTGGAGCCTGATTCGAGTCTAGAGTGACTGACGGGGCCTACCAGTGACAATAGGCGCCAAATGAGTATCCTTGGGGTTCACCGCAGGAGCGGTCGGTAAAAGAAGCCTGTCATGAGCGAAAGAACAACGTCAGCCAGTTGGGCATCAGGGATCGTGAAGGCACTTGAACTGGAAGGGCTGGATTGCAGAGCCATGTTCAAGCAATTGGGGTTGGACTTTGCCGCCCTCGACGACCCCGATGCACGTTTTCCGCAAGATTCCATGACCCGCCTCTGGCAACTGGCGGTGGAGCTGTCGGGCAATGAGGCCATCGGCCTGAACATGGCACGGGTGGTTCGCCCGGCGTCGTTCCATGTGGTGGGCTATGCGTTGATGTCCAGCCGCACCCTGGCCGAGGGCTTCGAGCGCCTGGTGCGCTACCAGCGCATCATCGCCGAAAGCTCCGACCTCAGTTTCGTCCTCGGCCCCGAGGGCTATTCGCTGATTCTGACCGTGCACGGCGACCACCTGCCGCCAACCCGGCACAGCGCCGAAGCGTCGCTGGCCTGTGCGCTGGCGCTGTGCAAATGGCTCAGTGGCCGGCCGGTCCAGCCGCGGCGGGTCCTGGTGCAGGGGCCGCAGCCGAAGAATGTCGAGCCTTACAAGGTGGCGTTCCATTCGCCGCTGGTGTTCGGCGCCCCACATGATGCGCTGGTGTTCGAGCGGGCCGACATGGAGGCGCCGCTGCCGACCGCGAACGAGGCCATGGCGGTGCTGCACGACCGGTTTGCCGGCGAGTACCTGGCACGCTTCTCCGAAACCCGGGTCAGCCACCGCGTGCGCCAGGTGTTGTGCCGCATCCTGCCGCAGGGTGAGCCCAAGCGCGAAACCCTGGCCCAGGCCCTGCACCTATCGCAGCGCACCCTGCAACGGCGGCTGCAGGAGGAAGGCACCAGCTTCCAGACCTTGCTTGACGACACGCGCCGCGAACTGGCCGAACAATACCTGGCCCAGCCGGGCATGACCTTGCTGGAAACCGCCTACCTGCTGGGCTTTGCCGACCCCAGCAACTTCTATCGGGCGTTCCGCCGCTGGTTCGATGCCACGCCCAGCGAGTACCGCGCCCGCCTGGGCGCGGAAGGCGAAGTGCTCAGTGACGCCAGAACGCCGGCATGCACAACACCAGCACCGTGATGATTTCCAGGCGACCCAGCAGCATGCCGGCCGCCAGAATCCATTTGGCCGCGTCAGGCAGCGTCGCGTAGTTGCCCGCTGGGCCGATCACTTCACCCAGGCCCGGGCCTACACCCGAAACCGTGCCGGCGGCGCCGGTCAGCGCGGTCATCCAGTCCACGCCCAGCAGCGACAACAGCAGCGCCATGACACAGATGGTGATCGCGAAGAAGAACGAGAACGTCAGGATCGAGCGCACGATGTCTTCGTCGAGGCGATGGCCGTTGTATTTCTGCTTGATCACCGCGCGCGGGTGAATCAGCTGGTTGAGGCTGGCCTTCAACAGGATGTATGCCACCTGGAAGCGGAAAATCTTGATGCCGCCTGCGGTCGAGCCGGAGCAGCCGCCAACGAAGCCCAGGTAGAAGAACAGCATCAGCGAGAAGTTACCCCACAGGCTGTAGTCACCCAAGGAGAAGCCGGTGGTGGTGACCACCGAGGTCACGTTCAGCGCCACATGGCGCAGGGCATCGAGCCAGTGCAGGTTGGTGCTGTACCAGTACCAGGTGCCCAGCACCAGCCAGGTGACCACCAGCATGCCCAGCAAGCCTTGCACCTGCTGGTCGCGGATCAGCGCCTTGCGGTTGCCGCGCAGGGTGGCTACGTAGAGGGTGAACGGCAGGCTGCCCATGATCATCACCACTACTGCAACCCAGTGCACGGCCGGGATATCCCATTTCGCCAACGACTGGTCGGAGGTGGAGAAACCGCCGGTAGAGATAGCCGACATGGCATGGTTGATTGCATCGAACGGGCTCATGCCCGCCCACCAGAAGGCCAGCGCGCCGAGTATCGAGAAACCGACGTAAACCCCCACGATGGACTTGGCGACCATGTGCGAACGCGGCATGACCTTTTCCGAGCGGTCGGACGATTCGGTCTGGAACAGGCGCATGCCACCGATGCGCAGCAGCGGCAGGATCGCCACCGCCATGGCGATAAAGCCGATACCGCCGAGCCAGTGCAGCATCGAGCGCCACATGAGGATGCCCGGCGACATGTTATCGAGCCCGCTGAGCACGGTGGCGCCAGTGGCGGTGATGCCTGACATGCTTTCGAAGAAGGCGTCGGTGTAGCTGATGTGCTGGGTCAGCAGGAACGGTAGCGCGGCGAACACGCACACCACCAGCCAGCTGCTGACGGTCAGCAGGTACATGTCGCGCGGGCGCAGGTGTACATGCTCCGGGCGCCCCTGCACCACCAGGGCCAGGCCGGCGATGAAGGTGATCAGGCTCGACCAGAGAAACGACGGCATGTCACCGGTGCGCTCGAAGATCACCAGGGTCGCCATGGGCACGGCCATGCTCACGGCCAGCGTAATCAGGAAGATGCCGATGATGAAACCAATGATCCTTAAGGTCGGCAACGCCATGTGATCTGCTCAGACTCGAAACGGAAGGGCGCCATTCTACCTATGGGTCTGGTGATGTAAACGCTAGAATGGCCGCACATTCACCTGCCAGGAGGGTAGCCGATGGAGGCTCTCGACGCATTGCTCAACCGTGTTTCCGTGCCACGCCTGACTGACCCGGCGCCCAATGCCGCCCAGCGCGAGGCGCTGTTCCAGGCTGCCCTGCGCGCCCCGGACCATGGTCAGCTGCGGCCGTGGCGTTTTCTAACCATCGAAGGCCAGGGCCGCGAGAAGCTGGGTGAGCTGTTCGCCGAAGCCGTGCAGCACAAGGGCGATGCCAGCCAGGCAGCTTTGGACAAGGCCCGTGCCATGCCGCTGCGGGCGCCGTTGCTGATCGTGGTGGTGGCCAGGTTGCAGGACCATTTCAAGGTGCCCAAGTCCGAGCAACGCCTGGCGGCGGGCTGTGCGGCGCACGCTATTCTGATTGCTGCACACGCGCAGGGGATCGGCGCAGTGTGGCGTACCGGTGACATGGCTTTCGATGCCCATGTGCACAAGGGGTTGGGGTTGGCCGAGAACGAGGAGCTGATCGGCTACCTGTATGTCGGTACGCCGCTGACCGAGCCGCGGACGGCGCCGGTGCTGGAAACGGCTGATTTCGTTAGTAGCTGGGGTGAGTAACCTGGCCTTGGGCTGATTCATGTATCGAGGCTTCCGGCCTCTTCGCGGGTGAACCCGCTCCACATCCCCTGTAGGAGCGGGTTTACCCGCGAAGAGGCCGGAAGCCTTTGCACCCCATCAACTGCCTGCCGCTCCAGCCAAGGGCAACTCCAGCCTGGCCACAAACCCACCCTGTGGATGATTCTCCAGCATCAGGCTACCGCCATGGCGCTCCGCTGCCTTGCGCGCAATCGCCAGCCCCAGGCCATGCCCCGGCGCTTCCTGCCCCGGCGCGCGGAAGAACGGCTCACCCAGTTGCGCCAGGTGCTCCTCTGCCGCCCCAGGCCCATGGTCACGCACGCTGATCACGATGCGGTCCTGCTCGCGCGCGGCGCTGACCTCGACCGGCTGGCCCGCCGGGTTGAAGCGCAGGGCATTGCGCAGCAGGTTGTCAACGGCACGCTCGATCAGCGTTGGCCAACCCTGCAAGCTCAAACCTGGCTGCGCCTCCAGGCGCACGTCCTGATCCGGCGCGCTCAGCAGGGCGTCCTTGCGCACGCTGCCGAGTAGGGCATTGAGGTCGACCGGTTCGGCATGGGCTTGTTCGGCATCCACCCGGGCCAGGGCGAGGATTTCGCTGATCAGGTCTTCCAGGCGGTCGCATTCGCGGGTCAGGCGCGGCCACAGCGCTTGCCGCTGCTCAGGCTCGGCGCGTTCGGCCAGGGCCAGGGCGATGCGCAGCCGGGCCAGTGGCGAGCGCAGTTCGTGGGACACGTCGCGTAGCAGCTGGCGCTGGCTGCCAATGGTGCTTTGCAGGCGTGCGCCCATCTTGTTGAAGTCCTTGGCCAGCACGCCAAACTCGTCGCGCCGCGCTGCCAGCCGTGCCAGGCTGTTCTGCTGATAGGTGGTCTGGCCCAGGTCGTGTACGGCACTGCGCAGGCGGCTTAGCGGGCGGGTAATGGACAGCGTCACCAGCAGGCTGAACAGGGTCAGCACGACCAAGGCAATGCCCAGTGCGCTGAGCGGCCAAAGCAGGCTCTCGCGGTGCCAGGCATCCAGCGCCGGGTGAGGGATGCGGTAGATCAGCAAGTAGGTTTCGCCGGTGTCGGGGCTGGTGTATTCCTCGGTCAGCCGGCGCCATGGCAAGCGCCGCTGGTCATTGTGCTGGCGCGCTTCGAGGGCTGCCGCACGGCGTGGGAAGGTACCGGGCACCACGGCTTCACCGCTATCGTCGAGCACCTGCACGTCGATCTTGTAGCGGTTCTTGCGTCGTTCCAGAAAGTGCTGTGCCGCCTCCAGGCCTTCCTGCTCGTAGTGCTTGGTCCACTTGCTGGCCAGGGTATTCAGGCCCGGGTGACGGCTGAGGATCCAGGCGTCCTGGTTGAGCATGTGCCCCAGCAGGATCGACAGGCCTGCGACCAGGGTGATGGCCAGCCAGAAACTGGCCAGGATGCGCCAGAACAGTGAACGCACGTGCACCTCCTAAACGGGAAAAGCCCGGCCCGCAGTGATGCGGGCCGGGCATGGGGCGGACAGCTTACTGGGCCTTGGCGCCTTTTTCAGCTTTCCAGGCCTGGAACTCCTGCCACTCGGCTTTCTTGGCGGCGCGTTCTTTTTGCAGTTCGTCAAACTTCTTCTGCTGGTCAGCCGTGAGCAACTTGCGCACTGCGCTGTCGGTCTTGTCGCGGTTGGCTTGCAGTTCATCCTTCATGGCTTTCTGGTCGGTGGCCGGCAGCTTGGACAGGTAGCGCTCGGTAATGTCGCGGCGCTGCTGCATTTGCTCGCCCATCAGCTTGCCGATCTGCTGGCGCTGATCGCGGCTCAGGTCCAGTTGGTGGAAAGGCGCATCACCGCGATGATGCGGGCCGTCGTGGCGCGGGCCGCCATCTGGCATGGCCATGGCTACGGTCGGCAAAGCGGCAGCGAACATCAGGGCGATAAGGGTCTTGCGCATGGTGTCTCTCCTTTCATAGGCCGGTGATTACCGGATGAGCACAGTCTAGGGAGATCACCGTCAAGCGCAGTCAGGGGATGGTAAAGGCAAAGTAAAGATGATTGGCCTGTGCAGGCCCCGCCTTGTGCCGCCAATGGGGCGCGCAGCGGCCCCGGCGTTTTTACAGGCAGTAGTAATATCCACGGCTACGCAACGCCACAATGCGTGGCCGGCCATCGGCGTGGGGGCCGATCTTCTTGCGCAGGTTGCTGACATGCATGTCCAGGCTGCGGTCGTACAGGGTCAGCTTGCGGCCCAGGCCGATCTGCGCCAGTTCCTGTTTGTCCAGCGGCTCGCCGGGCTGGCGCAGCAGCGCTTCAAGAATACGGCTTTCGGACAGGGTCAGGGTCATTTCGCGGCCATCGATGCTGGCCACGCCCCGCGCAGGGCTGTAGACCAGGTCACCCAGTTCCATCTGGCTGGTCGTGGCGGTGGGGTGGCTGCGGCGCAGTACCGCGCGCAGGCGGGCAGTGAGCTCACGCGGGTCGCAGGGTTTGGCCAGGTAGTCGTCGGCGCCCAGTTCCAGGCCGAGAATGCGGTCCAGCGGCTCGCCGCGGGCTGAAAGCATCAGCACCGGCAGCTCGGCATGCTCGCTGCGCAGCTGCTTGAGAAGCTCCAGGCCGCTGCCGTCGGGCAACATCACATCCAGTACCACAGCAGCAGGGGCATGCTCGGCCAGGGCCAGGCGTGCGCTCTGCCCATCGTGGCAGGCACGCACGGAAAACCCTTCCTGGGTCAGCCAGCTGCCGAGCAGCTCGCACAGTTCCTGGTCATCATCAATCAGTAACAGCTCGCTCATGACTCACTCAATTCAACCATTGACGGCGGTGATTCGGCCCGCCAGTGGCAAAGATACCGCAGACTGATGGCCTGAGTATAACTGCTGGTGCCGCGTGGCCCTCTTCGCGGGTGATGGCACAGATCCGAAGGTTTGTGTAGCGAAGAAGGCCGTGCCGTCTCAGGTCAAGGCAGTACTTGCTTGAACGGCTTGACCACAACCTTGTCGTACACGCCGGCAGCGATGTACGGGTCGGCATCGGCCCAGGTCTGCGCCGCCGCCAGCGATTCGAATTCGGCAACGATCAGGCTACCGCTGAAACCCGCTTCGCCCGGGTCGTTGCTGTCGATGGCCGGGTGCGGGCCGGCCAACACCACGCGGCCTTCGGCCTTGAGCTGCTGCAGGCGTTCGATGTGCGCCGGGCGGGCGGCCAGGCGCTTTTCCAGGGAGTTTGCGACGTCGCTGGCGATAATGGCGTAGAGCATGTCAATCCTTGGGTTTGGAGGTAGAAGGGTCATCGTGCAGGTGGCGCGACAGGTACACGCCTTGCGCCACCAGGAAGATCACGGTCATGCCCAGGCTGCCGAACACCTTGAAGTCCACCCAGAAGTCCTGGAAGGTGAAGGCGACAAACAGGTTGGCCGCGCCGCAGAACAGGAAGAAAGCGATCCAGGCCAGATTCAGGCGCGTCCAGATGGCATCAGGCAGGGTCAGGGCGTGGCCCATGATGCGCTTGATCAGCACCCGATCGCCGATGAAGTGGCTGCCGGCAAAACCCAGGGCAAACAGCCAGTTCACGACAGGAGCCTTCCATTTGAGGAAGGTTTCGCTGTGAAAGGTCAGGGTCAGGCCACCGAACACCAGGCAGGCGATCAGCGTCAGCCACTGGCCCTTCTCCAGCTTGCGCTGGCGCAGGAACAGTGCGCCGTACACGACCAGCGAGCTGATGATCAGCATGGCCGTGGCGCTGTAGATGCCGCCAAATTCGAAGTGATGGCCGGCGACTTCCATGGGGCGCGGGTCGAGCTTGTAGACGATGAAGAACAGCAGCAGCGGGATGAAATCGATGAATTGTTTCACAATGGCAGCCAGAATCGGGATGTGACGGCATAATAACAAACATCGATTCCAGCGAAAGCGCTCCTCTATGAATGTTGATCTGCACTGTCACAGCACGGCCTCCGACGGCGCCCTGTCGCCTTCGGTACTGGTTGCCCGGGCTCATGAGCACGGGGTGCAAGCGCTGGCACTGACCGACCATGACACCCTCGAAGGCCTGCCCGAAGCGCGCCAGGCCTGCGTTGACCTGGGTATGCGCTGGGTCAGCGGGGTGGAGCTGTCCTGCACGTGGGGCGGCGCGACCATCCATGTGCTGGGTTATGACTTCCCACTCGACGCACCGCCATTGCTGGCGGCGATTCAAGCGCTGCACCACGGCCGCTGGCTGCGTGCCGAAGAAATCGACAGACGGCTGGCGGCCAAGGGCATGCCCGGCACGCTCGAAGGCGCGCGCGCCGTGCAGCACGAGTTGGGTGACAGCGGCAACGCCCCGGCGCGCCCGCATTTTGCCGAGTATCTGGTGCGGGCCGGGCACGTCAAGGACCGTGGTGAAGCGTTTCGCAAGTGGCTGGGCGCCGGCAAGCTGGGCGACGTCAAGCAGCACTGGCCGACGCTCGACGAAACCGTTGCCACGCTGAGGCAGTCCAATGCCTGGGTGAGCCTGGCGCATCCCATGCACTACGACCTGACCCGCAGCAAGCGCAGGCGGCTGATTGCCGACTATATTCAGGCAGGAGGGCAGGCGCTTGAAGTGGTCAACGGGATGATGCCTGCTGAGCAAGTGGGCACCATGTCCATCCTTGCCCGTGAGTTCGGCCTGCTGGCAAGCGCTGGCAGTGACTTCCACGGCCCCGGCACCTGGGGCGAGATCGGTGCCTATCGGCCTTTGCCCGAGGATCTGCCACCTTTGTGGCGTCGATTCAGCCATGAACAGCCTTTGGCGCTATGAACAGGACGATTACGTGAGCCAATTTTTCCAGATTCATCCGGAGAACCCACAAGCGCGCCTGATAAAACAGGCCGTCGAGATCATCCGCAAGGGGGGCGTGGTGGTGTATCCGACGGATTCGGCGTATGCGCTGGGTTGCCAGATAGGCGACAAGTCGGCAATCGAGCGGGTGCGGCGCCTGCGCGGGCTGGACAAGACGCACAACTTCACCCTGATGTGCTGCGACATGTCGCAACTGGGGTTGTACGCCAAGGTCGACACCGGCACCTTCCGCTTGCTGAAGGCGCATGTGCCGGGGCCTTACACCTTCATCCTCAACGGCACGCGTGAAGTGCCGCGCCTGCTGTTGCACGATAAGCGGCGTACCATCGGGCTGCGTGTACCGGACCATGCCATCACCCTGGCCTTGCTGGCCGAGTTGGGCGAGCCACTGATGAGCGTCAGCCTGATCCTGCCGGGCGACAGCGAGCCGATGACCGACCCTTACGAGATCCGTGAACGGCTGGAGCACCATGTTGACCTGGTGATCGATGGCGGGTTCGGCGACCTCAAGGCGTCGACCATCATCGACCTGTCCGGCGACGAACCGGAACTGATCCGCGAAGGTTGTGGCGACCCCACGCCATTCCTGGTCAACGCGTGAGCCAGCTGGAAGCGCCTGAGGCGCCGGCCGAACGGGTCGAGGAGCCTCGGCAACTGCAGTTGGCGCTGGTCTATGGTGAAGCCCTGACCGAGCTGCCGCTGGACCTGTACATTCCGCCGGACGCCCTTGAAGTCATCCTCGAAGCTTTCGAAGGCCCGCTGGACCTGTTGCTGTACCTGATCCGCAAGCAGAATATCGATATCCTCGACATCCCTGTGGCCGAGATCACCCGGCAGTACATGGGCTATGTGGAGCTGATGAAAAGCGTACGCCTTGAGCTGGCCGCCGAATACCTGGTGATGGCTGCCATGCTGGCCGAGATCAAGTCACGCATGCTGCTGCCGCGTTCCGCCGACGTCGAGGAGGAGGAGGGTGACCCACGCGCCGAACTGATCCGCCGCCTGCAGGAGTACGAGCGCTTCAAGGCTGCCGCCGAGGGCATCGACGAATTGCCACGGGTCGGGCGCGAGGTGGTGGTGCCGCGCCTGGAAGCGCCGCAGGCCAAGGTACGCAAGCTGTTGCCTCAGGTCAGCCTGGAAGAGCTTTTGATGTCCATGGCCGAGGTGATGCGCCGCAACGACCTGTTCGAAAGCCATCAGATCACCCGTGAGACCTTGTCCACCCGCGAGCGCATGAGCCAGGTGCTGGAGCGTCTCAAGGGCGGCGCCTTTGTGCCGTTCATCGCGCTGTTCGCTGCCGAGGAGGGCAAGCTGGGCGTGGTGGTGACCTTCATGGCCGTTCTCGAACTGGTGAAGGAATCGCTGATCGAACTTGTGCAGAATGAACCTTTCGCCGCCATTCACGTGCGGCTTCGCCCGGCGCCAGTTGAAGAACCCAATGAACCTGAATGAACCCCGCGACCTGGCGTCGCTGATCGAAGCCTTCTTGCTCGCTTCGGGCAAGCCGCAATCCCTGGAGCGCCTGTACGAGCTGTTCGAGGAGGCCGAGCGCCCCGAGCCCAAGGTGTTCAGGCAGGCCCTGGAGGTGCTGGGCAAGTCGTGCGATGGGCGTGCGTTCGAGCTCAAGGAGGTGGCCAGCGGCTATCGCCTGCAGATTCGCGAGGATTATGCCCCTTGGGTCGGGCGCCTGTGGGAAGAGCGCCCGCAGCGCTATTCGCGAGCGCTGCTTGAGACACTGGCCCTGATTGCCTACCGCCAGCCGATCACCCGTGGTGAAATCGAGGACGTGCGGGGCGTTGCGGTGAACAGCAATATCATCAAGACCATGATGGAGCGCGAGTGGATTCGCGTGGTCGGCTACCGCGAAGTGCCCGGGCGGCCGGCGATGTTCGCCACCACCAAGGCGTTTCTCGATCATTTCAACCTCAAGAGCCTTGAGGACCTGCCGGCCTTGGCCGAGCTGCGCGAAATGGAACCAGCGCCGCAACTTGACCCGGATGATGCGCCGGTGCCTGCGCACCTGCAGGCGTTGGCGGATGCCAGCCTTGGGGACGAGGAGGTTGGTGAGCCGAAAGAGGAGACCAGCTTCCGTAGCCTGTTGGTGGAGCTGGATGCCATGGAAGACGGTTTGAAAACCGATTTTGATGATCTGCGGGGAGAGGAGCCTGAGCCTCCGGTGGAGGAGGAGATCAAGGCTCAGCCCTGATTGATCTGCTGCCTGTGCTGGCCTCTTCGCGGGCAAGCCCGCTCCCACAGGGGTATCACAGGCCCCGAAGGTTGCGCGAACCTGTAGGAACGGGCGTGCCTGCGAAGAGGTCAGCACAAAGCCCACTGGGCAGAAAATCATGCCCAGCCCCACAAAACCCTCTACCCTCCAGTGCGTTCCCCTGATGAACCGCGTATGATGCGCGGCCTTTTGGCGCGTTCGTCGCCAGAAACCTGTTTTCATTCCTACACCGGGAGGTGCCCAGATGAGTGAGCAAGACCTGAAAGAAACCGAAATCACCCCGCCATCCGGCGAAAAGCTGCAGAAAGTGCTGGCGCGCATTGGCGTGGGCTCGCGGCGTGATGTCGAGGCCTGGATCAGCCAGGGTCGCATCAAGGTCAACGGCGTCGAGGCCACCCTTGGCCAGCGCGTCGACCTGCACGACGCCATCGCCGTCGACGGCAAGCTGATCAAGCGCGAGGAGGCCGCCGAGGCCACCCGCCGGGTGATCATGTACAACAAACCCGACGGCGAAATCTGCACCCGTGACGACCCGGAAGGGCGCCCGACCGTGTTCGACCGCTTGCCACGGCCAAAAGAAGGCCGCTGGATCAACATCGGCCGCCTCGACATCAACACCACTGGCTTGCTGCTGTTCACCACCGACGGTGAACTGGCCAACCGCCTGATGCACCCATCCTACGAGATGGACCGTGAGTACGCGGTACGTGTGCGTGGTGAAGTCGACGACGAGATGATCGAGCGCCTGAAAGCCGGCGTAATGCTGGAGGACGGCCCGGCCAAGTTCACCGATATCCAGAAGGCACCGGGTGGCGAAGGCTTCAACCACTGGTACCACTGCGTGGTGATGGAGGGTCGTAACCGTGAGGTGCGTCGCCTGTGGGAATCCCAGGGCATGGTGGTCAGCCGCCTGAAGCGTGTGCGTTTCGGCCCGGTGTTCCTCAATTCTGACCTGCCGATGGGCCGCTGGCGCGAAATGACCCAGGGCGAAATCGACATCCTCGCCGCCGAAGTCGGCCTACAGCCGGTCGCGCTGCCAGCCATGAAGCTCAAGGCCAAGGACAAGATGGAGCGCCTGCAGCGCAAGTCGACCCGCCCGCTGGGCCGTGGCGAGCGCGTGCGCAACCTGCGCCCGGCCCACGAAGGTGCCGCTACTGGCGAACGCCCGGCGCGTCAGCCGCGTGAAGAAGCGCCGCGCAAACCCACCCGTGGCAGCACGGTGGCTGAGCGCCCGAGCGAGATGCGCAAGCGTCCGGGCAAACCTGATGGCGACAAGCCGGCAGGCCGTGGTCGCGGCAAGCCGCGTGGCTAATAAGCCAGTGTGGTCATCAAGGAACCAGCCTTCGGGCTGGTTTTTTTATGCCTGCGGGAATGTGGACCAAGCCCAAGATATTGAACAAAAAGAATTTTTCGGACGACTGGCAAGTTCTTGAACCGCCTTGTAAAGAAATCTGTACGAATGTGGCCGTTTTCAGTCCGCATTTCAGATCAAGCCCGATCGTGTAAACAAACCTTGCCGGCGCCCCTGTGCCAAAGCCGTCGCCATGGCGCCACCCACCCTTGCTCAAACCCCCGTCCCCACGGTGTTATAGCCGCCATTGCCTTGTGCAGGAGCCCGTCCAGAGAGCCGGGCTGACAAAACAACAAATGGAGGCGCCATGTACGCCGATCACTTCGCCTTTGAAGGCCTGTACCACAGGAACGCTGCGTTTTTTCCCGAGGAAACGATGCAACGCGTTGACGCCTGCGCGTTTGCAGGGGTATACAGTGCGCCGCGTTTTACCTGTGACCCTCTTGCGTACCGCGCACTCTTGATCACGCCTGGTTGACCCGCTCCGGCGGCACCTGAGGTCAAGAAACCCAAGGTAACCACCTTGCCCATTCCGCTGCGCCACGAGCGCGGTGGGTCCGATTCCGTCACAGATAAAAACAATGCAGGTGACTTCGTTCATGAGTGGACAAAACATGCATTCAGGCGAGCTAAAGCGGGGCCTGAAGAACCGCCATATCCAGTTGATCGCCCTCGGCGGTGCGATTGGTACCGGCCTGTTCCTCGGCTCGGCAGGCGTGATGAAATCCGCCGGCCCGTCGATGATCCTTGGCTACGCGATCTGCGGCTTCATCGCCTTCATGATCATGCGCCAGCTGGGTGAAATGATCGTCGAAGAGCCGGTGGCCGGCTCGTTCAGCCATTTCGCCCACACCTACTGGGGTGGGTTCGCCGGCTTCCTGTCGGGCTGGAACTGCTGGGTGCTGTATATCCTGGTGGGGATGTCGGAGCTTTCGGCGGTCGGCAAGTATGTTCACTACTGGTGGCCGGAGATCCCCACCTGGGTCACGGCGGCAGCCTTCTTCGTGCTGATCAACGCCATCAACCTGATGAACGTGAAGTTCTTCGGTGAAGCCGAATTCTGGTTCGCCATCATCAAAGTGGTCGCCATCGTCAGCATGATCGGCCTGGGTGCCTACCTGCTGACCAGCGGCAGCGGCGGCCCTGAAGCCACCGTGGCCAACCTGTGGACACACGGCGGCTTCTTCCCCAACGGCGTCAGCGGGCTGGTAATGGCCTTGGCTTTCATCATGTTTTCCTTTGGTGGCCTGGAAATGCTCGGCTTCACCGCCGCCGAGGCCGACAAGCCAAAGACCGTGATCCCCAAAGCGATCAACCAGGTCATCTACCGCATCCTGATTTTCTATGTCGGTGCGTTGGTGGTGCTGCTGTCGCTGACCCCGTGGGACAACCTGGTCGCCAGCATCGACGCCTCGGGTGGCAGCTACGGCAGCAGCCCGTTCGTGCAAGTGTTCTCGCTGCTGGGCAGTGACGTGGCTGCCAACCTGCTGAACTTCGTGGTGCTGACTGCGGCGCTGTCGGTGTACAACAGCGGCACCTACTGCAACGCCCGCATGCTGCTGGGTATGGCCGAGCAGGGCGATGCCCCGGCGTCGCTGGCCAAGGTCGACAAGCGGGGCGTGCCAGTGCGTTCGATCCTGGTGTCGGCTGCCGTGACCTTCGTCGCCGTGCTGCTGAACTACCTGATGCCGCAAAACGCGCTGGAACTGCTGATGTCGCTGGTCGTGGCCACCCTGGTGATCAACTGGGCGATGATCAGCTACTCGCACCTGAAGTTCCGTCAGCACCTCGACCGTACCGGGCAGAAACCGCTGTTCAAGGCGCTGTGGTACCCGTACGGCAACTATGTGGTGCTGGCTTTCGTGGTGCTGATTCTGGGCATCATGCTGATGATCCCGGGCATCCAGGTGTCGGTGTATGCGATCCCGGTGTGGCTGCTTGCGATGTTCGTGGTGTACATGGTCAAGTCGCGTCGCCAGGTGAATGCGGGCGGTGCTGTTGAGAGTGTGGCCAAGTAAGGCGCCATAGGCGGTATGTGAAAACCCGGAGTCAGGTGACTGGCTTCGGGTTTTTTGTTGCCTGTGCGGGCCCTTTCGCGGGTGAACCCGCTCCTACGGGTACAGCGTTGCCCTCAGGTCAGATGACCCCGCCAAAAATCAGATCTGCTCCAGCAACCACCCCCTGAATGCCCGCAGCGACGGCAGTGCCTCATTCCTCGGCGGGTAGATCAGGTAATAACTGCGCTGGCTGGCAAACGCCACCCCCGGGCTGTACAGCTCTCCCTTGGCCAGTTCCTCCTCCACCAATATGCGCGGCACCAGCCCGATCCCGATCCCGGCACGTACCGCCTGGATCAGGTGCGAGGTCAGCTCGAAGCTCGGCCCCAGCCGCATCGCCCGGTGCGGCAGGCCATGATGGGAAAACCACTCGCCCCACGCATGCGGGTTGTTGGCCACATTCAGCAGCACCTCTTCGCTGATCCTGGCCGGGCTCCAGCCTTGGCTGCCGACGCCAGCCTCCGGCGGCAAGATCACCACCAGCTCCTCGGCATGCAGGCGATGGCAGACAAGCCCCGGCAAGTCGTGGCTGGCCACGCCGATGGCGGCATCGATTTCGCTGGTGTCGAAGTTGATGGTTTCAATGCGTGAATGAATGTGCACCAGCATGCCCGGGTGAGCGCTGTAGAACGCATGCAGCCTCGGCAACAGCCATTTCGAACCGAAGGTTGGCAGGGTGGCCAGGCGCAACGTGCCTACTCCCGATTGATAGGCCAGTGCCTGCAAGGTGGCGCTGCGGATGCGCCCCAGTGCCTCGCTCAGCTCGCGCTGGTACAGGCGGCCGACATCGGTCAGCTGTACCTGGCGCCCCTCGCGGCGGAACAGGGTCAGGCCCAACTGCTGCTCCAGGGCCTGTACCTGGCGGCTGACCGCGCTTTGGGTCAGCGACAGTTCGGCGGCGGCGCGGGTGTAGCTTTCATGCCGGGCGGCGGCCTCGAAAGCCAGCAGCAGTGACATGGATGGGGTCAGGTGGCGGTAATTCATTCATAAAATTCATTGATAGCGGCAGGATTATCCGTTTGCCCCTGACGCGAAACTACAGGAACATTGGCCTATACGTCATCCCTGCATGCCTGAACCCATGCCGGGGCCACAGGTATCCCGTGATCTAGCCAATATCAAGAGGCCATCCTTCGATGATCGCCCAGCTGTCCACCGTTGCACCGAGCGCCAATTACCCCGAATTCCTCGAAGCCCTGCGCAACAGCGGCTTCCGCGGCCAGATCAGTGCCGACTACGCAACCCGCACGGTACTGGCCACCGACAACTCGATCTACCAGCGCTTGCCGCAGGCGGCGGTGTTCCCGCTGGATGCCGACGATGTGGCGCGGGTCGCCACGCTGATGGGCGAGCCGCGCTTCCAGCAGGTCAAGCTGACCCCCCGCGGTGGTGGCACCGGCACCAACGGCCAGTCGCTGACCGACGGTATCGTCGTCGACCTGTCGCGGCACATGAACAACATCCTCGAAATCAACGTGCAAGAGCGCTGGGTGCGGGTACAGGCCGGCACGGTCAAGGACCAGCTCAATGCTGCGCTCAAGCCGCACGGGCTGTTCTTCGCCCCTGAGCTGTCCACCTCAAACCGCGCCACGGTCGGCGGCATGATCAACACGGACGCCAGTGGCCAGGGCAGTTGCACCTACGGCAAAACCCGCGACCACGTGCTGGAGCTGCACAGCGTGCTGCTCGGTGGCGAACGCCTGCACAGCCTGCCGATCGACGATGCTGCGCTGGAACAGGCCTGCGCCGCGCCGGGCCGGGTCGGCGAGGTGTACCGCATGGCCCGGGAAATTCAGGAAACCCAGGCCGAACTGATTGAAACCACCTTCCCCAAGCTCAACCGTTGCCTGACCGGCTACGACCTGGCGCACCTGCGCGACGAGCAGGGCCGCTTCAACCTCAACAGCGTACTGTGCGGCGCCGAGGGCTCGCTGGGCTACGTGGTCGAAGCCAAGCTCAACGTGCTGCCGATTCCCAAGTATGCGGTGCTGGTCAATGTGCGCTACACCAGCTTCATGGATGCGCTGCGTGATGCCAACGCGCTGATGGCGCACAAGCCGCTGTCGATCGAGACGGTCGACTCCAAGGTGCTGATGCTGGCGATGAAAGACATCGTCTGGCACAGCGTTGCCGAGTACTTCCCGGCGGACCCCGAGCGCCCCACGCTGGGCATCAACCTGGTGGAGTTCTGCGGCGACGAGCCGGCCGAGGTCAACGCCAAGGTGCAGGCGTTCATCCAGCACCTGCAAAGCGACACCAGCGTCGAGCGCCTGGGCCACACCTTGGCCGAAGGCGCCGAGGCAGTCACCCGCGTCTATACCATGCGTAAGCGTTCGGTCGGCCTGCTGGGCAACGTCGAAGGCGAAGTGCGCCCGCAGCCGTTCGTGGAGGACACCGCAGTACCACCAGAACAGTTGGCCGACTACATCGCCGACTTCCGCGCACTGCTCGACGGCTACGGCCTGGCCTACGGCATGTTTGGCCACGTCGATGCCGGCGTGCTGCACGTGCGCCCGGCACTGGACATGAAGGACCCGGTGCAGGCCGCGCTGGTCAAGCCGATTTCCGATGCCGTTGCCGCGCTGACCAAACGTTATGGCGGGTTGCTGTGGGGTGAGCACGGCAAGGGCTTGCGCTCGGAATACGTGCCCGAGTACTTCGGCGAACTGTACCCGGCGTTGCAGCGCCTGAAGGGCGCCTTTGACCCGCACAACCAGCTCAACCCGGGCAAGATCTGCACGCCACTTGGCAGCGCAGAGGGCCTGACCCCGGTCGATGGCGTGACCCTGCGCGGCGACCTTGACCGTACCATTGACGAGCGCGTTTGGCAGGACTTCCCCAGCGCCGTGCACTGCAACGGCAATGGCGCCTGTTACAACTATGACCCCAACGACGCCATGTGCCCGTCGTGGAAGGCCACCCGCGAACGCCAGCATTCGCCCAAGGGGCGCGCCTCGCTGATGCGCGAGTGGCTGCGCCTGCAGGGCGAGGCGAACATCGATGTGCTGGCTGCGGCGCGCAACAAGGTGTCGTGGCTCAAGGGCCTGCCGGCGCGTCTGCGCAACAACCGTGCGCGCAACCAGGGCCAGGAAGACTTCTCCCATGAAGTGTACGACGCTATGGCCGGCTGCCTGGCGTGCAAGTCGTGCGCCGGGCAGTGCCCGATCAAGGTCAATGTGCCGGATTTCCGCTCGCGCTTCCTCGAGCTTTACCACGGTCGCTACCAGCGCCCGCTGCGTGACTACCTGATCGGCTCGCTCGAGTTCACCATCCCCTACCTGGCGCACGCGCCGGGGCTGTACAACGCGGTGATGGGCTCGAAGTGGGTGAGCCAGCTGCTGGCCGACAAGGTGGGCATGGTCGACAGCCCGCTGATCAGCCGCTTCAACTTCCAGGCTACCCTGACCCGTTGTCGCGTTGGCATGGCCACGGTGCCGGCCCTGCGCGAGCTGACCCCGGCCCAGCGCGAGCGCAGCATCGTGCTGGTGCAGGACGCCTTCACCCGCTACTTCGAAACGCCGCTGCTGTCGGCCTTCATCGACCTTGCCCACCGCCTGGGCCACCGGGTATTCCTGGCGCCGTACAGCGCCAACGGCAAGCCGTTGCACGTACAGGGTTTCCTTGGCGCGTTTGCCAAGGCAGCGATCCGCAACGCCACGCAGCTCAAGGCCCTGGCCGACTGCGGCGTGCCGCTGGTGGGGCTGGACCCGGCGATGACGCTGGTGTATCGCCAGGAGTACCAGAAGGTGCCAGGCCTGGAGGGTTGCCCGAAGGTGCTGTTGCCGCAGGAATGGTTGATGGATGTGCTGCCCGAGCAGGCGCCTGCCGCACCGGGCAGCTTCCGCCTGATGGCGCACTGCACCGAGAAGACCAATGTGCCGGCCAGCACCCGGCAGTGGGAGCAGGTGTTCGCCCGTCTGGGGCTGAAGCTGGTGACCGAGGCCACCGGTTGCTGTGGTATGTCCGGTACCTATGGGCACGAAGCTCGCAACCAGGAAACGTCTCGGACCATATTCGAGCAGAGCTGGGCGACCAAGCTGGACAAGGACGGGGAGCCGCTGGCAACCGGTTATTCGTGCCGTAGCCAGGTCAAGCGCATGACCGAGCGGAAGATGCGTCACCCGCTTGAGGTGGTGTTGCAGTACGCTCAGCGCTAAGGTTCAGGGCCTTTGGGGGCTGCTTTGCAGCCCTTCGCGGGTGAACCCGCTCCTACGGGGGATCGTGCACGCCAGGGGGGCGGGATTACCCGCGAAGAGGCCGGCAGCGGCTTTCAGTCTTCTGTTGTACGGTCCCTGTCCCTACGCCCTTGGCGGTACAAATAGAGGCTCAACACCAACCCGCACGCTGCCGCAGCCGCCGCGAACAGAAACATCGAAGCAAAGCCGAACCCCGCCGCCACCGCACCGACCAATGGCCCGGTCACCCCCAGTGACAAGTCGATGAACAGCGAATACGCCCCCACCGCCGCCCCGCGGTTAGCTGCCGACACTTGGTTCACTGCCTCCACGCCCAATGCCGGAAACACCAGCGAGAAACCAAACCCGCTCAATGCAGCCCCCGCCAAGGCCAGTTCGGCGTTGGGTGCCAGCCACAGCATCAACAACCCGAGCGTTTCCACCGACAGGCAGGCGATCGCCACCCTGAAGCCACCGATGCGGTTGATCAGGTTGCCAAAGAGCAGCCGTGCGCTGATGAAACTGGCGCCGAACAGGCTCAGGGTCAGCGCCGCATTGGCCCAGCCACGGCTTGCATAGTAAAGGGTGATGAAGGTGGCGATGGTGCCAAAGCCGATCGAACCCAGGGCAAGCCCCGAGCCATGCGGGAATACCTTGCCCAGCACCCGCAGGAACGGCAGGCGTACACCGCTGACGATGGGTGCGGCTTGCTTGGGCCAGGCCAGCAGCAAACCGAGTACGCACAGCAGGATGATGCTCACACCCATGCTCCACAGCCCGATGCCTTTGACCATCAGCACACCCAGTGGGGCGCCGATGGCCAGCGCACCATAGCTGGCGATGCCGTTCCAGGAGATGACCTTGGCCGTGTTTGCGGCACCCACCCGACCAATGCCCCAGCCGATCGCACCCGAGCCTACCAGGCTTTCGGCGCTGCCCAGCACCAGGCGGCCGACCAGCAGGCAAGCCAGGCTCAGCCAGGGCAGGTGAGTGAGGAAGGCGCAGGCCAGCATGAATACCCCGCTTAGCCCGCAGCCGGCCAGGCCGTACATGACTGCCTTCTTGCTGCCGTGGTTGTCGATGATACGGCTGGCGCCAGGGCGGCTGAGCAACGTCGCGAGGTACTGCACGCTGATCACCAGGCCGGCGACCACAGCACTGAAACCCAGGTCGTTGTGCACATAGCCGGGCAACACGGCCAGAGGGATGCCGATGTTCAGGTAGCCGATGAAGGTGAACAGGACGATGGAGACGATTTGCCCAGTGACGGCAAGGGACGTGGGACTGCGTGCTGGCATTGGGGATCCGTTGCTGCGGTAAGAATGGCGGTGTATGCCGCCATCTTAACCACAGCAAGGGTGTTTGCGGGCGCAGCTGTCAGCCTGTAGTCAGTTGGTGTAATCGAGCATCCTGGTCACACTGAACTCGGCTTGCGAGTAATCCAGCCGCAAGCGCAGCAGGACAAAGCCGGCTCATCGGGTGAACCTGGACGAATGCAGCAGGGCGTCGAGCGCTTGAGCGGCTGGCGCATTTCTGCCTCTTAGCGGTAGGAGGCACGAGTCAGTGTGGGGGGAGGGGCGGGGCAGGTGGTAGTGGGTTGTTACAACGTTGATTTTAGACGGTGTGAAAACGTGATGACGGGGGTAGCCCGCAGGTCAGCCGTTTTCACACAGTCGGGGATGCGCAGTTATTCCTGGTCAGCGCTGGATTGATCGTCACCATCCTGCTCGGCGGCAGCTGCCGGTTCGGCGTGAACGGTCACGGATGGCTCTTCTGGGTTCAGGCTTGGGAAGGGAAGATTCGGGATTTCATGCATCTCGTCGTTCCTCGCAAGTGTGAGTGAAAAGTCTGCGCCAGGCGCGTTTGGAGCTTCAAAAAGCTCGGGCAGGATACACAAGTCTGGATGACAGTTTGGTTTTTTTCCCGGTCGTTTGTCGGTTTTGCGGGCGAACAGCGCACATATGCCCCATGAAAAAAGGGGCCTCTGGCCCCTTCCTTCTGGTGTTTACTTCCGGCCTTCAGCCGTTTCCGCCACCTTGTCAGTGCGTGCACACATGATGAAGTCGTTGCGGTGCAGGCCTTTGATCGAGTGGCTCCACCAGGTCACGGTGACCTTGCCCCATTCAGTCAGCAGCCCTGGGTGGTGGCCTTCGGCTTCGGCGATTTCGCCCACGGCATTGGTGAACGCCAAGGCGTGCTTGAAGTTCTTGAACAGGAACACGCGCTCCAGCTCCATGTGGCCGTCACGTACTTCGATGTTCCAGTCCGGGATTTCGCGGATCAGCTCGGCCAGCTCTTCGTCGGTGACTTTCGGCGCATCGGCGCGGCAGGCTTCGCAATGGGCTTGGTTCAAGGCATTCATGAGGTGTTTTCCGGTTCGAGTTGTTATCGGCAAGGTCGCTCAGGCAGCGACCTTGGGTGGAAACTTCGGTGCATGCAGACCCAGCTGCATGGCTTTATGGACCATGCCCATGATGTCCTCGTGGGCCAGGTCGAACAGGCGCTTCATGTTCGGCAGTACGAAATACACCGGTTGCAGAATGTCGATGCGGTAGGGCGTACGCATGGCCTCGATCGGGTCGAAGGCCTGGTGCTCAGGCTCGTCAGACAGACTGTAGACGGTCTCTTTCGGCGACGAGAGGATGCCACCACCATAGATTTTGCGGCCTTGCGCGGTTTCCATCAGGCCAAACTCGATGGTCATCCAGTACAAGCGTGCCAGGTACACACGTTGTTCCTTGGTCGCGGCCAGGCCGAGCTTGCCGTAGGTGTGGGTGAATTCGGCGAACCAGGGATTGGTCAGCAGCGGGCAGTGGCCGAAGATCTCGTGGAAGATATCCGGCTCTTGCAGGTAGTCCAGCTCTTCCGGGGTGCGGATGAAGGTGGCGACCGGAAAGCGCTTGCTGGCCAGCAATTCGAAGAAGGTCTGGAAGGGGATCAGCGCCGGAACCCGGGCAACCTGCCAGCCGGTGGTGGCACCCAGCACCTTGTTGATCTCGCCCAGTTGCGGAATGCGGTCATGCGGCAATTTCAGCTGGTCGATGCCGTCCAGGTATTCCTGGCACGCACGGCCTTCGATCACTTTCAGCTGGCGGGTGATCAGGGTGTTCCACACCGCATGCTCTTGCTGCGGGTAATCGATAAAACCATGCGCATCGGGCTCGCGTGCCACGTATTGCGTCTGTTTCATGAGGCTCTCCTGGTGAGGGCTTTTCTTGTTATGTGCAGGACATGCCTAAAGGAATATCCCTTCGCCAGAGGTTTTGCACGGGGGCGCGGATCGGCCGCGGAGTGTGCCGATGTCGGTTTTCGTAACGATAATTTTACAAAACTCGGCAAGTGTCGGAAAATTCGAGGCATCTGGCTGGCGGAAACACAGTTTTTGTCAGCTTATCTTTACGACTTTTCCGCGCTGTGTTGAAAAACATCAGCGCTTCGAGAGCCCTCATGCGTATCAAAGTCCATTGCCAGAACCGCATTGGCATCCTGCGCGACATCCTCAACCTGCTGGTGGAGTACGGCATCAACGTACTGCGCGGCGAGGTGGGCGGTGATCATGGCAACGCCATCTACCTGCACTGCCCGAACCTGATCAACCTGCAATTTCAGGCCCTGCGGCCGAAGTTCGAGGCCATTGCCGGGGTATTCGGCGTTAAGCGTGTGGGCCTGATGCCCAGCGAACGCCGGCACATGGAGCTGAATGCGTTGCTGGGGGCGCTGGACTTCCCGGTGCTGTCGATCGACATGGGCGGCAGCATCGTTGCGGCCAACCGTGCAGCCGCGCAGTTGCTTGGCGTGCGGGTTGATGAGGTGCCGGGCATGCCGCTGGCGCGCTACGTAGAAGACTTCGATCTTCCGGAGCTGGTGCGGGCCAACAAGTCGCGCATCAACGGCTTGCGCATCAAAGTCAAAGGTGATGTGTTTCTGGCCGATATCGCACCGCTGCAGTCCGAACACGATGACAGCGAGGCGCTGGCCGGCGCGGTGCTTACCCTGCACCGTGCCGACCGGATCGGCGAGCGTATCTACAATGTGCGCAAGCAAGAGCTGCGTGGCTTCGACAGCATCTTCCAGAGCTCGCGGGTGATGGCTGCCGTGGTGCGTGAAGCGCGGCGCATGGCGCCGCTGGATGCACCGTTGCTGATCGAGGGCGAAACCGGAACCGGCAAGGAGTTGCTGGCGCGTGCCTGCCACCTGGCCAGCCCGCGTGGGCAGTCGCCGCTGATGGCGCTCAACTGCGCCGGGCTGCCCGAGTCGATGGCCGAGACTGAGCTGTTCGGTTACGGCCCCGGGGCATTCGAAGGGGCACGGGCCGAAGGCAAGCTGGGGCTGCTGGAGTTGACTGCAGGCGGCACGCTGTTCCTTGACGGGGTAGGGGAGATGAGCCCGCGCTTGCAGGTAAAGCTGCTGCGCTTTCTGCAGGACGGCTGCTTCCGTCGGGTAGGTAGCGATGAAGAGGTCTACCTGGATGTGCGGGTGATTTGTGCAACCCAGGTCGATTTGTCCGAGTTGTGTGCCCGTGGCGAGTTTCGCCAGGACCTGTATCACCGGCTCAATGTACTGTCGCTGCACATTCCGCCTTTGCGCGAATGCATGGATGGTCTGGAGGGGTTGGTGCAGCATTTTCTCGATCAGGCCAGTCGGCAGATTGGCTGCGCCATGCCGCGCCTGGCACCGGCGGCAATGGACAAACTTGGGCAGTATCACTGGCCAGGTAATGTAAGGCAGTTGGAAAACGTTTTGTTCCAGGCGGTTTCGTTATGTGACGGCGGCGTGGTTAAAAGCGAGCATATTCGTTTGCCGGATTATGGCGTGCGGCAACCGTTGGGCGAGTTTTCGCTGGAAGGGGATCTTTCGCAGATAGTCGGGCGCTTTGAAAAGGCGGTGCTGGAAAGTTTGATGGGGGAGTTTCCCAGTAGTCGGGCCTTGGGCAAAAGACTGGGTGTTTCGCATACCACGATTGCCAACAAGTTGAGGGATTATTCGTTGGGCAAGTCGACTGATTAAATGGCTGTAAGTTAATAGCCTGTTAATCAGGTGGTGAATGCTTCGCGGGTGAACCCGCTCCTACAGGTACCGCGCCGTATTCATGGTGTGCGAGGTACCCGTAGGAGCGGGTTCACCCGCGAAGGGGCCCGCAGGGCCCCCAATTCACAAGGTATCAGCCGTTAGAGCAGCCGTTCCCCATCACGCGGTATTCGAGAATGTGCTTCTGGCCCTGGGAGTCCTCGTAGGTCATGCGGGCTGGCACGACTTCGCACACATTGGGCACTTCGCTCATGGAAATAACGCGGGCAATGTCCAGGTGCTGCGAGTAACTGTACTGTTCAACCGGAATCTGCTCGGCATCTTTGGCTTCGCCGGCCATTGCCGCGCCGCAAAGACTGCCAAGTACCAATACCAGTAAAGCTTTCATTTTCTATTTACCTGTCTAAGGTCGTGAGGGGGCACGCGGCGCTTATGGCGCCGCGAGTATTGCTAGTTTTAACTATCGGGATTAGATGGAGATTAACGCTTGCCTTCGTGGGGGCTGTTACCAGTTGTTAATCGCCTTGCCGTTGCTGGCGAGGTGAATTTTATGGCGCTGGCCAAGGCCGAAACAGTGGGTGTTTTGATAAAGTGTTTTGACAGAATCTGTAACAATCCTGTGGCAAACCCCTCGTTTTTTCGTCGGCAAGGCTGTAATGCCCGCGCCAGAGCGTTTTGCCGGAACGGGTGTACCAAATTACTACCAACGTCGAATGGCTTTTGTCGCTCTGGTACAGTTACAAACGGTTCCATACAAAAACAACTATTACACCGAGGTAACACAGATGAGTGCGGCTCCACTGTATCCCGTTCGTCCCGAGGTTGCGGCCACTACCCTGACCGACGAGGCCACCTACAAGGCCATGTACCAGCAATCGGTGATCAACCCGGACGGCTTCTGGCGCGAGCAGGCCCAGCGTATCGACTGGATCAAGCCGTTCACCAAGGTCAAGCAGACCTCCTTCGACGACCACCATGTCGATATCAAATGGTTCGCCGACGGCACTCTGAACGTTTCCTCCAACTGCCTGGACCGCCACCTTGAAGAGCGCGGTGACCAGTTGGCCATCATCTGGGAAGGTGACGACCCTTCCGAGCACCGCAACATCACTTACCGCGAGTTGCACGAGCAGGTCTGCAAGTTCGCCAACGCCCTGCGTGGCCAGGATGTGCACCGCGGTGACGTGGTCACCATCTATATGCCGATGATCCCCGAAGCGGTGGTCGCCATGCTGGCCTGTGCACGCATTGGTGCGATTCACTCGGTGGTGTTCGGTGGCTTCTCGCCCGAGGCGCTGGCTGGCCGTATCATCGACTGCAAATCCAAGGTGGTGATCACTGCCGACGAAGGCGTGCGTGGTGGCCGCCGTACCCCGCTCAAGGCCAACGTCGATCTGGCGCTGACCAACCCTGAAACCAGCAGCGTGCAGAAAATCATCGTGTGCAAGCGCACCGGTGGCGACATTGCCTGGCACCAGCACCGCGACATCTGGTACGAAGACCTGATGAAAGTGGCCTCCAGCCACTGCGCCCCCAAAGAAATGGGTGCTGAAGAGGCGCTGTTCATCCTTTATACCTCCGGCTCCACCGGCAAGCCGAAGGGCGTGCTGCACACCACAGGCGGTTACCTGGTTTACGCCGCGCTGACCCATGAACGGGTGTTCGATTACCGTCCGGGCGAGGTGTACTGGTGCACCGCCGACGTCGGTTGGGTCACAGGCCACAGCTATATCGTCTACGGCCCGCTGGCCAACGGCGCCACCACCTTGCTGTTCGAAGGCGTGCCGAACTACCCGGACATTACCCGCGTATCGAAGATCGTCGACAAGCACAAGGTCAACATCCTCTACACAGCGCCAACTGCCATTCGCGCCATGATGGCCGAAGGGCAGGCGGCTGTTGAAGGCGCCGACGGTTCCAGCCTGCGCCTGCTGGGGTCGGTGGGTGAGCCGATCAACCCTGAGGCCTGGAACTGGTACTACAAGACCGTCGGCAAGGAGCGTTGCCCGATCGTCGACACCTGGTGGCAGACCGAGACCGGCGGCATTCTGATCAGCCCGCTGCCTGGTGCCACCGGCCTCAAGCCGGGTTCGGCAACCCGCCCGTTCTTCGGTGTGGTGCCTGCCCTGGTCGATAACCTGGGCAACCTGATCGACGGTGCTGCCGAAGGCAACCTGGTAATCCTCGACTCCTGGCCGGGTCAGTCGCGTTCGCTGTACGGCGACCATGACCGCTTCGTCGACACCTACTTCAAGACCTTCCGTGGCATGTACTTCACCGGCGACGGTGCGCGCCGCGACGAGGACGGTTACTACTGGATCACCGGCCGTGTGGATGACGTGCTCAACGTGTCCGGCCACCGCATGGGCACTGCCGAAATCGAAAGCGCCATGGTCGCGCACTCGAAGGTTGCCGAGGCTGCAGTGGTTGGCGTGCCGCATGACATCAAAGGGCAGGGCATTTATGTGTATGTCACCCTCAATGCCGGCATCGAGGCCAGCGAGCAATTGCGCCTGGAGCTGAAGAACTGGGTGCGCAAGGAGATCGGCCCGATTGCTTCGCCGGATGTGATCCAGTGGGCGCCGGGGCTGCCGAAGACCCGCTCGGGCAAGATCATGCGCCGCATCCTGCGCAAGATCGCCACCGGTGAGTACGACGCCCTGGGCGATATCTCGACCTTGGCTGACCCGGGTGTGGTACAGCACCTGATCGATACCCACAAGGCGATGAACCTGGCTTCGGCGTAAACCCTTCCCGGCAATACCCCCTGCAGGAGCGGGCTTGCCCGCGAATGCGTCAGTTCAGGCTAAGCTGTCCCCTGACCTCACGCATTCGCGGGCAAGCCCGCTTTTGCATTGTTACCCGACAATCATCGGTTACTGTTCTGTCACCGGCCCCGCACAGGTTCGGGGCGCCAGGAAACAATTCCGGCCCGTTTCGGTGCATCGGAGTCAGCATTTTGTGCATCAAGGCACGCTGCACTTGCCGTCGTACAAGGCTTTGCCAATAATAGGCCCAGGAATTGCTAGGTCTATAGGTTCTATTTCTTGCGCCATTGCATATTCTGCACTGGCTGTCAACATCGCCCGCGGCGGTTTCAGGCGCTTCTATAAGTAGTTGTCGCTTTGAAGAAATATCGACTACCGGGCTGTCGTTAAAATGCCACTCACTCGCTCGTGGTATGCGGCCTTGGTCGAACCCTGCGCGGCTCGCGTTGTACTCATTCGCATATCGGGCAGCTGTTACCTGCCTTGTATTGCCCCGTACCGATGGAGTTACCTGATGAAGAAGCTCGCACTGCTTGGCGCCCTGGCGCTGTCTGTGTTTTCCCTGGTGTCGCAGGCTGCTGAAAAACCGCTGAAAATCGGCATCGAAGCTGCCTACCCACCCTTCGCCTTCAAGCAACCTGACGGCAGCATTGCCGGCTTTGACTACGATATCGGCAACGCGCTGTGCGAAGAGATGAAAACCAAGTGTACCTGGGTCGAGCAGGAGTTCGACGGCCTGATCCCGGCGCTGAAAGTGCGCAAGATCGACGCCATCCTGTCGTCCATGTCGATCACCGATGACCGCAAGAAGTCGGTCGACTTCACCAAGCGCTACTACCTGACTCCGGCGCGCCTGGTCATGAAGGACGGCACCACCGTCAGCGACAGCCTGGACGAACTGAAAGGCAAGAAGATCGGCGTGCAGCGCGGCTCCATTCACGACCGCTTCGCCAAGGAAGTGCTGGGCGCCAAGGGTGCCACCGTGGTGCCTTACGGCACCCAGAACGAAATCTACCTGGACGTTGCAGCTGGCCGCCTCGACGGCACTGTGGCTGACGCCACCCTGCTGGAAGATGGCTTCCTCAAGACTGACGCCGGCAAGGGCTTCGCGTTCGTAGGCCCGGCCTTCACCGACGCCAAGTACTTCGGTGACGGTATCGGTATTGCCGTACGCAAGGGTGACAAGGCCAATGTCGACCGCATCAACGCGGCGATCGACGCCATTCGTGCCAACGGCAAGTACAAAGAAATCGAAAGCAAGTACTTCAATTTCGACATCTACGGTCCAGACTCGAAGTAAGACGTCGGGTTTCACCTGTGCAATGGTGCAAACAGCAGAGGCTCTGAGGTTTGCACCATTTTTCATTCTCTAGGTCGAGGACCTCATCATGTTGAAAGGCTACGGGGCAGTCATCCTCGACGGGGCGTGGCTGACGCTACAGCTCGCCCTGTCGTCGATGGCCCTGGCCATCGTGCTCGGCCTGATCGGTGTGGCGCTGCGTTTGTCGCCAGTGCGCTGGTTGGCCTGGCTGGGCGATCTGTATTCCACGGTGATCCGTGGTATTCCGGACCTGGTCCTGATCCTGCTGATCTTCTACGGCGGGCAAGACATCATCAACCGGGTGGCGCCGCTGCTCGGCTATGAAGACTATATCGATCTGAATCCGCTGATTGCGGGTATCGGTACCCTGGGCTTCATCTTTGGCGCCTACCTCTCGGAAACCTTCCGCGGGGCCTTCCTGGGCATTCCCAAGGGCCAGGCCGAGGCGGGCGTGGCGTATGGCATGAGCCCTCGCCAGGTGTTCTTCCGTATCCAGGTGCCGCAAATGATTCGCCTGGCCATTCCGGGCTTCACCAACAACTGGCTGGTGCTGACCAAGGCTACTGCGCTGATTTCGGTCGTCGGTCTGCAGGACATGATGTTCAAGGCCAAGCAGGCGGCTGACGCCACCCGCGAACCCTTCACCTTCTTCCTGGCAGTGGCGGCGCTGTACCTGGTGCTGACCAGTGTTTCGCTGTTGGCCCTGAAGTATCTGGAGCGCCGCTACTCGGTGGGCGTCAAGGTGGCTGAACTATGATCTTCGACTACAACGTCGTGTGGGAAGCGCTGCCGATGTACTTCGGCGGCCTGCTGACCACCCTGAAACTGCTGGCGATTTCGCTTTTCTTCGGCCTGTTGGCAGCCATTCCGCTGGGCCTGATGCGGGTATCCAGGCAGCCGGTGGTCAACCTTGCTGCATGGCTGTACACCTACGTCATCCGTGGCACGCCGATGCTGGTGCAGCTGTTCCTGATCTACTACGGCCTGGCCCAGTTCGAGGCAGTGCGCGAGAGTATCTTCTGGCCGCTGCTGTCCAGCGCTACCTTCTGCGCCTGCCTGGCGTTCGGCATCAATACCAGTGCCTACACCGCCGAAATCATTGCCGGCAGCCTCAAGGCGACGCCGCATGGCGAAATCGAGGCTGCCAAGGCCATGGGGATGTCGCGCATGAAAATGTACCGCCGCATCCTGCTGCCTTCGGCACTGCGTCGGGCACTGCCGCAGTACAGCAATGAAGTGATCATGATGCTGCAGACCACCAGCCTGGCGTCGATCGTCACCCTGATCGACATCACCGGTGCTGCGCGCACGGTCAATGCCCAGTACTACCTGCCTTTCGAGGCCTATATCACGGCGGGCGTGTTCTACCTGTGCCTGACCTTCATCCTGGTGCGCCTGTTCAAGATGGCCGAACGCCGCTGGCTCGGCTACCTGGCGCCGCGCAAGCACTGACCGCTTTGTGAGAATCGACAGCATGTACAAACTCGAAGTCCAAGACCTGCACAAGCGCTACGGCAGCCACGAAGTGCTCAAGGGCGTGTCGCTGGCGGCCAAGGCCGGCGACGTCATCAGCATCATCGGCTCCAGCGGTTCGGGCAAGTCGACCTTCCTGCGCTGCATCAACCTGCTGGAGCAGCCGCACGCTGGCAAGATCCTGCTCAACAACGAAGAACTGAAGCTGGTCCCCGGCAAGGATGGTGCGTTGAAGGCCGCCGACCCGCGTCAATTGCAGCGCATGCGCTCGCGCCTGTCGATGGTGTTCCAGCACTTCAACCTGTGGTCGCACATGACTGCGCTTGAGAACATCATCGAAGCGCCCGTGCACGTGCTGGGCGTGAACAAGAAGGAAGCCCTGGAAAAGGCCGAGCACTACCTGGCCAAGGTGGGTGTTGCCCATCGCAAGGATGCCTTCCCCGGGCATATGTCGGGGGGTGAGCAACAGCGTGTGGCAATTGCCCGGGCGCTGGCCATGGAACCGGAGGTCATGCTGTTCGACGAGCCGACCTCGGCACTTGACCCTGAGCTGGTGGGTGATGTGCTGAAGGTGATGCAGGCGCTGGCCCAGGAAGGTCGGACCATGGTGGTGGTGACCCACGAAATGGGCTTTGCCCGCGAGGTGTCCAACCAGTTGGTGTTCCTGCACAAAGGCCTGGTGGAAGAAACCGGCTGCCCACGTGAAGTGCTGGCCAACCCGCAGTCGGAGCGCCTGCAGCAGTTCCTCTCCGGCAGCCTGAAGTAAAAGCTGCATTTTTGCACCAGAATAGGGCATGCTGCGCGGCGAGCGCAGCCTGACCCGGCGCACAGACTCGAACGACCTCAGGTTTCGGACCGCACCCTATGACCACCCAGCGAATCGGTTTTCTCATCTGGCCCAGCACCAGGCCTTTGACCCTGGCGTTGGCCGAGGAAGTGTTGCTGGTGGCGCAGCGTGTGCATCCGGATGTGGTCTACGAGTTGGTCTTCCTGCAGGCCGAGCCTGCGCAGGAAGGCGCCTGGCGGCTGCCGGGCGAGCCGTGGACCGGCCGCCTGGAGGGCTGCCACAAGCTCTTTCTGCTGGCCGACGAGCCGCCTGCGGCGATGGGGGCTGCCTTTTCAGCGGCGCTCAAGCAACTGGCGCGCAGTGGTTGCCTGATCGGTGGCCTGTCGGCCGGGGTGTATCCGCTGGCCATGCTGGGCCTGCTCGATGGATACCGGGCAGCCGTGCACTGGCGCTGGCAGGATGACTTTGCCGAACGCTTCCCCAAGGTGATTGCCACCAGCCACCTGTTCGACTGGGATCGCGACCGACTGACCGCCTGCGGCGGTATGGCCGTGACCGACCTGCTGCTGGCAGTGCTGGCGCGCGATCACGGGGCGGAGCTGGCCGGGGCGGTGTCGGAAGAGCTGGTGGTAGAGCGCATCCGCGAGGGTGGCGAGCGCCAGCGTATTCCGCTGCAGAACCGCCTGGGCTCGAGTCACCCCAAGCTGACTCAGGCCGTTTTGCTGATGGAAGCCAACATCGAAGAGCCGCTGACCACCGACGAAATTGCCCAGCATGTGTGTGTGTCGCGTCGGCAGTTGGAGCGTATCTTCAAGCAGTACCTGAACCGCGTGCCCAGCCAGTACTACCTGGAGTTACGGTTGAACAAGGCGCGGCAGATGCTGATGCAGACCAGCAAGTCGATCATCCAGATCGGGCTGTCTTGTGGTTTCTCGTCGGGGCCGCATTTTTCCAGTGCCTACCGTAATTTCTTTGGTGCAACGCCGCGGGAAGACCGGAACCAGCGTCGCAGCAGCAGCCCGTTTGAATTGAGCTCGGCGCCGGCTGAAAAGGGCTGAGATTTCGGGTGGGTTCGGGGTGTAGGCCTTGAGGTTGGTGGTGGGGCG
>NZ_JBICKH010000032.1:0-358 GCF_043103905.1 Pseudomonas sp. yb_2 | reverse complement strand
CCAGCACCAGCGCGGTCATCACGGCGATCACCAGCACCAGGTTCACATAGGCAAGGCGCGGGCGCTTGTGCGGGTTGTCGCCGAGGATTTCCTTGATGTAGCAGTTGCCGCCACCGGACTCCAGGGCAATATTGCCGATACGCCGGCGCTCGGCACGGCCCAGCAGGTAGGCGGTGAACACGACCCACGCCGCCCCACCGATGACGGTGGGCAACATCGGAATGAAGTATTCGGTCGCATCCAGGCCGAGCGCGGCAATGGCACGGGTGGCGGGACCACCCCACGGGCTCATGCCGCTCATGATGCTCAATGACAGCATCGATACGGTCGCCAGGATCATCGGGTTCATGCCGATGCG
>NZ_JBICKH010000031.1:0-508 GCF_043103905.1 Pseudomonas sp. yb_2 | reverse complement strand
TGATCGTGGTCTGAGCCGGCGTCGGGTTCGGGGTCAGTTGCTCGAAGTTGCCGCCTGTGGCGTTCTCGATGGTGACACTGACAGTCGAACCGTTGTTGTAGACGTCATTCGCCGGGGTCTGGAAGTCGACGCTGCCCTGGGTTTTGCCGGCTTCAACGGTAATGACCTGGCCGTTGGACAGGGTCACGGTCACCGGCGTCTGGGCAGGGTTGCTCAGGGTCACGGTGTAAGTGATCACGCCGCCTTCGGTCACGCTTGGCGAGGCGGTCAGGGTCGCGGTGGTGGCATCGACCGAGTCGTTGATCGCGGTCTGAGCCGGGGTCGGGTTCGGGGTCAGCTGTTCGAAGTTGCCGCCAGTGGCGCTCTCGATGGTGACGCTGACGGTCGAGCCGTTGTTGTAGACGTCATTGGCCGGGGTCTGGAAATCGACGCTGCCCTGGGTTTTACCCGCTTCAACGGTAATCGTTTGGCCGTTGGACAGGTTCACGGTTACCGGCGTCTGGGCAGG
>NZ_JBICKH010000030.1:0-352 GCF_043103905.1 Pseudomonas sp. yb_2 | reverse complement strand
CGCTGCTCGCCTTGTGATTGCCAGTGATGCAGCAAACCCAACGAGTAGAAACCTTTATCGAACAGGGTCAGCGAGTGATCAGGCGTGGTAGCGATCAACTGTTCGGCCAGCTTCATTTCGCTACTGTGATAGCTCTCGAAAGTACTGCTTATCAGCAGATGGCTAGTCAGTTCCATCTGGCAGACCATTCGGACTTGAGGGTAACTGCCATCGCCATGCTGATTGGTCGCGCCGCCGTAGCACGCCCGATTTTCTGCGGTGTCGGGGGTATTCCAGACGACGCCATCCACACCCAAAAGCGTTAACCCCAACCATTGAGGGTGTTGGACTTCTGCATGCCATCGCTGCTGGG
>NZ_JBICKH010000002.1:0-98454 GCF_043103905.1 Pseudomonas sp. yb_2 | reverse complement strand
AGGGACCGCGTTGTAGGAGCGGGTTTACCCGCGAAGAGGCCGGTACAGGCGAAATGCTGAGCCGAAAATGCAGAGTCGATCTGTCGCGCCCCGATCTGGAACGCGCGTGTTAGCCTAGCCGGCTACCTCTGACAAGAAGACTGCAGCCTATGACGCAAACCTCATCCATAGCGACAGATGAACCGCACCTGCAACGCAACCTGACCAACCGCCACATCCAGCTGATCGCCATCGGCGGCGCGATCGGTACCGGTCTGTTCATGGGCTCAGGCAAGACCATCAGCCTGGCCGGGCCATCGATCATCTTCGTCTACATGATTATCGGCTTCATGCTGTTCTTCGTCATGCGCGCCATGGGCGAACTGCTGCTGTCGAACCTGAACTACAAGTCGTTCATCGACTTTTCCGCCGACCTGCTCGGCCCCTGGGCCGGCTACTTTACTGGCTGGACCTACTGGTTCTGCTGGGTGGTCACCGGCATTGCCGACGTGGTCGCGATCGCCGCCTACACGCAGTTCTGGTTCCCCGACCTGCCGCAGTGGATACCGGCGCTGACCTGCGTAGGGCTGCTGCTGTCGCTGAACCTGGTCACCGTGAAAATGTTCGGCGAAATGGAGTTCTGGTTCGCCCTGGTCAAGATCGTTGCCATCCTCGGCCTGGTCGCTACCGGCCTGTACATGGTCATCACCGGCTTCACCTCGCCAAGCGGGCGCACCGCCCAGCTGGCCAACCTGTGGAATGATGGCGGCATGTTCCCCCATGGCCTGATGGGCTTCTTCGCCGGTTTCCAGATCGCCGTGTTCGC
This sequence comes from Pseudomonas sp. yb_2, assembly GCF_043103905.1. NCBI lineage: Bacteria > Pseudomonadati > Pseudomonadota > Gammaproteobacteria > Pseudomonadales > Pseudomonadaceae > Pseudomonas > Pseudomonas sp. yb_2. The sequence goes on along the minus strand of NZ_JBICKH010000002.1, from coordinate 97,649 downwards.
CTTCGTCGGCATCGAGCTGGTGGGTACCACCGCCGCCGAAGCGAAGAACCCGGAACGCACCCTGCCGCGGGCGATCAACTCGATCCCGGTCCGTATCATCGTGTTCTATGTGCTGGCGCTGATCGCGATCATGGCCGTGACCCCGTGGCGCGATGTGGTGCCCGGCAAAAGCCCGTTCGTTGAGTTGTTCGTGCTGGCAGGCCTGCCGGCGGCGGCAAGCATCATCAACTTCGTGGTGCTGACCTCGGCGGCTTCGTCGGCCAACAGCGGCGTGTTCTCCACCAGCCGCATGCTCTACGGCCTGTCGCAGGAAGGTGACGCGCCCAAGGCTTTCGAGAAGCTGTCGAGCCGTTCGGTGCCGGCCAACGGCCTGTATTTCTCGTGCACCTGCCTGTTGCTCGGTGCGGTGCTGATCTACCTGGTGCCGAACGTGGTCGAGGCATTCACCCTGGTCACCACCGTGTCGGCGGTACTGTTCATGTTCGTGTGGACGCTGATCCTGCTGTCATACCTGAAGTACCGCAAAGACCGCGCGGCGCTGCACCAGGCATCGAACTACAAGATGCCGGGCGGGCGCTTCATGTGCTACGTGTGCCTGTCGTTCTTTGCGTTCATCCTGGTGTTGCTGAGCCTGGAGGCGGATACCCGTTCAGCACTGGTGGTGACACCGATCTGGTTTGTCGTGCTGGCGGTGACCTACCAGCTCGTACGCAGCAGGCGCCATCCCCGCACGGCCGTGCGTAACGGCTGATGGCCTCGGGGGCTGTTCCCACGAAGGCACGGTGTACGCCGTCCGATGTGGGAGCGCCCTTGTGTCGCGATGGGCCGCACCGCGGCCCCAATCCTGTGCACACAAATCCATCAGGCACCAACCTGGATCCAACCAACGCCCCAAGACCTCGCACAGCCCCTCTAAACCGTACCTTTCGCCACTAGGCACAGCCCTTGCAACGCCCTCCCCGCTTGCCCAACACCATAAAAAACTCAGCGGAGAGAGCACATGAAGCGTCGCAGTCTGATCAAGGCCCTTACCCTCAGCGCATCGATCGCGGCGATGGGCCTGAGCTGGAGTATCCAGGCCGCCGAGACCATCAAGGTCGGTATCCTGCATTCGCTTTCCGGGACCATGGCCATTTCCGAGACATCGCTCAAGGACATGGCGCTGATGACCATCGAGCAGATCAACGCCAAGGGTGGCGTGAACGGCAAGATGCTGGAACCGGTGGTGGTCGACCCGGCGTCCAACTGGCCGCTGTTCGCTGAAAAGAGCCGTCAACTGCTGACCCAGGACAAAGTGGCCGTGGTGTTCGGCTGCTGGACATCCGTGTCGCGCAAGTCTGTTCTGCCGGTGTTCGAAGAACTCAACGGCCTGCTGTTCTACCCGGTGCAGTATGAGGGCGAAGAGATGTCGCCGAACGTGTTCTACACAGGCGCCGCCCCGAACCAGCAAGCCATCCCGGCCGTGGAATACCTGATGAGCGAGGACGGCGGCAGCGCCAAGCGCTTCTTCCTGCTGGGCACCGACTACGTCTACCCACGCACCACCAACAAGATCCTGCGCGCATTCCTGCACAGCAAAGGCGTGGCCGACAAGGACATCGAAGAGGTGTACACGCCGTTTGGCCACGCTGATTACCAGACCATTGTCGCCAGCATCAAAAAGTTCTCCGCCGGCGGCAAGACCGCGGTCATTTCCACAGTCAATGGTGACTCCAACGTGCCGTTCTACAAGGAACTGGCCAACCAGGGCCTGAAGGCCACCGACGTGCCGGTGGTGGCCTTCTCGGTGGGCGAGGAGGAACTGCGCGGCATCGACACCAAACCGCTGGTGGGCCACCTGGCGGCGTGGAACTACTTCGAATCGGTGGATAACCCGGTCAACCAGAAGTTTGTCGCCGACTGGAAGGCCTACGCCAAGGCCAAGGGCCTGCCAGGTGCCGACAAGGCCGTGACCAACGACCCCATGGAAGCCACCTACGTGGGCATCCACATGTGGGCCCAGGCTGTCGAGAAAGCCAAGTCCACTGACGTTGACAAGGTCCGCGAAGCACTGGCCGGGCAGAGCTTCGAGGCGCCGTCGGGCTTCACCCTGACCATGGACAAGACCAACCACCACCTGCACAAGCCGGTGATGATCGGCGAGATTCAGGATGACGGCCAGTTCAGCGTGGTGTGGGAAACCGAGCAGCCGCTGCGGGCGCAGCCATGGAGCCCGTTCATTCCGGGCAATGACAAGCGGCCAGATTACGCCGTGAAAGGTAACTGAGTGCATGGGGCTGCTTTGCAGCCCATTCGCGGGTGAACCCGCTCCTACAAGGACCGCGCAGGTTTCAAACCTTGCACCGTCTCTGTGTAGGAGCGGGCTCACCCGCGAAGAATCCAACACCGATTTCCAGGATTGCCCGCATGCTCAGACTCCTGCTCACCCTCCTGCTGCTAATCCCCCTGGCAACCCACGCCAGCGAGGGCGAATTCTTTCTCACCGCCAAGCCCGCCGAGCAGGCCGGCCTGCTCGAAGGCTGGGCAGCACAACCCGATGCCGCGCGCCTGCCGCTGCTGGAAAACCTGCGCCAAGGCCGCATCGCCACCGATGACACGCGCAAGGTGCGCCTGAACAACCGCCTGCGCGGCCTGATCGACAACGCCCTGGCCAGCCACCAGTTGCTCAGCGACAACAGCGAAACCCGCCTGGCCGCAGCCCAGCAACTACAGAAAAGCGCACAACCCGCGCAAATGGCCTTCCTCGACCGGCGCTTCGCCGCCGAGCCGGACGCCGCCGTACAGGCCGCCCTCGGTCTGGCCCTGGCCAACCTGCAGCTGGGCGCCAGCGAGCCTGCGGTACGCCTGGCCGCCGTGCGCCTGCTGGGTGAAACCGGCGACCCGCTGGCCCGCACCCGCCTCGAAGCCCTGCTGCAGCCCGATGCAGAACTAGACCCGGGCGTGCGCACAGCCGCCGAAACGAGCCTGGCCCAGGTCAAGCGCAAACTGCTGGTAGGCGAGCTGCTCGGCCAGGCCTTCAGCGGCCTGTCGCTGGGTTCGGTCCTGCTGCTGGCAGCGCTGGGCCTTGCGATCACCTTCGGCCTGCTCGGGGTGATCAACATGGCCCATGGCGAGATGTTGATGCTCGGCGCCTACAGCACCTACATGGTCCAGGTACTGCTGCAGCGCTTCGCCCCAGGCGCCATCGAGTTCTACCCGCTGATTGCCCTGCCGGTGGCCTTCGCCGTCAGTGCCGGGGTAGGCATGGCGCTGGAGCGCACGGTGATCCGCCACCTGTACGGCCGCCCACTGGAAACCCTGCTGGCCACCTGGGGCATCAGCCTGATCCTGATCCAGGCCATCCGCCTGCTGTTCGGCGCGCAGAACGTCGAAGTGAGCAACCCGGCCTGGCTGTCCGGCGGCATCCAGCTGCTGCCCAACCTGGTGCTGCCGTACAACCGCCTGGTCATCATCGGCTTCGCCCTGGCCGTGGTGCTGCTTACCTGGCTGCTGCTCAACCGTACCCGGTTGGGGTTGAACGTGCGCGCAGTCACCCAGAACCGCAACATGGCCGCCTGCTGCGGCGTGTCCACCGGGCGCGTCGACATGCTCGCCTTTGGCCTTGGCTCGGGCATCGCAGGGCTCGGTGGCGTGGCTTTAAGCCAGGTGGGCAACGTCGGCCCGGACCTGGGCCAGAGCTACATCATCGATTCGTTCCTGGTGGTGGTGCTCGGCGGCGTCGGGCAGCTGGCCGGTAGCCTCTGGGCCGCGTTCGGCCTGGGCATCGCCAACAAGCTGCTGGAGCCGCAGATCGGTGCCGTACTCGGCAAGATCCTCATCCTTGCGTTGATCATTCTGTTCATCCAGAAACGCCCGCAAGGCCTGTTCGCCCTCAAGGGACGGGTAATCGACTGATGAACCAGCCACTGCTTGTCACTGCTACGCAAAAGGCCGGCCCACGCCTGACCCTTGCCATCGGTGCCGTCGTCGTCCTGCTGCTGGTGGCTTTGCCACTGTGCTCACTGCTGCCGGCAGATCATGCCCTGCACGTGTCGGCCTACACCCTGACCCTGGTCGGCAAGATTCTCTGTTACGCCATCGTCGCCCTGGCCCTGGACCTGGTCTGGGGCTATGCCGGGCTGCTGTCACTGGGCCATGGCCTGTTCTTCGCCCTGGGCGGCTATGCCATGGGCATGTACCTGATGCGACAGGCCGCCGGCGACGGCTTGCCTGGGTTCATGACCTTCCTGTCGTGGACCGAGCTGCCCTGGTACTGGGCCGGTACCCAGCATTTCGCCTGGGCCCTGTGCCTGGTGGTGCTGGCACCCGGGCTGCTGGCGCTGGTGTTCGGCTGGTTCGCCTTCCGCTCGCGGATCAAGGGCGTGTACTTCTCGATCATGACCCAGGCCCTGACCTTTGCCGGCATGCTGCTGTTCTTCCGCAACGAAACCGGCTTCGGCGGCAACAACGGCTTCACCAGCTTCCGCACCATCCTCGGCTTCGACATTGCAGCCCAGGGCACCCGCGCGGTGTTGTTCCTGCTGACCGTGGCCCTGCTGCTGGCCAGCCTGTACCTGTGCTGGCGCCTGACCCGCAGCAAGTTCGGCCGCCTGCTCACCGCCGTGCGTGACGCTGAAAACCGCATGATGTTCTGTGGCTACGACCCGCGCGGCTTCAAGCTGCTGGTGTGGGTACTGAGCGCCGTGCTGTGCGGCCTGGCCGGTGCCCTGTACGTGCCGCAGGTGGGCATCATCAACCCCAGCGAGATGTCGCCGACCAACTCGATCGAAGCCGCCGTCTGGGTAGCCTTGGGCGGGCGCGGCACGCTGATCGGTCCGCTGCTCGGTGCCGGCCTGGTCAACGGCATGAAAAGCTGGTTCACCGTGGCCTTCCCCGAGTTCTGGCTGTTCTTCCTCGGCGCGTTGTTCATCCTCGTTACCCTGTACCTGCCCAAGGGCGTGGTCGGCCTGTTGAAGAAAAGGAGCCAGCCATGAGAGGCGTGCCCCCAGTCCACCCGGAGTTCATGCTGGAACCGGTATTCGACAACCTCGGCGCCGGGCGCGATGCCATCGGCCTGGGCCACAGCCGCAAAGCCGGCCTGGATACCCGCCACGGTACGGTGCTGAGCCTGGAAGACATCAGCGTCAGCTTCGATGGTTTCAAGGCGCTCAACACGCTGAACCTGTACATCGGGGTGGGCGAGCTGCGCTGCATCATCGGCCCCAACGGCGCCGGCAAGACCACGATGATGGACGTAATCACCGGCAAGACCCGCCCCGACAGCGGCACGGCTTACTTCGGCGACACCCTCGACCTGACCCGCATGAGCGAATACCAGATCGCCCAGGCCGGCATTGGCCGCAAGTTCCAGAAGCCCACAGTGTTCGAAGCGCTGACCGTGTTCGAGAACCTGGAGCTGGCGCTGAAGACCGACAAGTCGGTGTGGGCCAGCCTGGCCGCGCGCCTGAGCGGTGACCAGCGCCAGCGCATCGAGGACGTGCTGACCACCTTGCGCCTGCTGCCGCTGGCCCAGCGCCAGGCCGGCTTGCTGTCGCATGGGCAGAAGCAGTTTCTGGAGATCGGCATGCTGCTGGTGCAGGAGCCGCAACTACTGCTGCTGGATGAACCGGTGGCAGGCATGACCGATGCCGAGACCGAATTTACCGCCGAGCTGTTCAAGGGCCTGGCCGGCAAGCATTCGCTGATGGTGGTGGAGCATGACATGGGCTTCGTCGGCAGCATTGCCGACCATGTGACCGTGCTGCACCAGGGGAGCGTGCTGGCAGAAGGCTCGCTGGAGCAGGTGCAGGCAGATGAGCGGGTGGTCGAGGTGTATCTGGGCCGGTGACCGGATTTGAAATTTTTGGAGCCTGTGCCGGCCTCTTCGCGGGTAAACCCGCTCCTACAGGGGGCGTAATGCCATGGGGCGGGTCCCCGTCGTAGGGGCGGGCTTGCCCGCGAAGAGGCCGGCACAGGCACAGCATCCCTTTCAGGAACTCTCACATGCTCAAGATCGACACCCTGCACCAGTACTACGGCGGCAGCCACATCCTGCGCGGCCTGTCCTTCGAAGCCAAGATCGGCGAAGTGACCTGCCTGCTGGGCCGCAACGGCGTGGGCAAGACCACCTTGCTGCGCTGCCTGATGGGCCTGGTGCCCGCCCGCGACGGCAGCATCGAATGGGAAGGCAAGCCGATCACCGCGCTCAAACCGCAGCAACGGGTGCAGGCCGGCATCGCCTACGTGCCCCAGGGCCGCGAGATCTTCCCGCGCCTGACCGTCGAGGAAAATCTGCTGATGGGCCTGTCGCGCTTCCCCGCCCGTGAAGCCCGCGAGGTCCCGGCCTTCATCTACGAACTGTTCCCTGTGCTGGAGCAGATGAAACAGCGCCGCGGTGGCGACCTGTCTGGCGGCCAGCAGCAACAGCTGGCCATCGGCCGCGCCCTCGCCAGCCGCCCGCGCCTGCTGATTCTCGACGAGCCGACCGAAGGCATCCAGCCCTCGGTGATCAAGGAAATCGGCGCGGTCATCCGCCGCCTGGCCGAGCGTGGCGACATGGCGATTTTGCTGGTGGAGCAGTTCTACGACTTTGCCGAGGCGCTGGCTGACCAGTACCTGGTCATGGCCCGTGGCGAAATCATCCAGCGCGGTCGCGGCGAAAACATGCAAGCCGAAGGTGTACGCGGGCTGGTAACCATTTAATCTGCGAGCAACGACCTTGCGAGACGCTGTCATGAGCTACGAAATTCGCGATGCCCTGCACACCGACGTGCCAGGCATACTCGACATCTACAACGACGCGGTGCTCAACACCACGGCGATCTGGAACGAAACCCCGGTGGACCTCGACAACCGCCAGGCCTGGTTTGAAGCGCGTGCGCAGCAGGGCTACCCGATTCTGGTGGCGGTCGATGAAACCGGCGTGCTGGGGTATGCCTCGTTTGGCGACTGGCGACCTTTCGAGGGCTTTCGCCTGACCGTTGAGCACTCGGTGTACGTGCGCAGCGACCAGCGTGGCAAAGGGCTCGGGCCGGTGTTGATGGCGGCGCTGGTCGAACGCGCGCGCGGATGTGGCAAGCATGTGATGGTGGCAGCGATCGAGCGTGGCAATGCAGCTTCGGTGCGCCTGCATGAGCGGCTGGGCTTCGTGGTGACCGGCCAGATGCCGCAGGTGGGGGTTAAGTTTGGCCGCTGGCTTGATCTGACCTTCATGCAACTGGTGCTGAACCCGGGCGCCGAACCGACCTGAAATGCGGTCCATCGTGTGAGCATCGCGAAAGGGCTGCAAAGCAGCCCCGGCAATTTTGCGGTGGAGCAAAGATCTGGGGCTGCAAAGCAGCCCATCGCGACACAAGGCCGCTCCCACAGATGCCGGCACGGCCGGCCTACAACTGGATAAACCGGCCCAGCCGCTGCTTCAGCATGCTGTTCTCACTGCGCAACTGCTGCACTTCCTGCAACAGCTCCAGCGCCAGCGCCACCCCTTCCCACTCCAGTTCCAGCTCCTGGTGCAGCTTCACCGCTCGTTTGGTCACCAACGGCGCCTGATCGTCAAACAGCCAGTCCTCCGGCGTTCGCCCGGAAGGTTCGACAATGCCGTGCTCGACGATTTCGATCACGCATTCAGCCGTGACATCGGCTTCCTGACACAGGGTACGCATGTCCAGTTGAACGATCAGGGTGCTGCTCATGATCACTTACTCCATTGTGTCCTCGGGTTGAACGCAGCTTTCTCGGAAAGCTTGGTCCAGAGTTCGCGGGCAGATTCGTCCGACGCGGGCGGCATGACCACCTTGAGCTGCGCATAAAGGTTGCCGCGCTCTCCCTGTTTGTTCGCCAGGCCCTTGCCCGGTACACGCAGGCGCTGGCCGCTCTGGCTGTCAGGACGGATGGTCAGGTTGATCTTGCCATCCAGGGTCGGAACCGCCACCTTGGCGCCCAGGGCCGCCTCCCACGGTGCCAACGGCACAGTGATGATCAGGTCATGACCTTCGACATCGAACAGCGGGTGCGGTGCCATGCGGATGGTCAGGAACAGGTCACCGTTGGCCCCGCCACCGCTGCCGGGCGCGCCCTGGCCCTTGAGGCGGATGCGCTCGCCGTCGGTCACCCCAGCCGGAATCCTCACGTTCAAGGTTTTGGTGGTGAAGCCGGTGCGCTGGCCCATGGCATTGGTTTGCGGCACCTGGAAGCTGATCTGCTTGGACTCCTTGCTCAGGGTCTCTTCAAGGAACACTGCCAGTTCAAGCTCCACGTCCTGCCCCCGCCTGCCAGCACTGCGTTGCTGCTGCCGGGCGCCACCGAAGGGGTTGCCACCCGCACTGCGCCCACCGAAGATCGAGCTGAAGAAGTCGGAGAAGTCGCCGCCTTCGAAGCCGCCGCCACCACCGCGGCTTTCCCAACCCGGTGGTGCCTGGAACGGCCGGCCATGCTGGCCGCCGTACTTGCGGATTTCATCGAACTCGGCACGTTTCTGCGCGTCGCCCAGCACCTCATAGGCCTCGTTGGCCTCCTTGAATTTCTCCTCGGCGTCGCGCTCCTTACTGACATCGGGGTGATACTTGCGCGCCAGTTTGCGGTACGCGGCCTTGATCGCCTTTTCGTCCGCAGTGGGCTCTACGCCGAGTATCTTGTAATAGTCTTTGAAGTCCATTTATGGATCACCAATGTGAATGTGCATGTTGCAACTGAAGATAGGGGTCAAGCATAGCCTTTCAAGACCGACTTGGGTTTGCCTCAAGGCAGACGACTGGTCTTGATTCTGTAGCCAACTGGCATACACTGCGCGGCCGTTTTGCCTCCGGAAGCCCATTTCCCATGTCTGACGTATCCCCGGCCCGCGCCCTGGGCATCGACTTTGGCACCTCCAACTCCACAGTCGGTTGGCATCGGCCTGGCGTCGAGTCGCTGATTGCCCTGGAAGACGGCAAGATCACCTTGCCCTCGGTGGTGTTCTTCAATATCGAAGAGCGGCGCCCGGTGTATGGCCGCCTGGCGCTGCACGAGTACCTGGAAGGCTACGAAGGCCGCCTGATGCGCTCGCTGAAAAGCCTGCTGGGCTCGAAGCTGATCAAGCACGACACCAGCGTGCTGGGCAGCGCCTTGCCGTTCAAGGACCTGCTGGGCATGTTCATCGGCGAGCTCAAGAAGCGCGCTGAGGCGGCCGCTGGCCGTGAATTCGACCAGGTGGTGCTGGGCCGCCCGGTGTTCTTCGTCGACGAAGACCCGGCTGCCGACCAGGAGGCCGAGGACACCTTGGCCGAAGTGGCGCGCAAAATCGGCTTCAAGGACGTGTCGTTCCAGTACGAGCCGATTGCCGCGGCCTTCGACTATGAGTCGAGCATCAGCCGCGAAGAGCTGGTACTGATCGTCGACATCGGCGGTGGTACCTCGGACTTCACCCTGATCCGCCTGTCGCCCGAGCGCCATCTGGTCGCCGAGCGCCAAAGCGACATCCTCGCCACCGGCGGTGTGCACATTGGCGGTACCGACTTCGACAAGCAACTGAGCCTTCAGGGCGTGATGCCGTTGTTTGGCTATGGCAGCCGCATGAAGAGCGGTGCGCTGATGCCGACCAGCTACCACCTCAACCTGGCCACCTGGCACACCATCAACGCCTTGTATTCGCAGAAGTCACAGTTGGCGCTGGGCAGCATGCGCTATGACATCGAGGACAGCTTCGGCATCGATCGCCTGTTCAAATTGATCGAACAGCGCGCCGGGCATTGGCTGGCGATGGAAGTGGAAGCCAGCAAGATCGAGCTGACCGAGCATGACAGCCGCCACATCGACCTGCGCCGCGTCGAGCCCGAGCTGACTGCGGAACTGACCCGCACGCTGTTCGAAGAGGCGATCGAAGGCCTGCTGGAGCGCGTGCGCGGTAGCGTGACCGAGCTGCTGGCCAAGGCTGGGGTAAGCGAAGGCCAGGTCGATACGGTGTTCTTCACCGGTGGCTCCAGCGGCATTCCGGCGCTGCGCAACAGTGTTTCGGCGATGCTGCCGAATGCACGGCATGTGGAAGGCAATATCTTTGGCAGCATTGGTAGCGGGCTGGCCATCGAGGCGCGCAAGCGTTACGGCGCGGCCTGATTTGTCGTTTAGCCTGTACCCGCGAAAGGGCCGGTACAGGCCACTACATGATCAGACCAGCTCCGCCCGCTTCAGCTCACTCTTCAGATAGGCATAGTAGATGGGCCCCGCCACGACACCAGGCAGCCCGAACGCCGCCTCGAATACCAGCATCGCCAGCAGCAATTCCCACGCCTTGGCACTGATCTGCCCACCCACGATCCGCGCGTTGAGGAAGTACTCGATCTTGTGGATGACGACCAGGTAACCCAGCGCCGCTGCCGCCACCCAGATCGACAGCGACAGGCCGACGATGGTGATCAAGGTGTTGGACATCAGGTTGCCGATCACCGGCAGCAAGCCCAGCAGGAAGGTCAGCACGATCAGCGTCTTGGTCAGCGGCAGGTGTACGTCGAACAGTGGCATCACCACGGCCAGGAAAATGCCGGTGAAGATCGTGTTGAGCAGCGAGATCTTGATTTGCGCGAACACGATGTTGCGAAACGCTTTCACCAGCAGGCTAAGACGTTCGAACAGCGCCGCCGCCAGGGGCTTGCGCCGGGAAATATCGGGAATGCGCTGCAAAGCGATGATGGCACCGAGGATCATGCCGATGAGCATCGTCACGAACATGTGCGCCATACCCTTGCCCACCAGCTGCAAATCGCTCAGGTGGCTCTTGATCCAGTCGCCGATGGCCACCTTGAACTCTGCGGCACTGGCAGGCAGGTAGCCCTCGATGAAAGGGGGCAACTGGCTGCGGGCTCGCTCGACCAAGGCCATGAACTTGTCCAGCGAGGCGCCGGGGTTTTCCGCCTCGTGCAGCAGGAAGCTGAAGGCACCGGCAATCAGCAGTGTTAGGGTGCTGACCACCAGCGTGCCGAGCAACGCCACGGCCAGCCAGCGCGCGCGTTGGCCAGCAAGCAGCGGTTGCAGGCGCGGGGTCAGCATGTTGACCAGTTCGAACACCAGCAGACCGGCCAGCAGGCTGGGCAGCAACTTCAGGGGCAAAGCCAGCAGCAGCCCAGCCATGACGATGATCAGGCTGGCCAGGGTGATCTGACGGGGGGTAAAGGTCATACAGCCTCGACGGCAGACAGCGGGAATGCCGCAGTCTGCCAGCCTTGGCGGCGCAGGCATAGGCGCAGGTCATTTCTTCTTCAGGCAATCGCTCATGAAGGCCTTGCGCTCATCCCCCTTCAGGGCTTTGGTGGTGGCGTCAGCATTGCAGGTCTTCATTTTTTCTTGCTGGGTTTGAGGCACATCCTTTTTCAGGCAGGTGCTCATGAACGCTTTGCGTTCATCGCCCTTGAGGGCCTTGGCAGTGGCGTCGGCGTTGCAGGTTTTCATCTTTTCCTGCTGCGCGGTATTGGCAGCGAAACCTTGGGCACTGAACAACACCGCCAGCGCCAGTAACGGGATTTGCAGCACTTTCATGGAGTGGTCTCCTTGGCTCCGCGCCCGATGCACGGTGATCGAGCTGAGTGTAGCCAAGAATGTTCAGCGCCCCGCCCGCGCCTGCCGGCGGTACTGCTCGGGCGTACACCGGGCCTGGCGCTGGAACATGGCGATGAACGCCGAAGCGCTGCTATAGCCAAGGTCGAAGGCAATGGCCTGAATCGGCAGGCCGGCTTCCAGCGCTTCGATGGCACGCAGAAAACGCAGGCGCAGGCGCCATTCGCCAAAGCTGATGCCCAGCTCGCGCAGAAACTGGCGGGCCAGGGTGCGTTCGCTGACGTGTACGCGTGCGGCCCAGTCGGCCAGCGGGCGGTTGTCCCCCGGCTCGGCGCTGAGCGCGTCGAGCACCTGGCGCAAGCCATCGCTGTGGGCAAACGGCAGGTAGCAGGCCAGGGTGGGCGCCAGCAGCAACTGGTCAAGCAGTACCTGTACCAGGCGCTGGTCACGCTCGTCCTCGGCCACCTTCAGATTGCGCCGGGCGAAGTCACCGAGGATGGCCTTCAGGATGTCACTGATCATCAGGCTGCACGGGTGCGGTGGTAGCGCTGCGCACAGGCTGCGGTCGAGATAGATAGAACGGTAGACGATGGCCTGGGGGTTGTAGCAGCCGTGCTCGGTGTCGGGCGGCACCCAAACGGCGTAGTGCGGCGGCGACAGGAAGCGCTGGCCGGCCACATCCAGTTGCATCACGCCGTGGGCGGTGTAGTTCAGCTGGCCCCAGGCGTGTTGGTGCACGGCGCTGTGGGTGTCGGCAACGAACTCGTCGTGGCGGAAGTACACCGGGGCCGGCAGTTGGGTGAACTGGGGGATATCGAGGTATTTACGCGGCATGCTGTCTGCTTTGCAGGGTCGGTTGTCTGGATAGAAGTATAGGCTTGTAGACAGACACTCGATAATACAGGCCTATCGAGGACCTGCCTTGCAGGCCTTCGCGGGCTCCCCGCTCCCACAGGATCTGCGCCAGCCTCCAGGCCTGTGTATCCCCCGTAGGAGCGGGTTCACCCGCGAAGGGCTGCAAAGCAGCCCCATTCCAGCCCCCAGCGAGTACCCTGCTGCATGAACTACCTGTTCCCCCTCACCGCCATCCTCATCTGGGCCGGCAACACCGTGGTCACCAAGATGTCCGCCGGTGCCATCCACCCTGCGGAGATCGGCTTCTACCGCTGGTTGCTGGCCGCCTTGCTGTTCACGCCGTTCCTGCTGCCCGCCGTGTGGCGCAACCGTGCAGCCATCCGCCCGCACCTGGCCAAGGTGTTCGTGCTCGGCGTGCTGGGCATGGCGATGTACCAGAGCCTGGCCTACTTCGCCGCCGGCATCACCAGTGCCACCAATATGGGCATCATCCTCTCGCTGATGCCGCTGATGTCACTGGCGCTGTCCATCGCCTGGCTGGGCCAGCGCCTGAGCTACGGTGCCCTGCTGGGCGCGGTGGTGTCATTCTTTGGCGTGCTTGAAGTGGTCAGTGCCGGCCACCCCGCCAGCCTGCTGCAGCATGGGCTGAACAGCGGCGACCTGTTGATGCTGGTGGCTACATTGGCCTATGCGCTGTACAGCTTCCTGCTGAAGAAATGGCAGCTGCGCCTGCCGCCGATGCAGCTGCTGTACCTGCAGGTTCTGGTGGCCATCGTCGTGTTGCTACCGCTGTTCTTGCTGTCGGACAAGACCGGCCTGAACAGCCACAACATCGGCCTGGTCCTGTATGCCTGCGTACTGGCCTCGATGATCGCGCCACTGGTGTGGATGCAGGCCGTGCACCGCCTGGGGCCCAGCCGCACCACACTGTTCTTCAACTTGCTGCCGCTGGTCACTGCGCTGATCGCCGCCGTGGTGCTCGATGAGCAACTGGCCAGTTACCACCTGGTCGGCGGCTTGCTGACCCTGGCCGGGGTAGTGCTGGCCGAACGCTGGACCACGCCGATCCGCCGCCAAGGCACTTGAGCTAAAGCCCCGCCGCCTTGAGCCGGGCGGCATGTTCGGTGAATAGCCGCACAGGCTCCGCGCCTTTGCCCACGGCACCGAGCGACTGGTTGACGATGTCCAGGTGATCGAGCGGGTAATCGTCGCCGATCACCTGCCCCAGGTGCGAACTGAAACGCCCGACCATGCCGTCGCAATGGCCCTTTTCCTTGATGAAACTGCGTGCGAACAGGCGGCAGAAGCGGCTGCTGCCGTCGAAGCGGTTGCGCCCCTGGTCTGTCAGGCCGGGCTGCAAGGTGCCGGACCAGGAGTAATAGCGTACGCCATTGACCTCATAGGCCCCTTCCCCACCCCAGGTTTGCGGCAGGCCCTGTGGATAAGCCTGGTTGAACAGCGCCACCCCGGCGCTGGTCAGCGACTGGTGCGAGGCGTGCACATCTACCGGCAGCGGGTCACGACGCCAGCCGGTTTCCAGCCACACCAGCAGCACGGCAAACCCATGCAGCACGGCCTTGAGGACGCGCCCCTGGGGTGAATGGCCCGGTGCCGTGCGTTCCAGGTGGTCGGCCAGCTCGGAGCCATGGTTGGGCCCCGCCACCGAGGTGACCGACGCCACCCGCTCCGGCCGTTTGGCCGCTGCGTAACGCGCGCTCAGGGCGCCCTGGCTGTGGCCGATGAGGTTGACCTTGTCGACGCCGGTACGTTGGCAGATATCGTCGATGATCGCCAGCAACTGCTCGCCGCGCACCTCGCTGGAATGCAGCGGCGAAACCTGCACCGGAAACACCTGCGCCCCGCCCTTGCGCAAGGCCGGCACAATGCCGAACCAGTAGGGGTAGAGCACCATCCGGACAAACCCGAGCATGCCTGGCACCAGCACCAGCGGGTATCGCGTTGCCAAATCCTGCTGCATTGCCGCAGCTCCTTTGCGTGTACGACGGGCCAACACTACAGCGGCCATCATGACCATCGCAATCGAACTCCTGGCGCGCGCTGTGGTTCAAAACCACACAGACCCTTTGCAAGGAGCGGGACCATGTACAAGCAGACCCTGGCAATCCTTCTGGCAAGCGCCACCCTGGCCGCCTGCGGCAGCCGCCCGGAAAACCCGGTGGATTACGTCACCTACCGCGATGAGCCGCTGGTCAAGCAGGTGGAGAACGGTATGACCATGCAGAAGGTCATCGCCATTGGCGGCAGCCCGTCGAGCGTGATCGACCTGCCACACGGGGGCACCTGCAACGACTACATCCTCAACCACGATGGCAAGCAGCAGCCCTATTACGTGCGCTTCGATGCCACCGGCCATGTGGATGCCAAAGGCTTCAAGACCTGCAAGCAACGCCAGGAGGACAGCGACGCCCTGCATGGCGCGTAAGCCTGTGTTCCGACCCGACCCTGACCCCTGCTGGAGATAACCATGAGCAATGTTGAACTGACCGATGTGAAAACCCTGCGCGAGCGTGCACGCCAGCATGTGGAGCAAGGCGCAGTGACCGAGGGTTACCACGCCGACCGTGAACAGATCCTGCGCCTGCTTAATGAATCGCTGGCCACCGAGCTGGTCTGTGTGCTGCGCTACAAGCGCCACTACTTCATGGCCAGCGGCATCAAAGCCAGTGTGGCTGCCGAGGAGTTTCTGGAACATGCCAACCAGGAAGCCGAACATGCCGACAAATTGGCCGAACGCATCGTGCAACTGGGCGGGGAGCCGGACTTCAACCCCGACAACCTGACCAAGCACTCGCATGCCCAGTACGTGGCCGGCAATTCGCTCAAAGAGATGGTGCTGGAAGACCTGGTGGCAGAGCGCATTGCCATCGACAGCTACCGCGAGATCATTCAATACATCGGGGATAAAGACCCGACTACCCGTCGTATCTTCGAAGACATCCTGGCGCAGGAAGAGGAGCACGCGGACGATATGTCCGACCTGTTGCAAGGCCTTTGATTTCTGACACCCTCAAGGGGCCGCTTTTGCGGCCCCTTGCTATTTCTGTGCTTTCACCGCTGCCGGCGCCTTGCCTGCCTTCATCTGCTGCAACAACGGTGTGCACTGGTTCGGGTCATCCCCGCTGCTGGGCGCAATCAGCGCCAGCAACCCCGCCGCCGGCCCTGCCACCACCCCCAGCGCAACCATCCCTGCGCCACGCAACGCCAGCGGCACTGCCTGCACACCGGCGTTCGGCTTGGCGAACGGTCCGCGCACATACAGGGGTGAACGCAGCGAGAACAACCGCAGCCCTTTCGATTCAGGGGTGATGTTCAAATCCAGTTGCTCAGAAGCGAAGTTCGCCGTGCCGTCGATGTAGATGATCGCGTTCTCGGTATCGAAGATGAACAGCCGCGTAGTCGCCAGGCCATCCTTGATGCCTACATCGGCTGCCGCACAGTTGATCTTCACGTCCTCGTCACCAAACAGCTTGCCGACCACATAGTTGCCCACGTTCAAGCCGGCAATTTCCATCAGGCTGCGGCTGATGGCGCCATCGTTGATCAGCATGCGCAAGTCGCCATTGGCGGTACCCAGCAAGGCGGCTACCGAGTTGCCACGGCCGCTGATGTCGGCGTCGCCATTGAGCTCACCAAAGCTGGTCTGCATTGGCGCAAAGGTGGGGAACAGTTGCTTGAGCTTGAAGCCCCGCGCAGTCAACTTCGCGCGCCCCTGCAAGGGCACGCTGCGCCCGTCCAGGCGGATGTTGGAGGCCAGGCTGCCGCCGGCCACGCCAAAGCGCAGGGGCTCCAGGCGCAACAGACCGTCTTCCAGAACCAAATGGGCCGACAGGTCAGTGAACGGCAGTTGCGCGCTGTGCACGATGCGCTTGCCAGCAAAGGTGACATCAGCGTCCATTGCCCGCCAACGCTCGGTGCGAAACGCCTCCACTGGCAGCACCTTGCCTGCCGGCTGCTTGCTGGCACCGCCACGGGCCTTCTGTTCGGCATTGGAGTCGGCACCGATCAGCGGCGCCAGGTCCTTGAACAGCAACTGGTTCGATACCAGGTTGCCGGACAGTTTAGGCCGTGGCTGGCTGGCAACGAAGGCCAGGTCCCCATGTATATCGCTGTCGCCGATCTTGCCGTTGAAGCCCTGGTAATTGAACGACGCCCCTTGCGCCGCCTGCAGGTTGGCGCGTAGGTGGCCGTCGGTGGAATAGGCCGGGGTGTCAGGCAAGGTGACGCCGGTCAATGGGTAGAGGTTGCCCAGGCTGGCACCCGACAAACGCAGGCGCAGGTCGAGGGCACCAAGGTTGCGCGGGTCGGTGAGGGTGCCGGCGAGCACCACATGGGTGTCGGCGATGCGCACGTCGGCCTGCAGCGGGAACGGCTGGCTGGCGTCCTGCAGGGCCAGCAGGCCACCGATCTTGCCGGTGCCGGACACTGGCTGGCCTTTGTAGCGGCCCTGGGCCTTGAGGCCGAAGGCATAGTCCTGAGCACCGCCGGCCTTCTCGGCGCTGGCCTTGCCGACAATCTCACTGAACGGGATTGGCTTGCCAAGCGGGTCGACCTGCACCTTCATGCTGGTTTTCAGGGTCTGGTCGTCGAAGCTGACGTTGCCCTGGTCAAAGCCGATGGCGCCGATGTCCAGCTGCCATTTGGAAGGTTCGGCGTTTTCATCCTTGGGGCCGAAGTCGAAGACCCAGTTGGCGCGGCCATCGGCCAGGCGAGTGAGGCTGGCAGTGGGCTTGGTGAGGTTGATGCGGGGTATGCTGATCTGCTGGAACATCAGCGGCAGCGGCGCCAGGCGAAACTCCACACGCTCAAGGCCGACCATCTTCGGCTCCTTGAGCCACTCGGGGTTGCCCAGCGTCAGGTCTTCGGCAATGAAGTGCGGCCAAGGCACCCAGGCACGCCACCCGCCCTCTTCGGGCTCGGTACGCCAGTGCACGGCGAGGTTGCCGTTGATCGCGAAGGGCCGATGCAAGGCTTCAGAGACCTTCTCGTTGAGCAGTGGCTTGACGCGGTTCCAGTCGAAGGTGGCAATCACTACCACCAGGATCGCCAGCACGGTAAGCAGGCTGGCGAGGGTCCAGACGAGGATTCTGGCGGGACGCGTCATTGCGTAATTCTCCTTGCGGCATGACAGAAAACAGGCGCTGCGATGGCCTCAATAACTCCGACTGATGAAAACCCGTGAGGTTTTATCAATGGCGCCATGATAGCGAAGTTTTTCCTGGCCCTTTGCTCAGGAATGTGTCGCGCCAGACTGCACATGTTACCCACCGCCAACAGGGGCCGGTGGTTGCCTGCATGGCTGCAAGGTCCGGAATAGAGGCACTGCAATCCTCTATCAATATGGTCGATTGTTACCATTACCCGTATGAACTTCTCTCTGGCGTTACGCGGCGTAGCATTGGCTTCGTACCCACTTTCCAGCCCCCGAGAGGAGCACCGAAATCATGAAACGCCATCTGCTGACCCTGACCCTGTCCCTTCTGGCCGCCAACGCTTTCGCCCTGCCGGCGTCCGAGCAACACCTGACGTCCGAAGCGCGCTCCAGCGCTGCCGAAATCGCCCAGCCGCTGAACACCGTAGCTGAAGGCGGCTCCGATCGCCTGATCGAACGTTCTGGCCGTGTTGCCGAAGGTGGCTCCGATCGCCTGATCGAACGTTCTGGCCGCGTTGCTGAAGGTGGCTCCGATCGCCTGATCGAACGTTCTGGCCGCGTTGCTGAAGGTGGCTCCGATCGCCTGATCGAACGTTCTGGCCGTGTTGCTGAAGGTGGCTCCGATCGTCTGATCGAACGTTCTGGCCGCGTTGCTGAAGGTGGCTCCGATCGTCTGATCGAACGTTCTGGCCGTGTTGCCGAAGGTGGCTCGGATCGTCTGATCGAACAAGCTGGCCGTGTTGCCGAAGGCGGCTCCGATCGTCTGATCGAACAAGCTGGCCGTGTCGCTGAAGGTGGCTCGGATCGCCTGGTTGAACTCAGCCGTGTGAGCTGATCGCCATGGCCGAAAAGAACAACTTCTGTCACAACGCTTGCTCCCCTCCAGGCCCGGTCCATTGACCGGGCTTTGTTTTTTTATCTAGAGTGCCCAGCCTGACCGTTACAGAAGCCCGCATCATGCTGCCGCGCGCCGAACAGAAGCTACAGACCCGCCAGGCCCTGCTCGATGCCGCCTGCCTGCTCATGGAGAGTGGCCGTGGTTTCGGCAGTATCAGCCTGCGCGAAGTGGCGAAGACAGCTGGCATCGTGCCGACCGGCTTCTATCGGCATTTCTCCGACATGGACGCTCTGGGCCTGGCCCTTGTCGCCGAAATCGACACCACCTTCCGCCAGACCATCCGCCTGGTGCGCCAGAACGAATTCGAACTGGGCGGCATCACCGACGCCTCGGTGCGCATCTTCCTCGACGTGGTAGCCGCCCACCGCGCGCAGTTCCTGTTCCTGGCCCGCGAGCAGTACGGCGGTGCGCAGGCCGTGCGCCAGGCCATTGCCCGCCTGCGCCAGGATATCAGCGACGACCTTGCCACCGACCTTGCGCGCATGAAGCGCTGGCAACACCTGGACAGCGCCGCGCTTGCGGTGATGGCCGACCTGGTGGTGAAGACCGTGTTCGCCACCCTGCCCGAGCTTATCGACAACCCGGAAGCGGGTTATCCACAGGCCCTGACGCCGCAGGAAAAGATCACCCAGCAATTGCGCTTCATCTTTGTCGGGGCGCGGCATTGGCAGGGGCTCGGCAACCCAGGCTACTGAAAACCCCACTTCTGCTACCATGGCGCCCTGCCCGACAGCGACGAGCGCCCAAATGTCCGACCCCCGCCCCACCCTGCCCGAACTGGCCCGCTTCAACCAGCACTTCGCCGAACGCATCGTGCCGCTGTGGCAAGGCCCGGGCTGGAACGCCGACATGGCCCTGCCCTACGAAGCGCTGGACGCCCAGCACCAACCGTTGCCGGTGCAGCGCTACCGGGCCATGGCCTGTGCACGCCAGCTGTACGTGTTCAGCAGCCGTATCGGCCAGCCGGGCGCCGCCGAACGCGCCGCAGCCCTGTTTCGCTCGCTGCAAAAGCACTTCCACGATGCCGAGCACGGGGGCTGGTTCTACAGCATCGACGCCCAAGGCAAGCCGCTGGACCGGCGCAAGGACCTGTATACCCACGCCTTCATCGTGTTCGCCTGCGCGCACTACTGGGGCAAAGTGCGCGAAAACCTGGTGGAGTCCACGTTGAATGCCGCGCTGGACATCATCGACCAGCAGTTCGCCCGTGACGATGGCCTGTACGAAGCCTGCCTGGGCGAAGACTGGGCCGACCTCGGCAGTGGCCCGCTGCAGAATCCGCAGATGCACCTGGCCGAAGCGTTCCTGCAGGTACTGGCTGTGCGTGACGACGAACATGTCCGCCAGTCGCTGCTGCAATTGTGTCAGGCACTCGAGGCGCATTTCATTGAACCGGCCCATGGCCTGATGCTGGAAAAGCCACGCGGGGCTGTGGATAACTGGTTCGAGCCTGGGCACCAGTTCGAGTGGTTCTATCTGCTGCATACCTCCCCGCTGCTGCGTGACACCCCGCTGCATGCGTCAATAGACCGGGCTTTCGCCTTTGCCGAGCAATTCGGGGTGAAGGATGCGGCCGTACTGGCCATGCTGAATGTGGATGGCCGGGTGCTTGATGCCTCCCAGCGTATCTGGGCGCAGGCCGAGTACCTGCGGGCGCTTACATTGCGTGAAGGCAGTGAAGCAAAGCTCGCGGGGCAGTTGGGCGCCCTTTCAGCGCGGTTCCTGCGTGACGCCGGCTGGTATGAGTGCCGAGGGGGTGACGGCGCGGTGAGCAGGGATGACATGCCATCGACCACGCCTTATCACTTGGCTACCTGCCTGGAAGGGCTGAATCAGGCGAACATCTAATCCATACAACGAATCTGTCAGGGGTGAGCGTTTCCCTCTGCCGGAAGCATCTCCCCACCCCTATGTTGGTGCCCCTTTCTCGAACGTTCAGGAGTAACCAACTATGGAAGCAGAAGCCTTCAAGGCATTTGTCGAAGAGCAGATCAACCGAGCGGCACAGAAGATAATCGATCACGGCCACCGCTATGACGAGCACTCCCATGGCAAACTCAGCTACCTGCTAAGCCTGCGCCGTGTCATCAATTGCGAGGCAACGGCCGAGGACATGGGCCGGCATGACGCCATCAACGATGTCCTTCAAGCGTTAGGCATCATCCCTGAAGGCAGAACCGGCTTTAGCTATATCAACTGAGCGATGCGGTTGTTTCGCGAACCGGGTCTTTCCGGTTCGCGGCGTATGCTTAGCCTTTTGATCGGTCGATCGAGAACCCTGCCCAGTCCTGGCTCACCGGCATCAGTTCCAAGCTGTTGATGTTGATGTGCGCCGGCTGGTTGAGGATCCAGAAGATGGTCTCGGCAATATCCTGTGGCTGGATCGGCTCCGCACCCGCGTAGGTAGCATCGTACTTGGCCTGGTCACCCCCGAAGCGCACCAGCGAGAACTCGCTCTCGCACAGGCCCGGCTCGATGTTGCTCACACGCACGCCGGTACCGCGCAGGTCGCAACGCAGGCTCAGCGAGAACTTGCCGACGAAGGCCTTGGTGCCGCCATACACGTTGCTGCCCGGGTACGGATAGTTGCCCGCCACCGACCCGACGTTCAGGATCGACGCGCCGCGGCCATGGGCGATGAGCCGTGGCAGCAGCAGGCGAGTGGTGTACATCAGGCCCTTGATGTTGGTGTCGACCATGGTTTCCCAGTCGTCCAGGCTGCAGTTCTGCGCAGCATCCACACCCAGCGCCAAGCCGGCGTTGTTGACCAGACCGCGAATCTTTTCAAAGCCGGCCGGCAGATTGGCAATAGCCTGCTCCATTGCCTTGCGGTCACGCACGTCCAGCACCAGGCCATGCACTTCGGTCTTGGCCGACAGTTCAGCGCACAGGGCATCCAGGCGCTCTTTGCGGCGCCCAGTGAGTACCAGCTTCCAGCCGGCTTCTGCGAAGCGGCGGGCGGTGGCCTCGCCGAAACCGGAAGTCGCGCCAGTGATGAATACGGTGGACGTCATGCTGTGTTCCTCACGGTAGGTTGTCATGGCAGCTTTGCAGCATGCCCGCGCACGGCGCAGGCAGCAAGCCGCTCAGGGGCTGTTCATTTTTTGTTCATACTCGCGAAACCCTTGCAGCAGAGGGCTCGCCGCCAGGTATGCGCATGTTATCCACAAGGCTTTCCCCACGGATTGGGGGCAACTTGTCCACTGTACGGAACCCTTTCAGCGGATTGTGGTCTGTGGATATCTTGTCGGTGATGGCGCAAGGCTTTCAAACATGCCGCCTGCAGCGGTCTGTCCAAGGTTTTTACACAGAGTTATCCACAGGATTGGCACTGCACTTGAAGCACACGCAGAGATGTTGAAAGCTTGGGAAAATCATCCACAACGGGGATATGAACAAAAAATGATCAAATCGCTACAGGGCTTGATACTCAAGGCCTTGAGCGATATGCCACCATGTTTTCCACAGGCGGCTCCACACTATCCGTGGAAAAGAGTTGGCCTGTGGAAACAATGGCTTGCGAAGGAATATGGGTGTGTTTCGGGAGAAGGGAACGACAAGTTTTCCACATTGAGAAGGGGGCTGCACTGCAGCCCCTTAACACAACTCAGTGCCCGCCCAGATAAGCGTTACGCACTTCCTCATTGACCAACAGTTCCTGCCCGGTCCCGGTCATGCGAATCTGCCCGTTGACCATCACATAGGCCCGGTCCGACAGTTTCAGCGCATGGTTGGCGTTCTGCTCCACCAGGAAGATAGTCATCCCGGTCTTGGCCAGTTCTCGCAGGGTCGAGAAAATCTGCTTGACCACGATCGGTGCCAGACCCAGCGAGGGCTCGTCCAGCAACAGCAATTTCGGCCGGCTCATCAGCGCCCGGGCAATCGCCAGCATTTGCTGCTCGCCACCCGACATGGTCATGGCCCGCTGGTTACGCCGCTCCTTCAACCGCGGGAACAGCTCGTACATACGCTGCATGTCTTCGTCGGCATGCTTGTCGCCGATGGGGATGGTACCCATCATCAGGTTTTCCTCGACGGTCATGTCGGGAAACACCCGGCGCCCCTCCGGCGACTGGGCAATGCCGTTGGAGGCGATGTAGTGCGAGGATTTGCGGGTGATGTCGGTGCCGCGGTACACGATATGCCCGGATGCCGCCCGCGGCTGGCCGAAAATCGACATCAGCAGGGTCGACTTGCCGGCACCGTTGGCGCCGATCAGGCTTACCGTCTCGCCCTCGTTGATGTGCATCGAGACTTTCTTCAGTGCCTGGATCGGCCCATAGAACACGTCCAGGTCTTTCAGCTCGAGAATGGGTGCACTCATACCAGTTCCTCTTCGTCTGCACCCAGGTAGGCGGCAATCACCGTCGGGTTGTGGCGGATGTCCTGCGGCGCACCTTCGGCAATCACGTTGCCGTGGTCCAGCACCACGATATGGTCGGAGATGCTCATGACCATGCCCATGTCGTGCTCGATCAACACCACAGTGATGTCGTGCTCGTCACGCAGCACACGGATCATGCGGCTGAGTGCCTCGGTTTCCTGCGGGTTAAGGCCCGCCGCCGGTTCGTCCAGGCAGATGATCTTCGGCCGCGTGCACATGGCCCGGGCGATTTCCAGACGCCGCTGCTGGCCGTACGACAGCTCGCCGGCCAGGCGGTTGGCGCAATCGACCAGGTCTACTACTTCCAGCCAGTAGAAGGCGTGGTCCAGCGCATCGCTTTCGGCCTTGCGGTAGGCCTTGGTGTTGAGCACCCCGGCCAGCAAGTTGCGGTTGACCCACATGTGCTGGGCCACCAGCAGGTTCTCCACCACCGACATTTCCTTGAACAGGCGAATGTTCTGGAAGGTG
This sequence comes from Pseudomonas sp. yb_2, assembly GCF_043103905.1. Taxonomy (NCBI): domain Bacteria; kingdom Pseudomonadati; phylum Pseudomonadota; class Gammaproteobacteria; order Pseudomonadales; family Pseudomonadaceae; genus Pseudomonas; species Pseudomonas sp. yb_2. Next base: position 74,372 of record NZ_JBICKH010000002.1, on the reverse strand, counting down.
CGCGCCAGGCCGGCGCGGTTGACCAGGTGGGTACCACCGAACATCTTGTAGTACATACGGTTGGCAAAGCGCGCAGGCGACACGAAGTCGGCCGCCTGGAAGCGCTCGCCGAGCAGCTGGATGACGTTGGTGTGGCTGCCGCGCACGTTCAGTTCGATACGTCCGCCACTGGCCTTGTAAAAGCCGGTCAGGCAGTTGAATACCGTGGTCTTGCCGGCGCCGTTGGGGCCGATCAGGGCAAATATCTGGTTGCGCCGGACCTTCAGGCTGACGTCGCTGAGCGCCTTGATGCCACCGAACTGCATCATCAGGTTGTCGACCGAGAGAATGATATCGTCGCTCATGGCGCCACTCCTTTACGTGGGGTCACACCGGTACGGCTGATACGGATCAGCCCACGCGGTCGCCAGATCATCATCAGCACCATCAGCACGCCGAACAGCAGCACCCGGTACTCGGAGAAGCTGCGCAGCAGTTCCGGCGCCACGGTCAGCACGAACGCCGCGATGACCACACCCACGGTCGAGCCCATGCCACCCAGCACGACGATGGCGAGGATCAGCGCCGACTCGAAAAATGTGAACGACGACGGGTTGACGAAGCCCTGGTAGGTGGCGAAGAACACCCCGGCCAGACCGGCAGTCGAGGCGCCCAGGGTAAAGGCCGACAGCTTGACCAGCACGTGGTTCAGGCCCATCGAACGGCAGGCAATCTCGTCTTCGCGCAGCGCTTCCCAGGCCCGGCCGACCGGCATGCGAGTCAGGCGATGCTTGATGTACAGCACTGCCAGCACGACCATGAACAGCACCGCGTAGATGAACACGAACTTGAGGCTGGCGTTGTACTCGAAGCCGAAGAACTCGTGGATCGGCACCCCGCCATCCTTGGCCCGGCGGCCGAACTCAAGGCCGAAGAAGGTGGGTGAAGGTGCCGGCATGCCGTTGGGGCCACCGGTGAACGATAGCCAGTTGTTCAGCACCAGGCGAATGATCTCGCCAAAGCCCAGCGTCACGATCGCCAGGTAGTCACCGTGCATGCGCAACACCGGGAAGCCGAGGATGCACCCCGCCAGCGCCGCAGCGATGGCCGCCAGCGGCAGCACGCTCCAGAAGCCCAGCCCCAGGTACTGGTAACCCAGCGCCAGACCGTAGGCACCGATGGCATAGAACGCCACGTAACCCAGGTCGAGCAGGCCGGCCAGGCCGACCACGATGTTCAGGCCAAGGCCCAGCAATACGTAGATCAGGCCGAGGATGACCACGGTCAGCAGGTACTTGTTGGCGAAGATCGGGAAAACGATGGCAATCACGATCAGCGCGGGGATGATGTAACGCAGGCGCGACTTGTAGTCCGGTGCGGTCACATGCACGCCCGAGCCACCGCTGTCGAAGCCCAGGAGCATGCGCTGCCCGGGGGCAGTCTGCAGGAACAGGCTGAGCAGGAAGCGCCCCACCATCACACCGCCGACCAGCCAGGCCACGCGGCGCGGCTCGGCATTGAAGGTGTAGCCGTCGAGCACCACACCAACGACCGGACCAAACACGATAAGTGCCAGCAGGCCAGCGACAATGGTCTCCAGCAGGCTGCGTTTAAGGTCGAAACCCTTGGTTTCGCTAATAGAGGCAGTTTTGGCAACGGACATGTTCACACCTTAGCCACGAGCGGGCGACCCAGCAGGCCTTGTGGGCGGAAGATAAGGATCATCACCAGCAGCGAGAAGCTGAACACATCCTTGTAGTCGGAGTTGATCAGGCCTGAGAACAGCGACTCGGAAATTCCCAGGATGATCCCGCCGAGCATGGCACCCGGCAGCGAGCCGATACCCCCGAGCACTGCGGCAGTGAACGCCTTGATACCGATGATGAAGCCGGCGTAGAAGTCGAAGGTGCCGTAGTTCATGGTGATGAGCACGCCGGCCAGGGCGGCCATCACTGCACCGATGACGAACACGTAGGAGATTACCCGGTCGGTGTTGATACCCAGGATCGAGGCCATCTTGCGGTCTTGCTGGGTAGCACGGCACATGCGGCCGAGCTTGGTGTACTTGATCACGTAGGTCAGCAGGCCCATGCCGACAAAGGCCGCCACCAGGATGAAGATCTTGGTATAAGTCAGTTGCACGAAGCCGGACCCGACTTCGACACGCATGGCGCCTTCCAGCAGGGTTGGCACGCCTTGCTGGCGGGCGCCCTGGCTGATCTGTGCGTAGTTCTGCAGGATCAGCGAAATGCCGATGGCACTGATCAGCGGTGCCAGGCGGGTGGAGTTACGCAGCGGTTTGTAGGCGATGCGCTCGATGGTGAAACCATAAACGCCGGTGACGACGATGGTGAACAACAAGGTGCCCAGCATCAGCAGGGGGAACGATTCGACACCGAAGTAAGCCAGCAATGCCAGGCTGATCGCCGCGAGGTAAGCGGAGATCATGTACACCTCGCCGTGCGCGAAGTTGATCATGCCGATAATGCCATAGACCATTGTGTAGCCGATGGCGATCAGGCCATAGACCGACCCGAGGGTCAGGCCGTTGACCAGTTGCTGCAGGAAAATACCATCCATAACGCAATCTCACCTGATTGAGATTGCACGAGCGCCGACCACGGCGCGGGCCACCTGTGCGGGGCCCTCGCAGCGCAGAACTGTGCAGATCTACGAATAAAGACAGGTACCGCGGGGCTTGGGCCCGAGCAACCGCCCGGGCCGCGGGCCGTTGTTATTTTTGTTTTTCCAGCTGGTGGTATTTACCGGTCTTGTCCCACTGGTAGACCACGTAGTCGGAGACGGTCAGGTCGCCCTTGCTGTCCCACTTCTTCTCACCCATGACGGTCTGCACCGGGTTGGCCTTGAGCCACTTGGCAGCGTCCTCGCCCTTGTTCGACTTCGCGCCATTGAACGCGGCAGCCAGAGCCTGCAGCGAAGCGTAGGCGTACAGGGTGTAGCCCTCAGGTTCGGTGCCGGCCTTGCGGAACTCCTCCACCACCGCCTTGCTGTCTGGCAGCAGGCGCGGGTCGGCACCGAAGGTCATGTACACGCCGTCAACGTATTGCGCGCCGCCGGCGGTAGACACCAGTTCGTCGGTGACGATGCCATCATCGGACATGAACTTGACGTCCTTCAGGCCTTGCTCGCGCAGCTGGCGTACCAGCGGGCCGGCTTCCGGGTGCAGGCCGCCGAAGTAGACCACGTCGGCACCGGTAGAGCGGATCTTGGTGACCACCGCGCTGAAGTCTTTCTCGCCACGGGTCAGGCCTTCGTACAGCACAGGCTTCACGCCGCGTTTTTCCAGCTGCGCCTTGGTCGCGTCAGCCAGGCCCTGGCCGTAGGTGTCCTTGTCGTGCAACACCGCAACCTTCTTGCCCTTGAGCACGTCGACGATGTAGTCGCCAGCGACGATACCCTGCTGGTCGTCACGGCCGCACATGCGGAACATGGCACTCAGGCCGCGCTCAGTGACCTGTGGGTTGGTGGAGCCTGGGGTGATGGCGATCACGCCCGCCTCGTCATATACCTCGGAGGCCGGGATCGTGTTGGAAGAGCAGAAGTGGCCCACCACGCCAATCACCTTGTCCTGATCGACCAGGCGGTTGGCCACGGCCACGGCTTGCTTCGGTTCACAGGCGTCATCGCCTTTGACCAGGACGATTTTCTCGCCATTCACGCCACCAGCGGCGTTGATCTTGTCAGCCGCTGCCTGCGCACCTTTCATGTACTGCTCGCCAAACGCTGCGTTTGCCCCAGTCATGGGGCCCGCTACACCGATCTTGACGTCGGCCTGAACATACGAAGAAACACCCAGTGCCGTAGCTACGGCCAGAGCCAGGAAACCTTTCTTGTAAAACGTCTGCGACATGAGGTGGTGCTCCTAGAGTTTTTTTGGTTGGCACTACAACTTCTCAGCCCGGTACTCAGAGCAAGGGCCGTGCCATCGGTTTTGTCTTCCGGGAAAACACACTGTGAAGGGTGCCGGTAGGCGACGGGCGGCCTTTTCTTTATTGAGCGTGCAACCGTCTGCCACGCGGCAGGCGCCACCACACGTACAGACAAGGAGCAACCTTCGAGTGCCATCATTGCAACCCTGGCAAGTGTTTACGTGCAACCGCCCTGTAACAGCGGACGTCACCGAACTGCACACCGCTGGTGCGCGACTGCTACAGGCGGCACCGTTTCAAGGCTAGCTGGTGCACGGAAAAACACCTCTGTTTTGGCTGTTTCGGCCTCTTCACGGGCACGCCAGCTCCCACATTAGGAGCAAGTCCCCGCACCGTGCAGGAGCGGGCTTGCCCGAGAAGAGGCCGGAACAGCCACACAAGGTGGAAAAGGCTGGCACAATGTCCGCCAATCGCCGCTTCCGGAGCCCCCTTGATGAGCGAAAGCGCATTCGCCGAGCGCATCGTGCACAACCTGCTCGACACCGACTTCTACAAACTCACCATGATGCAGGGTGTGCTGCACAACTACCCGGACGCCGACGTCGAATGGGAATTCCGCTGCCGCAACGGTGAGGACCTGCGCCCCTACCTCGGCGAAATTCGCAATCAGCTCGAACGGCTTGCCGACCTCACCCTGGACGATGGCCAGCTGGCCTTCCTCGAACGCATCAGCTTCCTCAAGCCCGACTTTTTACGCTTTCTGCGCCTGTTCCGCTTCAACCTGCGTTACGTGCACGTCGGCATCGAAAATGATCAGCTGTTTCTGCGCCTGAAAGGTCCGTGGCTGCATGTGATCCTGTTCGAAGTGCCGCTGCTGGCCATCATCAGCGAAGTACGCAACCGCAATCTGCACCCGCACATGCGCCTGGCCGAGGCGCGGGATCAGTTGTACCGCAAGTTTGACTGGCTGCGTGCACATGCCAGCGACGACGAGCTGGCCGAACTGCAGGTGGCCGACTTCGGCACCCGCCGGCGCTTTTCCAGCCGCGTGCAGGAGGAAGTGGTAAGGGTGCTGCGCGACGACTTCCCCGGCCGTTTTGTCGGCACCAGCAACGTCGACCTGGCATGGAAACTGGATATCAAGCCGCTGGGCACCATGGCCCACGAGTGGATCATGGCCCACCAGCAGCTCGGCCCACGGCTGATCGACAGCCAGATCGCTGCGCTGGACTGCTGGGTACGCGAGTACCGCGGCCTGCTCGGCATCGCCCTGACCGACTGCATCACCATGGATGCCTTCCTCGGCGATTTCGACCTGTACTTCGCCAAGCTGTTCGACGGCCTGCGCCATGATTCGGGCGAGCCGGTAGCCTGGGCGGAAAAGGCCATTGCCCATTACCAGAAACTGGGTATCGACCCGATGACCAAGACCCTGGTGTTTTCCGACGGCCTCAACCTGACCCGCTCGCTGGAAATTTTCCGCGCCCTGCGCGGCCGCATCAACGTCAGCTTTGGCATCGGAACCAACCTGACCTGCGACATCCCTGGTGTGGCACCCATGAGCATCGTGCTTAAAATGACCGACTGCAACGGCGCGCCGGTGGCCAAGATTTCTGACGAAGCCGCCAAGACCCAGTGCCGCGACGAGAACTTCGTCGCCTACATGCGTCACGTATTCAAAGTCCCCAGCAAGGAGTAACCCATGCAAGCGGTTCAGCAAGAGATTGCCCAGGCGCTGAAGGTACAGCCGCCGTTCGCCGACGCGGCAGCGCTCGAGGCCGAAGTCGCCCGGCGGGTGGCGTTCATCAAGGACTGCCTGGCCAATGCTCGACTCAAGACCTTGGTGCTGGGCATCAGCGGTGGCGTCGACTCACTGACTGCCGCCCTGCTCGCCCAGCGCGCCATCAACGAGCTGCGCGCCGAGACCGGCGACAAGGCCTACACCTTCATTGCCGTGCGCCTGCCGTACCAGGTACAGCATGACGAGCATGACGCCCAGGCATGCCTGGAAGTTATCAAGGCAGATGAAGTTCACACGGTGGATATCGCCCCGGCAGTGCGTGCATTGGCAGCTGAAGTGGCGGCGTTGAAGAACGGCTCGCCGACGTTGGTGGACTTCGTGGTTGGCAACGTCAAGGCACGTACCCGGATGGTCGCCCAGTACACCATCGCTGGCGCCCGCGCAGGTCTGGTGATCGGAACCGACCACGCCGCCGAGGCGGTGATGGGCTTCTTTACCAAGTTTGGTGATGGTGCCTGCGACCTCGCGCCGTTGAGTGGGCTGGTGAAGAATCAGGTGCGGGCGATTGCGCGCAGCTTCGGTGCGCCGGAGTCACTGGTGGAAAAGGTGCCAACGGCCGACCTGGAAGACCTGGAGCCGGGCAAGCCGGACGAGGCGTCACATGGCGTGACCTACGCGCAGATCGATGCCTTCCTGCATGGGCAGCCGGTTGACCAGGCAGCGTTCGACATCATCGTCGCCACCTACCGCAAGACCCAGCACAAGCGCGAACTGCCGTTCGCTCCTTGATAAGTGGCCTGCAGGAGCGGGTTCACCCGCGAATACGAGGGTGAACCCACCGACGCATTCGCGGGTGAACCCGCTCCTGCAGGGTTCGCCGTCAGCCTTTGATTACTTGACGATGACCTTGCCTTTCATCATCGAGATGTGGCCCGGGAAGGTGCAGAAGAAGCTGTAGTCACCACCGGCTTCCAGCTTGGAAGTGTCGAACTTCACTTCGGTTTCTTTCTCAGGCGCGCCGATCATCTTGGTGTGGGCGATGATCGCGGCGTTGTCAGCCTTCAGATAGTCCTTATCCAGACCCTGACTCATGCCTTCGGTGGCAATGGCCTGCATGTCGGCAGTCTTGCTGATCACCAGGTTGTGGCCCATGACGTTCTTCGGCAGGTTGCCAGAGTGGGTCAGTTTGACGGTGAATTCCTTGCAGCTCTTGTCGACAGTGAATTCCTTGCTGGTGTAGGACATCTGGTCAGTCGAGTCGACAGTGACCGAGCACTCGGCGGCGAAGACAGAAGCGCTGGCGAGGGTCAGCAGGGATACCGCTACAGCTTTCGCAAACATCATGAATCTCCTTGGCAGGGTTTTATCAATTGCGAGACTGCCTGAAACCGTTCAGCCCCTTGCTGATATGGGTCAAGGGGGCGTCAAGAGGCCAGCCAGTAGAATTGTTCAATGGATTGTATACAACAAATCTAAGGGCACATCATGCCCTTTTATTGGACGATGAGACAACCTCTCATTTAGGAGCAATACCAAATGCCCATCTCCAACTTCCTCAATAGCCTGCTCGCCGCCTACGCCCACGGGGCCACAGGAGCCATCTGCGAATTCTCCCGGCCAGAATGAACCGGCCTTGGAAGTGACCGGCATGCGCCGTAACCTGTGCGCCTCAGTGACAGGAGATGAGCAATGCCCGTACGTTCCGTTTGTGTGTTCTGCGGCGCCAGCATGGGCGCCAACCCTGCCTACCGTGAAGCAGCCGTCGCGCTAGGCCAGGCCATTGCCCGCCGTGGCTTGACCCTGGTGTATGGCGGTGGCGCGGTCGGCTTGATGGGCGTGGTGGCCGACGCGGCCATGGCGGCCGGCGGCGAAGTGGTCGGGATCATTCCGCAGAGCCTGCTGGACGCTGAAGTCGGCCACAAGGGCCTGACCCGCCTGGAAGTGGTGGATGGCATGCATGCGCGCAAGGCCCGCATGGCCGAGCTGAGCGATGCCTTCATTGCCTTGCCGGGTGGGCTGGGTACGCTGGAGGAACTGTTCGAAGTGTGGACCTGGGGGCAGCTGGGCTATCACGCCAAGCCACTCGGGCTACTGGATGTGAACGGTTTCTACGACAAGCTGGGCGGGTTCCTCGACCATATCGTCGAAGAAGGTTTCGTGCGCCCGCAACACCGGGCGATGTTGCTGCTGGGGCAGCAGCCGGACGAGCTGCTGGACGGGATGGACAGCTTTGTGGCGCCGGTCGCGCCTAAGTGGGTCGACAAGCAGCCTGACTGACCCAGATGGATGGGCCGAACACTGACCCTGTAGGAGCGGGTTCACCCGCGAATCGATAGTGGATCTACCGACGCATTCGCGGGTGAACCCGCTCCCACAGGGCTCTATGTAGCCTTCAAGATCAGCGGGGAATGACAGGCTGACGCGGCTTCTTGTTGCCCTTGCCACCCTTGCTCGCCTCTTTGCGCTCCTTGGCAGCCTGCTGGTTACGCGCAAACGCCTCGGCCTTGGCCTTTTCGCGCTTGTCCCACGGCTTGCTGCCATCGCTGCCACGCGGCGGCAGGCCGGTGTGCTGGGTCAGGATCTTCTGGTCCTTGCCCACCTTGTGGCTCCCCGCCGGGGTCGAGTTCTTCCGGCGCGCGCTCTGATAAGTATCGGTCTGCGGCTGGTGCAGCGGGATCAGTTGGTGCTTGCCCGGCCCGATCAGGTCGGCTCGGCCCATACGCTGCAGCGCTTTACGCAGCATCGGCCAGCCCTTCGGGTCGTGGTAGCGCAAGAACGCCTTGTGCAGACGGCGTTGCTCGTCGCTCTTGACGATCTCCACCCCTTCGCTCTTGTAGGTCACCTTGCGCAGCGGGTTCTTGCCTGAGTGGTACATGGCCGTGGCCGAGGCCATTGGCGACGGGTAGAACGCCTGTACCTGGTCGGCGCGGAAGCCGTTGCCCTTCAGCCACAGGGCCAGGTTCATCATGTCTTCGTCGGTGGTACCGGGGTGCGCGGCAATGAAGTACGGGATCAGGTACTGCTCCTTGCCCGCTTCTTTCGAGAACTTCTCGAACATGCGCTTGAAGCGGTCGTAGGTGCCGATACCCGGCTTCATCATCTTGTCCAGCGGGCCACGCTCGGTGTGCTCCGGGGCAATCTTCAGGTAGCCGCCAACGTGGTGGGTGACCAGTTCCTTGACGTACTCCGGCGACTCCACCGCCAGGTCGTAGCGCAGGCCGGAAGCAATCAGGATCTTTTTCACACCCGGCAAGGCACGGGCCTTGCGGTACAGCTCGATCAACGAGCTGTGGTCGGTATTGAGGTTTTCGCAGATGCCCGGGAACACGCACGACGGTTTGCGGCAGTGCTTCTCGATCTCGGGGCTTTTGCAGGCGATGCGGTACATGTTGGCAGTCGGCCCGCCAAGGTCCGAGACCACGCCGGTGAAGCCCGGCACCTTGTCACGCATCTCTTCGATTTCGTGCAGGATCGACTCGTGCGAGCGGTTCTGGATGATGCGGCCTTCGTGCTCGGTGATCGAGCAGAAGGTACAGCCACCGAAGCAGCCACGCATGATGTTCACCGAGAAACGGATCATCTCGTAGGCCGGGATGCGCTCCTTGCCATAGGCCGGGTGCGGCACACGGGCGTAAGGCATGCCGAACACGTAGTCCATTTCCTCGGTGCTCATGGGGATAGGTGGCGGGTTGAACCACACATCCACTTCGCCGTGCTTCTGCACCAGCGCACGGGCGTTGCCCGGGTTGGTCTCCAGGTGCAGCACGCGGTTGGCATGGGCATAGAGCACCGGGTCGTTACGCACCTTTTCGAACGATGGCAGGCGGATCACCGACTTTTCCCGGGTCACGGCCGGGCTGTCGAGAATCTGCACCACCTTGGCTTCGTTCGGGTCTTCCTGGTCGCCCTTGGCCTGCTCGATGGCGCAGGCCTGGGTGTCCTGGGTGTTCACGTACGGGTTGATGATCTTGTCGACGCGCCCCGGGCGGTCGATACGGGTGGAGTCGATCTCGTACCAGCCCTGCGGGGTATCGCGGCGCACGAAGGCGGTGCCGCGCACGTCGGTGATGGTCTCGATCTTCTCCCCGTTGGACAGGCGCTGGGCCACCTCGACCACCGCACGCTCGGCGTTGCCGAACAGCAGGATGTCGGCGCTGGCATCGATCAGGATCGAGTGACGAACCTTGTCCTGCCAGTAGTCGTAGTGGGCGATGCGGCGCAGCGAAGCCTCGATGCCGCCGAGCACGATCGGCACATGCTTGTAGGCCTCCTTGCAGCGCTGGCTATACACCAGGCTGGCACGGTCCGGACGGCTGCCGGCCAGGCCACCAGGGGTGTAGGCATCGTCGGAACGGATCTTCTTGTCCGCGGTGTAGCGGTTGATCATCGAGTCCATGTTGCCGGCGGCCACACCGAAGAACAGGTTCGGTTCGCCGAGCTTCATGAAGTCGTCTTTCGACTGCCAGTTCGGCTGGGCGATGATGCCCACGCGGAAGCCTTGGGCTTCCAGCAGACGGCCAATGATGGCCATGCCGAACGACGGATGGTCGACGTAGGCATCACCGGTCACGATGATGATGTCGCAGGAATCCCAGCCGAGCAGATCCATCTCCTCCCTGCTCATTGGCAGGAAAGGTGCTGGTCCGAAGCATTCGGCCCAGTACTTGGGATAGTCGTAGAGTGGTTTGGCTGCTTGCATGTCAGTGACCGGTTCTGGTGTGCAGGGAAATCGCGGGCGCGGAATATAGCACAAATTTTGACCAAATCCGACTGGATTCGTGGGGATTGGTGGGCGGGGCGACGGTTGGGGGATGGACGTGGCAGGTGGTTGGGTTGAGGGGTGTAGTGGGGTTGCCAGGTGTTCGACAGAATCCTTGCAGCGCCTTTGAGATCAAGCGCCGCGCGGGCGGCGCTCGATCTCATAGGCGCTGAAACTGTTGCGGCGAACTCCTGGCGGCCTTCATGCAACCTGAAGCCAACCCCTCACTGCCTCATCCACAGCTCAGCATCATCCATCAGCGCCTTGGCCATCGCACTCAGGTAATGGGCAGCCCAGATCATCATCGGCTTCTCATCCATCAACCCGGTGATGGTCAGTTCGCGCACATAGCCCATCAACTCCGAAGACTGCTCGCGGGCGTCTCTACACTGGATCCCGGGCTCGATGCGGAACAACGGGTGGGGTAAACCCGCTCCCACAGGTACGGTGCAACTCTTGAAGCCTATGGTGAACCTGTAGGAGCGGGTTCACCCGCGAAAGGGCCAGCCCAGGCAACACATCAACGAAGCCTTACAGCAGGCCCCTGCCCCTGCATCGGGTTGTCTTCAAGAAAAGGGGGATCGTGGGGTGGATCGGGGCAAGGCGATTACTCACAGGAAAACCTGAGCCTGCTTAGACCGATGGCGATCGCGCCCCCTGCTGAGCGATCGCAATTCCTTCAGTTTTTTACTGAATGTTTAGCCTACCCAACCCTGAGAAAGTGCTAACCAGCTAATTATTGGTGCTTTTTTCTTTATCTCTTAAGAATTGCAGGAATCGACCTTCTAGTCTTAGTAAAAAATCCTACATTAACTTTCCTCAACAAATCCCGAGAAGATCTTGAACCCCCAAAAAAACAAGTGCTACAACAGTGACGCGCTGAAAGGCGCACTCAAACCAACTCTATAGGAGCATTAGCCATGGGACGTCGTCGTTCTGAAATCCACACTCTGCAGATCCCACGCGTGATGAACTACACATTCACCGAGTCCGAGGTTGAATTTCTCAACCTTCTGTAAGTGACAAACCAGAAGGGGCTTAGCCCCTTCTGGCTCTACCAAGGAGCAGAACATGATCACCGAACGCGAGCTGAACATAGAAGAGGCCTACAACCGCTTGACAAGAATGCATCATCACTTAGGGCTTCAATCGAAAACAGAACTATCAAAAAAGAATAGCCTGGTCGCCACATGCCACTTATACGACAGCGCCTACAAAGAAGTTTCTTGCGGAGCAGGAAAAGGGGAGCATTGCGAACTAGGAGCCCTTGCCGAGAGCCTAGAGCATTACTTCGTCGACAAGAGCACTCCACCACTCATCGAAAGCGACCAAATTTTGCAATCGATAGCCCCATTTGACGATTGGCTCCTAAAATCCATTCCCCCGGATTGCCGAATACCTTATTTCAGTCTTCAGGCATTGAACAGCTACGACGAAATAGCCATTCCCGCGATATTGATAGCACCTTCCTCCAGAAACATTGATGAAATCGAAAAAACTGCAGCGGGCTTTCTTTCCAAATATTCGACTAACTCTGGTACAGCACTTGGCTGCACGGAGAACGAGGCTCTGCTCCACGCCATCAATGAAGCTATCGAACGTCACGCACTTTCTATGTACTACCTATCACTTTGTGGCCTGACTTCCCCACCCGAACTTTACCAACCTTCGAGTTCTTTTCTGGAAGAAACATTTGCCCGTGATACCGAGCTTCTCCGCCGAGCCAAAAAACTAGAAATATACTTGACGCACGACTTCTACGAAGTTTCATTTTGCATTGCTGTTTCTCGTAGTAAAAAAGAAGGTTCACTCAGCAGCATTGGCTCCGGCAGCTCCATCAACCCCTCCATTGCAATGTACCGCGCCGTAACGGAGCAGATTCAGTGCGAGCAGCTTTCTGGGGCCACAGAAAAACAAGAGGATCTCTCTGCTGAAAAAATGCTTACTCATTCAACCCGCCTTTCAGCACTTATACACCCATGCCCCACATATGCTGTACCCGCTTTTCACCCTCCGCATACCGACCTCAGCGTGCGCGGGCAAGTCAAGCGAACACTGATCAACTTGGAAAAACATAATAAGGTCGCATTCTATCGCACACTTTATGAGCACCCGAATCTCGCTACGGTTGTTCAGGTGTTCATACCCGGACTTGAACGCTTCCACCTGATCAGATCAGGTATTCCAGTCGCGCCACAGAGTGCACTCAAAGGCATAAGGCAATGACATGCAAATCTATAGAGGAATTCTCGCCGCCCTCGGCGCGACACTGCTCCTGAAAATCGCGACCGTCGTACCTGCTCTAGTCTTGGCCGACATCATTGACAACCTGGCCACCTCAGCCGCGTCTTCCCAGCTTCTGCTAGGAGCCTTCATATGCCTTGTCGCATTACAAGCCTCAATGACCCCTCTACAAGCCTGGTGCCTGGCGCGGCTTTGCCAGGAACGCGTGAAGCAACTTTCCATCCGCTGGTGCCGCGAATTGCTGGACAAGCGCTTCGAGGCCTATGGACAACTCCATGGCGGAACACTGGTAAAAGTACTGGATAGGGGCATTACCGCACAGGAGCGGTGGTTAGGCTTTCTGATTGGCTCGGCATGGCCGGTGCTAGCCGAAGCTGCAGTGCTGATAACGCTCTTCGCTTACCTGGGGGCTACTTCGGTATTGATCGGCCTCATCCCTTTGAGCCTGGCCTACCTGTGGGCCAACGATCGCCTGGTGCGCTGGCGCCGGCCACATATCGAGGCAGTGAACGCGCGCGAGGATGAACTGGCGGAACAATGGGTCGATACCTTCGCCAGCGCGGCAACGGTCAAACTGGAAAAGGCCGAGGATGCCGCAATGCTCCCGGTCAACCAGACACTTTCGCACTATGCCGACTCAGCAGTGCAGGTAGCTCACAGTGGGGGTTGGATTCAGAGCCTGCGCACCCTGTTCATAGGCCTGGGCAGTGGCGGTTTGCTCATGTGGGGTATCCATGATCAGGCTCTGGCAACACCGCAATTGAGCCTGGGCGAGCTGGTTGCTCTCTTCACCTTGGTGAGCGGATTGCTGGCAGGGGTTGCGCAACTTGCTGAGGCCTGGCGATTGCTAGACCAGTTTCGGCTAGACAAACGCAAACTCGAACACTGGCTCCAGCTCCCCTCGTTCGGCCCAGCATGCACTACTGAGGCGAAGTCCCAAGACAAGGACGCTGGCCTAAGCATCGCCCCGTGCCAGTTGAGCGCTCGAGATACTGTACAACTTCACATCGAAGAACCCTTGGTACTGCACAAAGGAGAACGGGTCGCACTGATCGGGCCCAGCGGATGTGGTAAATCGACACTTCTGCATACGCTGGCGGGAACGATATTCCCGTTGCGCAAGGATGTGCACCTGCACGGCAGGTGCCTGGCGTCGCTCGACGCTAGTGAACAATTCAGTCGATTACGACTCTGCCCTCAGGATGCGCATTTCATTCCCGGCCCCCTGCCCCGCGCGGTGCTGTTCGAGCAAGCTCATGATCGCGCTCAAATCGAACGATGGCTTGAACGGTTGGGCCTGAGCAAAGACTGGTACGAACTTGATCTGGATGCACGCGCAGAATCGATATCGGGCGGCGAAGCACGCAGGCTGACGCTGCTACGCCTTCTTAATCAGCCTGGGGAATTCAATTTCTTTGACGAACCCACAGCCGGGCTCGATGCCGCGTCGGCAGAGCGTACCTGGGACCTGTTGTTCGAAGCATTTAAAGGGCGAGGGCTGATTTGCGTGACGCATGATCAGAGCGCACTGTCGCGGTTTGACCGGGTGATCACCCTGAGCGAGGGGCGGATCATCAGCCAAGGGCAAACGAACATCGCTCAGATTTCAGAGCTAGCAGGCGCACCACAAACCTTGTAGGAGCGGCCTTGCTAGCTCAATGGGTTATTCATCATCATCAAAGTTGTACATCCCCGGCGCCAAGTTCTCGAACCGGGTGTACTTGCCGATAAACGCCAAACGCACGAAGCCGATGGGGCCGTTACGCTGTTTGCCGATGATGATTTCCGCCACGCCCTTGTGCTCGGTCTCGGGGTGGTACACCTCGTCGCGGTACACGAACATGATCACGTCGGCGTCCTGCTCGATTGCACCGGATTCACGCAAGTCGGAGTTCACCGGGCGTTTGTTCGGGCGCTGTTCCAGCGAGCGGTTCAGCTGCGAAAGGGCAATGACCGGGCAGTTGAATTCTTTGGCCAGGGCCTTGAGCGAGCGGGAAATCTCGGAAATTTCGTTGGTACGGTTGTCACCGGCCGACCCCGGGATCTGCATCAGCTGCAGGTAGTCGACCATGATCATGGCGATTTCACCATGCTCACGGGCCAGGCGGCGGGTACGCGCGCGCATTTCCGAAGGGCTGATACCCGCCGTATCGTCGATGAACAATTTTCGGTCGTTGAGCAGGTTCACTGCCGAGGTCAGGCGCGGCCAGTCGTCGTCATCCAGCTGGCCGGAACGGACTTTGGTCTGGTCGATACGCCCCAGGGACGAGAGCATACGCATGATCAGCGACTCACCTGGCATCTCGAGGGAGAACACCAACACCGCCTTGTCGGTACGCAGTACGGCGTTTTCCACCAGGTTCATGGCGAAGGTGGTCTTACCCATCGACGGACGACCCGCGACGATGATCAGGTCGGCTGCCTGCAGCCCGCTGGTCTTCTCGTCCAGGTCGGTGTAACCGGTGGAGATACCGGTGATGTCACTGTCGGAGTTGAACAGCGTATCGATGCGGTCGATGGCCATGGTCAACAGCTCGTTGACGCCCACCGGGCCGCCGGTTTTAGGCCGCGCCTCGGCGATCTGGAAGATCTGCCGCTCGGCATCGTCGAGAATCTCGGCAGCGTTGCGCCCCTGCGGGTTGAACGCGTTGTCGGCGATGTCGGTACTGATGCTGATCAGCTGGCGCAACGTGGCCCGCTCACGAATGATCGCGGCGTAGGCCTTGATGTTGGCCACCGAAGGGGTGTTCTTGGCCAGCTCGGCCAGGTAAGCCAAGCCGCCGACTTGCGAGGACAGGCCTTCCTTGTCCAACTGCTCGTGCAGGGTCACCACGTCGAATGGCTGGTTGGCGTCGGCCAACTTGTGCACAGCGCGGAAGATCAGCCGGTGGTCATGCCGGTAGAAGTCGCCGTCCGACACCTGGTCCAGCACCCGCTCCCAGGCATTGTTGTCCAGCATCAGGCCACCGAGCACGGCCTGTTCGGCCTCGATGGAATGCGGCGGTACCTTCAGGGCTGCGGTTTGCAGGTCAAGCTGTTCGGAGGTGGTGATCTCGTTCATGGCCACGAAAGAATTCTGGAGGATGAAAAAGACAAAGGGCACGGCCTGTCGAAAACAGGACCGTGCCCGATGTTAACCGCCTGACTCGCAAGGAGCCAGCCAGTTAGCGCAGCTTAGGCAGCTACGACGACCACGCGTACGGTGGCTTCAACGTCGCTGTGCAGGTGCACGGCTACGTCGTATTCGCCAACCTGACGGATGGTGCCGTTCGGCAGACGAACTTCAGCCTTGGCCACTTCAACGCCGGAGGCGGTCAGGGCGTCAGCGATGTCGTGGGTGCCGATCGAACCGAACAGCTTGCCTTCGTCGCCAGCGGTGGCAGTGATGGTCACTTCCAGCTCGGCCAGTTGGGCAGCGCGGCTTTCAGCCGAAGCTTTCTTGTCAGCGGCTGCTTTTTCCAGCTCGGCACGACGCTCTTCGAACGCAGCCAGGTTGGCGGCGTTGGCAACGGTGGCCTTGCCGAATGGCAGCAGGAAGTTACGGCCGTAACCAGCCTTAACTTTTACTTTGTCGCCCAGGTTGCCCAGGTTAGCGACTTTTTCCAGCAGGATCAGTTCCATTTGGTAAAACCTCTTAACTTTTAACCTTCACCGTTCGCGGAGTCTTTCCCCGGAGGGGACTTGCGACCGCGAAAATCAATCAGGCTGTCGACAATGGCCAAAACCATCAGCAACGGATAAATCAGCTGCATGATCAGCGGTAGCGTCACGTACATCCCCACCAGCCAGAAACCGGCCAGTCGGCCCTGTGCCACCAGCCCGTGCATCAAGGCGATGCCGGCCAGCACCAGTACCAGGCTGGAAGCCGATGCCAGGATGATGAACTGCGGGCCGATAAACGGCGCCACCACCATCACTGCCACCAAGACCGCCATGGTCTGTTTCGGCAACTTCAGTTCGCGAAACTCGCGACCGAAGCCTCCAGGGTTGTACAACGCTGCCTGCCAATAGCGCGCCAGCATCAACGCCAGCACACTGAACAATTGCACCGTCACTGCTGTGGAAGCGACCAGCACAGGGCGGATCAGCTCACCGGAGAGCACCGGTTGCCCTTCGATTTTCGGCATGGCTTCGGCAAACGCCTTGGCCAGCACATCGAAGGTTTGCGCCAGCGCCAGATCAAGCACGAGGCTGAAAGCCACGGCGAACACGGCACTGGCGAGCAACACCCGGCTCCAGGGGTGCTCGGCACGCAACATGGCGGCCAGGGCCAAGGCACCCGCAATCACCAGAAAGGTGATGGGATCACCCATGACCCACACGGCCAGCCCGGCCAGCAAGCCGCCGGCGATGACCGATGTAGCATCCTTGAACCCACGCCGCAGCAGCACGAGGCTGCCGGCAGCGGCACTCAACCAGAACAGCAGCGGCAGTACCGCGCTGATGACCACCACGAGGGTGGCCTGCACACGACCGCGCATGATGAAACTTGCTAACGCTCGCATGCTAATCCCTTACTGCTTGTCGACGACCCGGTCTCAGCGGCCGTGGCTGTCGGTGTAGGGCAGCAGGGCCAGGAAGCGGGCGCGCTTGATAGCGGTAGCCAGCTGACGCTGATAACGAGCTTTGGTACCGGTGATACGGCTTGGAACGATCTTGCCGGTTTCGGATACGTAAGCTTTCAGGGTGTTGAGATCTTTGAAGTCGATCTCTTTCACGTCTTCAGCAGTGAAGCGGCAGAATTTACGACGACGGAAGAAACGTGCCATTTAATAGGCTCCTCTAAAGGTCCGTGGATTACTCGTCAGCGTTATCGCTGGAGTCGCTGTCATTGCTGTCGTCGCCTTCGGCGGAGTCAGCATGCTCAGGACGCTCGCGACGCTCACGGCGCTCGCTGCGGTTCTCTTCAGCCTTCAGCATCTCGGACTGGCCGGTAACGGCTTCGTCGCGACGGATGACCAGGTTACGGATAACGGCATCGTTGTAGCGGAAGTTGTCTTCCAGCTCGGCCAGGGCCTTGCCGGTGCACTCAACGTTCAGCATCACGTAGTGAGCCTTGTGAACATTGTTGATTGCGTAGGCCAGTTGACGACGGCCCCAGTCTTCCAGGCGGTGGATCTTGCCACCATCTTCTTCGATCAGCTTGGTGTAACGCTCAACCATGCCGCCGACTTGTTCGCTCTGGTCCGGGTGAACCAGGAAGATGATTTCGTAATGACGCATGAATGCTCCTTACGGGTTAGTAGTCTGCCAGTGAATCTGGTCAGACAAGGAGTGAATGACACTGTATGTCTTGCACGGAGGGGAGGCACATGAGCGCCTGCCAGCTCGGCAAGGGGCGCAATTGTAGAGAAGCCGGGGCGCACAAGCAAGGTGATTGGTGAATATTTGAACAGCCTGAAACATATTCACAAGCTGCGGGCCCTTTCGCGGGTGAACCCAGTCCTACAGGGGAACGCAATCACCCTGTAGGAGCGGGTTCACCCGCGAAGAGGCCGGAACAGGCTGAGAGTCAGCGCTTGACCTGCCGCTGACGCACGGCTTCGAACAGACAAACCCCGGTCGCCACCGACACGTTAAGGCTGCTGACGCTACCCGCCATCGGCAACTTGACCAGGAAGTCGCAATGCTCACGGGTGAGCCGGCGCATGCCCTTGCCTTCCGCCCCCATGATCATCACCAGTGGCCCGGTCAGGTCCTGCTGGTAGATCTCCTGCTCGGCCTCGCCAGCAGTACCCACTACCCACAGGCCACGCTGCTGCAACTTCTCAAGCGTACGCGCCAGGTTGGTCACAGCCACCAGCGGAATGACTTCGGCCGCCCCACAAGCCACCTTTCGCACAACCGGCGTCAACGTTGCGGATTTGTCCTTGGGCACGATCACTGCCGTGGCACCGGCCGCATCCGCGGTACGCAGACAAGCGCCGAGGTTGTGCGGGTCGGTCACGCCGTCCAGCACCAGGATCAGCGGCGACGTTTCTGTGCGCTCAAGCAGCTCTTCGAGCATCAGCTCGCCCCACACCTGGCTCGGACTGACCTCGGCTACAACGCCTTGGTGCACGCCTTCGACCCAGGCATCCATCTCACGGCGCTCGGCCTGGCCGACCGGCACGCGGTTTTCCGCGGCCAGCGCCAGCAAGGTTTCGAGGCGTGGCTCGCTGCGCCCTTCCGACAGCCAGATCTGCTTGACCCGCTTTGGATGGTGCTGCAGCAATGCCTGCACGGCGTGTACGCCGTAGATTTTTTCCAGCTGACTCATGAATTGCTCTTGTTTTTGCGTGGAGCGCCGGACTTCGGCGGGCCTTTACGGTGCTTGGTCGGTTTGCCGGACGGCTTGCCACCTTTCTCCGATTTGCTGCCAGCACTGCTGCGCGCGTCGGTCATCAGCGCTTTTTTCATCTCGCGGCTTTTACGCACTTCTGCGTTACGCTGCACAGCATCCTTGGGGAAGTACGCTTCGGACGCTTCGCTTTTGCGGCTGCGCGGCTTGGGCGTGGCTTTCGCTTCGGTTGTCGGCTGCTGCTCGGCTTTTTCCGCAACCGGTGCGGCGCCACGCTGCTTGCGGCCGATCGGTGCGGCGAGGGTCTTTTCCGACACTTCGAAGTCGATCTTGCGCTCATCCAGATCAACACGCATGACCTTGACTTCGATGGTGTCGCCCAAGCGGAAGCTGCGACCGGTGCGCTCGCCGGCCAGGCGATGGTGTACCGGGTCGAAGTGGTAGTAGTCACCCGGCAACGCACTGACGTGCACCAGGCCCTCTACATAGATATCGGTCAGTTCGACGAACAGGCCGAAACCGGTCACCGCAGTGATCACACCCGGGAAGGTCTCGCCCACGCGGTCTTTCATGAACTCGCACTTGAGCCAGTTGACCACGTCACGGGTGGCTTCGTCGGCCCGGCGCTCGGTCATCGAGCACTGCTCGCCGAGTTGCTCCAGGGTGTTCTCGTCGTACGGGTAGATACGCGCCTTGGGAATGCTCATGGCGCCGGCACGCTTGACGTGCGGGGTATCGACCTTGGAGCGGATGATGCTGCGGATGGCGCGATGCACCAGCAGATCCGGGTAACGACGGATCGGCGAGGTGAAGTGGGTGTACGCCTCGTAGTTCAGGCCGAAGTGGCCGTTGTTCTCGGTGCTGTACACGGCCTGGCTCAGCGAGCGCAGCATCACCGTCTGGATCAGGTGGAAGTCCGGGCGACCGGCGATGCTCGCCAGCAGGGCCTGGTAGTCCTTCGGCGACGGGTCCTTGCCCTTGTGCAGGCTAAGGCCCAACTCGCCGAGGAAGGCGCGCAGTTTTTCCAGGCGCTCCGGCGGCGGGCCGTCATGCACGCGGTACAGGGCCGGTACGCCGTGCTTCTGCAGGAACTCGGCGGTGGCCACGTTGGCCGCCAGCATGCATTCCTCGATCAGCTTGTGGGCGTCGTTGCGCACGGTCGGGCGGATTTCGGCGATCTTGCGCTCCTCGCCGAAGATGATGCGGGTTTCCTGGGTCTCGAAGTCGATGGCACCCCGGGTGTGGCGCGCCTCCACCAGCACCTTGTACAGGTTGTACAGGTTCTTCAGGTCCGGCACGACCTCCTTGTACTCTTCGCGCAGCGCCTTGCCCTCACGGGTACGCGAGTGCTCGAGCATGCTGCTGACCTTGTTGTAGGTCAGACGGGCATGGGAGTGGATCACGCCTTCGTAGAACTGATAGTCGACCATCTGGCCGGCTTTGTTCATGGTCATTTCACAGACCATGGCCAACCGGTCGACATGCGGGTTCAGCGAGCACAGGCCGTTGGACAGCTCTTCGGGGAGCATCGGTACCACGCGCTCGGGGAAGTACACCGAGTTGCCGCGCTGCTGGGCTTCGACATCCAGGGCAGAGCCCAGACGCACATAGCTGGAGACGTCAGCGATGGCCACGTACAGGCGCCAGCCACCGGAGAACAGACGCAGCTTGCCCAGCGGTTCGCAATAAACGGCATCGTCGAAGTCGCGGGCGTCTTCACCGTCGATGGTGACGAACGGCAGATGACGCAGGTCGACACGCTTCTCTTTGTCCTTCTCCTCGACTTCGGAGCGGAACTTGCGTGCTTCCTTGACCACATCATTGGGCCAGACGTGCGGAATGTCGTAGCTGCGCAGGGCAACGTCGATTTCCATGCCCGGCGCCATGTAGTTGCCGATGACTTCGACCACATCGCCTTGCGGCTGGAAGCGCGGAGTCGGCCAGTGGGTGATCTTGATCTCGACGAACTGGCCGATCTTGGCACCGCCGTTGCGCCCGGCGGTCACCAGCACTTCCTGCTGGATCTTCGGGTTGTCCGGGGTCACGTAGCCGATGCCGCCTTCTTCGAAATAGCGGCCGACCACGCTTTCGTGGGCACGGGAGATGACTTCGACCAGCACGCCTTCACGGCGGCCACGGCGGTCGACACCGGAGACGCGGGCCAAGCCGCGGTCGCCGTCGAACACCAGTCGCATCTGCGACGGGCTGAGGAACAGGTCTTCGCTGCCGTCATCGGGAATAAGGAAGCCGAAGCCGTCGCGGTGGCCGGAGACGCGACCACAGATCAGGTCCAGCTTGTCTACCGGGGCATAAGTGCCGCGCCGGGTATAGATAAGCTGGCCATCGCGCTCCATGGCACGCAGGCGGCGGCGCAGGGCTTCGATCTGGTCTTCTTCATACAGACCGAACTCTTTTGCCAGCTCCTCGCGGGCAGCAGGTTCGCCTCGGTCGGCGAGACGCTGCAGGATCAGCTCACGGCTGGGAATGGGGTTGTCGTATTTTTCCGCTTCGCGAGCGGCCTCGGGATCGAGGGATTGCCAATCGGCCATCAGAAGGGGTTCACCTTGGGGTATATAGATAGGAATTCTGGCATAGGCGTATTGAAACCGGAAATGTCTGCCTTGGACAGCCCCCGCTGCAGTGCATAAACAGCAGAAATAGGCTTGTGGAATCAACAAGTTGAATTTTTTGAATTTTTTTTCGATTGGGGGCTTTACAGCCTTGGGGAGCGTCCGTATAGTGCGCACCACAACGACGGACAACCCCGAAGTTGTAGTAGAGATGAACGACGCTGTAAAGCATCAAGTAACCTCGAATGTGTGCCCAGGTGGCGGAATTGGTAGACGCGCTGGTTTCAGGTATCAGTGACCGCAAGGTCGTGGAAGTTCGAGTCTTCTCCTGGGCACCAAATATTTTCAAGTAACAGATGACCAAGGATCTGTTACTACTGTGTGAAAGCGAACGATAGTCGCCTTCTGCAGATGATGTAAAGCTTTGCCCAGGTGGCGGAATTGGTAGACGCGCTGGTTTCAGGTATCAGTGACCGCAAGGTCGTGGAAGTTCGAGTCTTCTCCTGGGCACCATACAAAAACCCACTAGCTTGCTAGTGGGTTTTTTCTTGCCTGCGATTTATGTGCCCCCTCCCCCCCCTTGCACCATGGTCTGACCATGAATTTCTCGTCACACGGCCACTTGAGAAACAATTTCGTTTACCATTGTTTCCAAATATGTAGCCGTAAGCGAGGAAGTACCCGCATGACGATCCGCCCGCAACCGCTGATGCGTACCCTGGCCGCCGCAGTGCTGAGCCTGGTCATCGGCGCTCCGGCCGCCATGGCAGACGCACCGGTCACGCTGACCATGTACAACGGTCAGCACAAGGAAATTGGCGAAGCCATTGCCAAGGCCTATGAGGCCAAGACCGGCATTCACATCGACATCCGCAAAGGCAGCAGCAACCAGCTGGCCAGCCAGATCATCGAGGAAGGTGATCGTTCGCCGGCCGACATCATCTACACCGAAGAGTCCCCGCCCCTGAACAACCTGGGCGAGCTGGGCCTGCTGGCCAAGATTGACGACGCCACGCTGAACATGATGCCCAAGGAGTACGTTGGCGCCAACGGCACCTGGATGGGTATCACCGCCCGTACGCGCATCGTGGTGTACAACCCGAAGAAAGTCGACGAGAAAGACCTGCCGACCACGGTGATGGACTTCGCCAACCCTGAGTGGGAAGGGCGCGTCGGCTACGTCCCTACCAGCGGTGCGTTCCAGGAGCAGGCCGTGGCCATTCTGAAGATGCACGGGCGCGAAGCCACTGAAGAATGGTTGACCGGCCTGAAAGCCTTCGGCAAGACCTACACCAACAACATGGTCGCCCTCAAAGCTGTGGAAAAAGGTGAAGTGGCTGCAGTACTGGTTAACAACTACTACTGGTACGCACTTGAACGCGAACGCGGCAAGCTGGACACCAAGCTCTACTACCTGGCCGACGGCGATGCTGGCAACCTGGTCACTATCTCCGGCGCAGGCGTGGTCAAGGCCAGCAAACACCCGAAAGAAGCCCAGGCCCTGCTCAACTGGATGGCCAGCGAAGAAGGCCAGCGCGTGATCACCCAGACCACCGCCGAGTACCCACTGCACAAGGGCATGGTTTCTGACCGCGGCCTGAAACCGTTCGACGAGCTGCGCCCGCCGAAGATCTCGCCAGCTGACCTGGGCAATGCCGAGGAAGCCATCGAACTTGAGCGTGAGGTCGGCTTGCTCTGATGACTGCCGCCCTGTCCGAACCGGTGCCGGTACGCTTCGTACCGCGCCGCAAGCGCCCTTCCATCTGGGTAGTGCTGCCTGTGCTGTTCCTAGTGGCAATGAGCTTGCTGCCACTGGCTTATGTCGCCATCAAAGCCTGGGAAGCCGGCTGGCGCGAAGCCTTGCACCTGCTGTGGCGGCCCTTTGTCTGGGGGCTGATGCGCAACACCCTGCTGCTGATGGTCGGGGTGACGCTGACCTGCATGGTGGTCGGCCTGGCACTGGCCTGGCTGCTGGAGCGCAGCAACCTGGCCGGCCGCCGGTTGTGGGGCGTGGTGCTATGCCTGCCATTCGCCGTGCCGTCGTTCGTCAGCAGCTTCACCTGGGTGTCGCTAAGTTCGGACTTTGAAGGCCTGGGCGGCGCGATCATGGTCATGGCCCTGTCCAAATACCCGCTGGTGTTCCTGCCCGTTGCCGCGACCCTGCGCAACCTCGACACCTCGCTGGAGGAGTCGGCACGCACCCTGGGTTGCAGCCGCTGGGGCGTGTTCAGCAAAGTCACCCTGCCGCTGCTGTGGCCGTCGATGCTCGGCGGTGCGCTACTGATTGCCCTGCATATGCTGGTGGAGTTTGGCGCATTGTCGATCCTCGGCCTGCAAACCTTTACCACGGCGATCTACCAGCAGTTCGAACTGGAGTTCAGCAACGCCAACGCGGCCATGCTGTCTGCCGTGCTGCTGGCGATGTGCCTGGCAATGCTGTGGCTGGAACTGCGGGTGCGCGGCAAAGCCCGCCATGTACGCATCGGCCAGGGCGTAGCGCGGCGTGCGCAACCGGTGCGGCTGCGCGGCTGGGCGGTGCTGGCGCAACTGTTCTGCGTGGGCCTGGCGGTGCTGGGCAGCGGCATTCCGCTGGCGATGCTCGGTTACTGGCTGAGCGTGGGTTCGTCGGCGGCATTCCCGGTGGCGGCCATCTCGAAGGCGTTGTTCACCTCGCTGTCGGTGTCGCTGGGCGGTGCCGGCTTCTGTGTGCTGCTGGCTCTGCCTATCAGCTTCCTGGTGGTGCGCTACAAAGGCCGCCTGGCGATTTGGGCCGAGCGTCTGCCCTATCTGCTGCACGCCCTGCCCGGCCTGGTGATTGCCCTGACGTTGGTGTTCTTCGCCCTGCACTACGTGCCGGCGCTGTACCAGACCACGGCCTTGCTGCTGTTGGCCTATGCGCTGCTGTTCCTGCCGTTGGCGCAATCACCGGTGCGCACCGCGCTGAACAAGGCTTCGCCGACGCTGGAAGAAGCCGCGCGCACCCTTGGCGCGAGCAGCTTTGCCGCGTTCTGCCGGGTGACCTTGCCGATCATCTTCCCGGCCATGGCGGCAGCCTTTGCGCTGGTGTTCCTGGATGCCATGAAAGAGCTGACGGCTACCCTGCTGCTCAGCCCGACCGGCATGACCACCCTGGCCACCGAGGTGTGGGCACACACAGCCAACGTCGAGTTCGCGGCGGCGGCGCCGTATGCGGCGTTGTTGATTGTGGTGTCGGGGTTGCCGGTGTATTTGCTGACTACGCGGATGTATTTGAACAAGGCTTGAAAGCTTGCCCAGGCCGCCATGTGGCCTGGGCACAAGCCTGAGTGCCTAGACTTCATCACAAGTTCACTTTAAAACTCTCACTAGCCAGTTGAAAGCAAAGAACAAGGTCGTAGATACTACAAGCCCCACCCAAGAGGGTAACAAAACTCTTTTCATAGACCTTGGAAAATTCTCGAGATCTGAAATATCTGCCACACCTTTTCGAACAAACAACCCTGGAATCATGAGCATATTTGCTGCCAGGCAAGTACGCATTAGTTTTCCAGCAAGGCCAGCCGCTGAAAAGTTTTTTCCCTATTATTCTGAATATACTTGCATTTCGCTAAAGCTTTTTCGATAGCTTCTATAGATCGACAAGCTGGGGTTTCAGCTGGCGGCTGCTTGAGTGCTTAGAAAACAATGGGTTGCATTCTTTTTGACCAGGGCTTACCTCAAGTACTCTATCCAAACAAAAAAAAGAACAATCAGTGCAATCAGCAAAATTTGCACGGTCCACAAGCGCACTAACAGCCTTTGCAGGTCGGCGGGAGCCTTAGCAACATCATTGCGATCTAATAGGCCCTTTCGAACGCTAAAATATTTCATAGACAGCATTGCAGAGATTGATCCTAGCCGCATGACTTTCCCAAGCAGCCCAGCATGAGAATATATTTCTCTGTTCACAGCCACCATTCGGCTATTTGACAAGATTGATTCGATACGATCCAGATATCGATACGCAACGAATACCCACACACCAAACATCAAAAACGGGGAGATAATTACAAACACACCAAGCACTGCCAGGTGCAAGTTACTCATCGCACTGCCTCATACAAAATCTCCACCACGCTTTCTCCCAATACCTCACCAAACTCACCGCCAGCAATACCTCCAGCCGCTCCCCCCAATACCGCACATGCGAAAGTTGCCGTTCCACCGGTGGGAATACCTACAGCAACACATGCTATTGGCCCCAATAGGCCCCCGACATGTCCACCCATTCCTCCTAGCCCCAAGCTCGCAACTAGCGAACTCCTCTCGACATACTCAGCCTTTCTGCACTCCTCCTCCCGCCCAAGCACGCAAGCGTTACGAATTGACAGTTCGGTTGACGCCACTTCTTCCAGGACGACTTCGTAGTACTTGAGCTTGTCGCCACCCGCACGACACAGCACGAGCTTCACTTCCTTCAGGTGCTGCCCGGCACAGCTCGCCTCCAGCAGCTTGCAGCTGGCACTGTCCAGGTACTTAGTGAAGGTGAAGTTGGTGAGTGTGGTGCGGCCTGACGATGCGCCGCCTGCGGAGCTTGCGGTGGCAGAGGTGCTCTGGTTGGCACCGAACTTGTAGCCGATGATTTCGATCCAGTTGGCGTACTGCTCATCCAGTGCTTCGCCAGTGACTTCCGCGATATGAACATAAGCATCGAAAGCCATGCTTACCTCTCCCTGGTAAAGGTCCGGCTGATAACGACGATGTTCAGACGTCGTCATCCTGAGGTTGCTCCCGAAGTAAAACGGCGGCCGGTACCGACCGCCTTCAGGCTCAATACAACACTAACCCCTGTGTCAGCCCTTGCAACAGCAAACGCCCTATCAAGGAATATTTGGGAAATCTCCTACAGATTCGACGATGATAACGATTTGGTCAGTAAAAGAATGTTTCCTGGTCAGTTTCGATGCTGCTTAAAGCTTCTCCAGCATTTTCCTTACGATCAGGCCATGCACCATGCCGACCGGCAGCATGTACAACCGGCCAAAAGTATTGAGGCACAGCACCGATGTGGTCACGCTTAAGCTTTGCCCGTACACATCCATGCAGACCATCACCGCCAAGTGCGTATCACGCGAAGTCAGCACCAGCTGCTGGTCGCTGATGGTCTCGACAGTGAAGAAGTCCAGGCGCTCACCGACGGCTGGCACATGCGTTGGATCGCCGCGAGTGAAGCCGTGAATATCGGCGACATTGAAACGGCGTGAGATAAAGTCGCGAATGCGGAAGGCCCGGGCCAGCCAGCAGGGGACGTCCGAGGTCATGGCGCAGTAGGCTTGCAGGGCGGTCATCGGGTCAGTGAGCTTTACGCTGTCACTGTGCAGGAAATTCAGGTCGGCCTGGGCAGCGATTAGTTGGGCGGACATGAGCAACTCCTTTTGCCATGTGTCGCCGACAGCATAGCAACACCGCTCAGGTGTGGAAGCGGCCTTGTGTCGCGAAAGGGCCGCATAGCGGCCCCGGCAATTTCCGCGTGTATGCAACAAACCTGGGGCTGCTATGCAGCCCTTTCGCGACACAAGGCCCACAAAGGACCGCGCAGGCTTCAGGCCCGGAACTGGCCCAGGCTGGCGCGCAGCTGAGCCGCCAGATCATCCAGCACCTTGCTACTGGCCGTGGTCTGCATCACCACCTCAGCCGAGCGTTCGGCCTGGGCATGGATGTTCTCCACCCGCCCCCGCACCGCCTGAGCGCCATGGGCCTGCTGTTCGGCAGCGCGAGTCGCCAAACCAATGGCCGCGTGCACCTGCTCCACCGCAGCCTGCACCGACTGCTGGCGACGCTCGTTGTCACGCAGCACCAACAACCCTTCACTCGCCTTGAGTCCAGCCTGACTGATGGTGGCCACTGCTTCCTTGGCACCTTTTTGCAGCGCGGTAATGTGCGCCTGAATGTCGCCGGTAGAGCTTTGCGTCTTGCTCGCCAGCGCCCGCACCTCATCGGCCACTACAGCGAATCCGCGGCCAGTTTCACCAGCGCGCGCGGCTTCGATTGCAGCGTTGAGGGCCAGCAGATTGGTCTGCTCGGCAATGCCATGGATGACAGTCAGCACCACTTCAATCTGTTCGCTCTGCTTGGCCAGGCGCTCGATCACCTGAGAGCCCGTTTCAACCTGCCCGGCAAGGTTCTCAATCAGGCTCGCCAGTTGCGTCGAGGAACGGCTGTTCTCATCCGTCGCCTGACGAATGTCCACCACCTGCTGCAACGCCGCCTGCATGGCATGGCTTTCAGCCTGAGCCTCGTCAGCCATGCTCGACAGGTCGCGCAGGCTGGCGGCCACTTCGTCACGCTGCAACGCCGCCGCGGCATCGGCACCGGCATTGCGCTGGGCCATGGCGCCGATCTCGACGCCGGTACGCTGGGCCACCTCGCCGGCCTCGCGGACGATGGGCTGCAGCTTGTCGACAAAGCGATTGACCGCCGACGCCATGTCGCCGATCTCGTCGCGGCTGTCGAGGGTCACGCGCTTGGTCAGGTCGCCTTCGCCAGCGGCAAGGTCGTTGAGCGCTGCGATCAGCAGGCGCAGTTTGCTGAGCACCCGGCGGCCTAACACCAAAGCGACCACCAGCAGCACACCCAGGCCCACCACCACCAGGCCCAGGCCAATCCGCCAGCGCAGCTCGGCAGCCGCATCGCGCACGGTCTGTGCAGTGTTGGCCTGCATCGCGGTGGCGCTGGCCTGCGCAACTTCCAGGCGCTCGCGCAGGGCCTTGCCACTGTCGGCAGCCGCCGCGCCCAGGCTATCGCCAACCAGTTGCTCGCCACTGGCGATCAGGGCACTGAAGCGCTGGTCGAGCGCCTTGAGCTCCTGGTCAATGCCGGCTGTAGAAACCCCCATCAGGACTTTGCCGATCTCGGCGCCATTGGGGTTGATAGAGGCTTCGACGAAGTACACCAACGGATCACGACGCGCGGCATCGAGCACCTTGTCCAGCGCTCGTTCGCCCTGGCCCTTCTCGATGAGCGTCTGGTTGATCGGGTTCTGCCGGTTCAGGTAGCGAGTCAGGTGCTGGCCCTGGGCATCGTCATAGATCACGAACAGCACGTTCGGGTTGCGCTGAGCGCGTCGTGCGAAATCCGAGAGCACCGGCACGTCGTTGTCCCAGATCGCCCGCGGCGCAACCGAAGCCAGCAGCTCGGCCATGTCGTTGGCGGAATCCTTGAGGTTCTTTTCCAGGGTGCTGCGTAGTTGCTGCTGCTCGCTTTGCAGGCGCTCCGACAACCCTGCGCTCAGGCGCTGGCGGGTACTGCTGGACAGGCCGTCGAGCCCAGAGCGCACATCTTGCCCGGCTTGCTCCAGATCGCTTGCGAGTTGGCGGCTGTCATTACCCAGCCGTTCGCCAAGGTCGGCCTCCAGGGCGGTGACCGTGCTTCGGGTGAGCGCAACGGCAACCAGCACCTGCACCAAAAGAGCGATACCAAGGGCAACAAACACAGGCCGCAAGAGGCGGCTTCGTAACAGTGAGAGGATGGCAGACACGGTGTAACCCTCGTGTTTTCTGGCGCCACTATTTTGATGGCATCTACAGAAACTTCTTACAGCAAGGGTTGTGCCGCAGGCAGCGGGGAAATGCGCCAAGGTCTAGCAATGGGGTTTCGTGTGCAGGCCCATTCGCGGGTAAACCCGCTCCTACAACGGCCTGCGCCCAACCATCGTTGTGTGCCCACATAGGAGCGGGTTTACCCGCGAATACGGTAGCGGCGGCAACGGTGGATTACCGGTGGATATTGGCCAGCACAGACATGCCCACAAATGAAAACGCCGCGGCCCTTCTCAGGGCCGCGGCGTCAGATCAGCCTGGAAGGCAGATCAGGCGAACGGGTGACGCAGCACGATGGTCTCGTTGCGGTCCGGGCCGGTCGAAATGATGTCGATCGGCGCGCCAACCAGCTCTTCGATGCGCTTGATGTAGTCACGCGCAGCTTGCGGCAGCTCTTCCAGGGTTTTCACACCCAGAGTCGACTCGCTCCAGCCTGGCATCTCTTCGTACACCGGCTCAAGGCCAATGTAGCTGTCGGCATCGGAAGGCGCGTCGATGACGGCACCGTTCTCGTTCTTGTAGCCAACGCAGATGTTGATGGTTTCCAGGCCGTCCAGTACGTCCAGCTTGGTCAGGCAGATGCCCGAGATGCTGTTGACGTCGATGGCGCGACGCAGGATCACGGCATCGAACCAGCCGCAACGACGGGCACGGCCGGTGGTGGAACCGAACTCGTGGC
This sequence comes from Pseudomonas sp. yb_2, assembly GCF_043103905.1. Taxonomy (NCBI): domain Bacteria; kingdom Pseudomonadati; phylum Pseudomonadota; class Gammaproteobacteria; order Pseudomonadales; family Pseudomonadaceae; genus Pseudomonas; species Pseudomonas sp. yb_2. The sequence continues at coordinate 44,674 of NZ_JBICKH010000002.1, read as the reverse complement.
CACGCTTGGCCAAGGTAGCACCGGTCTCGTCGAACAGTTCGGTCGGGAACGGACCGGAACCCACGCGAGTGGTGTAGGCCTTGGTGATACCGAGGATGTAGTCGAGGTACATCGGGCCGACGCCGGAACCGGTGGAAATACCACCGGCAGTGGTGTTGGAGCTGGTGACGTACGGGTAGGTGCCGTGGTCGATGTCCAGCAGCGAGCCCTGGGCGCCTTCGAACATGATGTCCTTGCCGGCGCGACGCAGGTTGTGCAGCTCGGCGGTGACGTCGAGCATCATCGGCTTGAGCTGTTCGGCGTAAGCCATGCACTCGTCCAGCGTCTGCTGGAAGTCGATGGCTGGCTCTTTGTAGTAGTTCACCAGCTGGAAGTTGTGGTAATCCAGCAGCTCACCCAGCTTGGCAGCGAAACGCTCGCGGTGGAACAGATCACCCACGCGCAGGCCGCGACGTGCCACCTTGTCTTCGTAAGCTGGGCCGATACCACGGCCGGTGGTGCCGATCTTGGCTTCGCCACGGGCTTTTTCGCGGGCCTGATCCAGGGCCACATGGTACGACAGGATCAGCGGCGCAGCCGGGGAAATGCGCAGACGCTCGCGCACCGGTACGCCTTTCTCTTCCAGCTTGGTGATTTCACGCATCAGTGCATCCGGGGCAACGACCACGCCGTTACCGATCAGGCACTGCACGCCTTCACGCAGGATGCCGGACGGAATCAGGTGCAGAACGGTCTTTTCACCGTTGATCACCAGGGTGTGACCCGCATTGTGGCCACCCTGGTAGCGCACTACGGCGGCAGCATGTTCGGTCAGCAGATCGACGATCTTGCCTTTGCCCTCATCACCCCACTGGGTGCCCAGGACGACGACATTCTTACCCATTACATTGGTCCTCATTCACGCAAACTTGGTTGCCGGCCTGTTGCCGACGCAGAAACTCACTGGGCCAGCGGCAGAACCTGCCAGCGCCCGTCTTGCTGAATCAATTGCCGATCACAATCCGCCTCGAGAGCAGCACTCAACGGCTGGCCAGGCAGAGCCTGAACCACACGCTGGCCCTCGTTGCGCAACTGGCAGACTTGCTGCCAGAGGGCCGCATCGCCACTGTCCGGCATCCAGATGCCGCCAGTTGGCAATACGACCTCCGCTCGCCCCAGTGTGACCAGGGTCTTCAAATCCGTGGAGAAACCAGTGGCCGGGCGCGCCCGGCCAAAGTCGGCGCCGATATCGTCGTAGCGACCGCCCTGGGCGATCGATTGGCCTTCGCCTGGCACAAACACGGCGAACACCACGCCCGTGTGGTAGTGGTAACCACGCAGCTCGCCGAGGTCGAAGTACAGCGGCAGGTCCGGGTAGCGCGACGCCAGGCGATCAGCGATCGCCAGCAGGTCATCCAGCGCCGCCAGCACGCTGGCCGGGGCGCGACCGAGGCGCACGCGGGCTTCAGCCAGTACTTCCCGACCACCACACAGCTCGACCAGGGCGCGCAGCATGCTGCCCAGGTCTTTCGGCAGGTCGGCCGTCAGCGCCTGCACTTCATCGACAGCCTTGCGTTGCATGGCGTCGAACAGCTGCTGTTCGACCGCGCCGGACAGACCGGCGGCACGGGCCAGGCCGCGGTAGATGCCGACATGGCCCAGGTCCATGTGAACATCCGGCACATCGGCCAGTTGCAGCGTGGCGAGCATCAGGCTGATGACTTCGACATCGCTGGTAGGGCTGGCATCGCCGTACAGTTCGGCACCCAGCTGGATCGGGCTGCGCGAGGTGGACAAGGCACGTGGCTGAGCGTGCAGCACGCTGCCGGCATAGCACAGCCGGCTCGGGCCTTCACGGCGCAGTGTGTGCGCATCGATACGCGCTACCTGCGGGGTGAAGTCGGCGCGGAAGCCCATCAGGCGGCCGGACTGCGGGTCCACTACCTTGAAGGTGCGCTGATCCAGGTCCTGGCCGGCGCCGGTAAGCAGCGACTCCAGGTACTCGATATGCGGGGTGACGACCAGTTCGTAGCCCCAACTCTGGAACAGGTCCAACACCTGGCGGCGCGCGATCTCGATGCGCGCAGCCTCAGGTGGCAGTACTTCCTCGATGCCATCTGGCAGCAGCCAGCGGTCTACCGTTGCCATTACGCCATTTCCCCTCTGGTCCGGGCGGCTTGCCAGCAGGCAAACCGTCAGAAAAGCCGGTATCGCGCACAGCAGCGGGCAGCACTGATCCCAGCGCAGCCACCGTACCCGACACCCTCAAATTGCCTTGCGAGCTGACCAAACCGTCAACCGGCGCTGAGCCAATCAACCTTGCAGACGCAAAAAAGCCGGGAAATTTCCCGGCTGCCTCATCATACACCCCTTTTCATTCAGGATGCACCCCGCCTGGTGCATTAGCTGCCAGGCGGGGCGCCGCTGCATGAAAATCAGGGCCTGAGCATCAAGGCCTGCTCTTGTCCAGGTAACGGAAGAACTCGTTCTTCGGATCCAGGACCATCACGTCGCTCTTGCTCGAGAAGCTCTCGCGGTATGCCTGCAGGCTACGGTGGAACGCATAGAAATCAGCGTCCTGGCTGTAGGCCTTGGCATAGATAGCGGCCGCCTGGGCGTCGCCATCACCACGGGTTTCTTCTGCTTCGCGATAAGCCTCGGCCAGCAGCACACGGCGCTGACGGTCGGCATCAGCACGGATACCTTCAGCCAGCTCGTTACCCTTGGCACGGTGCTCGCGGGCTTCACGCTCACGCTCGGTGCTCATGCGGTCGAACACGCTGCGGTTGACTTCCTTCGGCAGGTCGATGGCCTTGACGCGCACGTCGACCACCTCGATGCCCAGTTCCTTGCTCGCCATGCGGTTCAGCGATGCAGTGATGTCAGCCATCAGCGCGTCACGTTCACCGGAAACCACTTCGTGCAGGGTCCGTTTACCGAACTGGTCGCGCAGGCCACTTTCCAGACGACGCGACAGACGCTCGTCGGCGATCTGCTTCATGCCGGACGTGGCGGTGTAGAAGCGTTCAGCGTCCTTGACACGCCACTTGGCATAGGCGTCGACCATCACCGCTTTCTTTTCCAGGGTCAGGAACCGCTGGGTCGGAGCGTCGAGGGTCATCAGTCGGGCGTCGAACCTGCGCACCTGGTTAACGTATGGAATCTTCACGTGCAAGCCTGGCTGAACATCCGCCTCGACCACCTTACCGAAGCGCAGCAGTACCGCACGCTCGGTCTGGGACACGATGTAGAAGCTGTTCCAGGCCACGATGGCCAGGACCACGGCGGCGATCAGGGCGATCAGCGATCTATTGCTCATCAGCGGCTCTCCCTAGTACGCAGCGGCTGCTGTTGCTGTTGCATGTCCTGTGCGGCACGGGCGGCCGCATCGTTGGCCGATGGCGACACGCTGGTGGTTGGCACGGACGGCCTGCGGCTGCCCTCGACCATCTTGTCCAGCGGCAGGTAGAGCAGGTTGCTCTGCCCGTCCTTGGTTGCCACCATGACCTTGCTCGAGTTGCTGTAGACCTCTTGCATGGTCTCCAGATACAGACGCTCACGGGTTACGTCAGGTGCCTTGCGGTACTCGGCAAGCAGCTTGGTGAAGCGGTCTGCCTCACCCTTGGCGCGGGCGATGACTTCGTCGCGGTAACCATTGGCGTCCTCGATGATGCGCTGGGCCTGACCACGGGCTTCCGGCACCACGCCATTGGCATAGGACTCGGCCTGGTTGCGGGCACGCTGCTCGTCTTCGCGGGCGCGGATCACGTCGTCGAAGGCTTCCTGCACTTCACGCGGGGCTGCCGCGCTCTGTACGTTGACCTGGGTAACGGTGATACCGGTACGGTAGGTGTCGAGGAAGCGCTGCAGGCGTTCGCGGATATCCACGGCCATCTGCTCACGACCCTCGGTCAACACCTGGTCCATCGAAGTGGAACCCACCACGTGACGCAGTGCACTCTCGGTCGCGTGCTGCAAGCTCACCTCAGGCTGGTCGACGTTGAGCACGAAGTCCTGCAGGTTGCTGATCTTGTACTGGACGGTCAGCGGCACCTCGACGATGTTCTCGTCTTCGGTCAGCATCTGGCCCTGCTTGGTGTAGGCACGCTCACGCGTGACGTTTTCCATGTACTTGCGATCAAGCGGCGGGAAGTAGATGTTCAGGCCGGGACCGACCGTCTCATAGTACTTGCCGAGGCGCAGCACAACCGCCTGCTCCTGCTCGTCGACCACATACACGGCGCTGTACAGCCAGATTGCAGCCAGCACCGCCAGGCCGATGCCCAGCAGGCCCAGGCCACCGCCCTTGCCGACATTGCGATCACCGCCGCCACGTTTCTTGCTGCCGCCGAACATGCCATTCAGGCTGTCCTGCAGTTTGCGGAAGGCCTCGTCCAGATCCGGTGGACCTTTCTTGTCACCACCGCCGCCACCGCCACCGCGGCGGCCGCCCCAGGGATCCTGATTGTTCGAGTTGCCACCCGGCTCGTTCCAAGCCATAGCGCTCTCCATCTGATAAAGCAAAGACGCGCCCACGGCGCGCCGTCCAATGCTACAGAATGCCTGTCACTGCTGCCCGGCGACCTCGACGAGCATTTATTGCAAAGTGTGTTGCTGGACAAACACTTGCGGCTCCATGCCTTCGCGGCTGACCAGGCGATTCAGTTCGACCATGGGCAGTCGCACGCTCAGCAGGCTGCGCCCTTCTTCATCATGCTCTTCACTCTGCACGGCACCCAAGGCAAAGAATTGCGCGCGCAAGCGGGCAAAACGCTGCTCCAGGCACAGGGTACCGACAAACAGATCATCCCCCAGCAACTCGGCAACCGCCTGGCCAACCAGCTCCAGGCCACGCCCATCGCGTGCCGATACCCAGACCCGTTCCGGCTTGCCATCGGCATTGCGCTGGATCTGTGGCTCGACATCTTCGAGCAAGTCGAGTTTGTTGTACACCTCCAGGATCGGCAACCCCTCGGCACCAATCTCGCCCAACACCGCCAGCACCTGCTCGATCTGCTCCATGCGCTCTGGCTCATGGGCGTCGATCACATGCAGCAGCAGGTCGGAGTTGCTCGACTCTTCGAGCGTAGCCCGAAATGCCTCGACCAGCTTGTGCGGCAGGTGGCGAATGAAGCCTACGGTGTCGGCCAGCACGATCGGCCCCAGGTCGTTGAGCTCGAGCCGGCGCAGGGTCGGGTCGAGGGTGGCGAACAACTGGTCCGCGGCATACACCTCGGATTCGGTCAGGGCGTTGAACAGCGTGGACTTGCCGGCGTTGGTATAACCCACCAGCGACACCGAGGGGATATCCGCGCGCTTGCGCCCGCGACGCGCCTGCTCACGCTGGCTGCGCACTTTCTCCAGGCGCGACTTGATCTGGCGTATACGCACCCGCAACAGGCGGCGGTCGGTTTCCAGCTGGGTTTCACCCGGGCCGCGCAGGCCGATACCACCTTTTTGTCGCTCAAGGTGAGTCCAGCCGCGCACCAGCCGCGTGCTCATGTGCTCCAGCTGGGCCAGTTCGACCTGCAGCTTGCCTTCATGGGTACGCGCCCGTTGGGCGAAGATATCGAGGATCAGCCCGGTACGGTCGAGCACACGACACTCGAACACACGTTCAAGGTTGCGCTCCTGACTGGGCGTGAGGGTGTGATTGAAAATCACCAGGTCTACCTGTTCGGCATGGACCAGGTCGTGCAGCTCTTCGACCTTGCCACTGCCAATCAGGTATTTGGCGGAAGGCTGATGCCTTGTCACCGTGACCAGCGAGACGATGTCGGCACCGGCCGACAATGCCAACTCCTGAAACTCCTGCGGGTCTTCGCGCGCCTCAGGGTTCTGACCTTCCAAGTGAACGAGCAACGCCCGCTCACCACCACCGTGGCGCTCAAAGAACAATGCAGGCTCCTATCAGGCGTTGCCTGGCTCGCTGTCGCCGTGCTCGCTGTCGGTCGGGCTTGGCAGGCGGACCGGACGGGCCGGAACTACGGTCGAGATGGCGTGCTTGTAGACCATCTGGCTGACGGTGTTCTTCAGCAATACCACGAACTGGTCGAACGATTCGATCGAGCCCTGCAGTTTGATACCGTTGACCAGGTAAATGGATACCGGGACCTTTTCTTTTCTCAAGGTGTTCAAGTAAGGGTCTTGTAGCGAATGCCCTTTTGACATATGCCGCACTCCTGTAAGGATAAATAATAGAAAATCAATAAAATCGATAAATTAGGCCGCCCCTTCGCAAGAATAGACGGCAATCAGCAGGGACTCAGCTCAATATGGAGATGGCCCCAAGGTATTTCAAGGTGCGGGACAGATTGTCGCAGGCCAGGCTGTCAAGCCAGTGCACTTCAGGCCAGCCACGCAACCAGGTGAACTGCCGCTTGGCCAGCTGCCGGGTAGCGATGATACCGCGTTCACGCATCTCATTCTCAGTCAGCTTGCCATCCAGGTAATCCCAGACTTGCCGATACCCCACTGCCCGTATAGACGGCAGCCCGGCGTGCAAGTCACTTCTGGCTCGCAGCGATCGGACCTCGTCAACGAAGCCCTGTTCCAGCATCTGCGAAAATCGTAACGCAATTCGCTGATGCAAAATGTGACGATCTGTAGGAGCAATCGCCAAACTGGCGACAGTATAGGGCAAATGTCCGCCGGCGCCTGCGTCTGCGCCGCGACTTTCCGCGAATTGACGCCGACGATGAGCTGTCATGCTCTCGCCACTCACCCGGTATACCTCCAATGCCCGGATCAACCGCTGCGGGTCATTGGGGTGGATACGTGCCGCGGACTCCGGGTCGACTTCGGCCAACTGGCGGTGTAGCTCGGCCAGGCCCAGGGCTTCAGCCTGCGCTTCCAGCTCGGCGCGCACCGTCGCATCGGCGGCCGGCATGTCGGCCAGGCCATCGATCAACGCCTTGTAATAGAGCATGGTGCCGCCGACCAGCAGCGGGATCTTGCCGCGCGCGGTGATCTCGGCCATGGCCTCCAGCGCATCGGCACGGAACTGCGCGGCGGAATAGCTCTGGGCCGGGTCGAGAATGTCGATCAGCCGGTGCGGGTGGGCAGCGAGGACTTCTTTCGACGGCTTGGCCGAACCGATATCCATGCCACGGTAGACAAGTGCCGAATCGACGCTGATCAGTTCACACGGCAGCACTGTGGTCAGTTCGATGGCAAGGTCGGTCTTGCCGGCCGCCGTCGGACCCATCAGGAATATTGCAGGGGGCTTGCCGCTCATTTCATCGACCGCGCAGGAAAAGTTTGTCCAGATCGTCCAGCCCCATCTGAGTCCAGGTAGGACGGCCATGGTTGCACTGGCCGCTGCGCTCGGTGTTTTCCATGTCGCGCAGCAGGGCGTTCATCTCGGGAATTGCCAGACGCCGGTTGGCGCGCACGGCACCGTGGCAAGCCATGGTGCCGAGCAGCTCGTTGAGGTGCGCCTGAATGCGATCACTGGTGCCGTACTCCATAAGGTCGGCAAGCACGTCCTGCACCAGGCGGTTGGCTTCAGCCTGCTTGAGCAAGGCCGGGATCTGGCGAATCGCCAGGGTCTCGGGGCCCAGGCGCTGCAATTCGAAGCCCAGGCGCTGAAACCACTGTGCATGCTCTTCGGCACAGTCGGCTTCACGCTGGCTGAGGGCCAGGGTCTCCGGCACCAGCAGCGGCTGGCCGCTCAGGCCCTCGCTGGCCATGGCCACCTTGAGGCGCTCGTACATTATCCGCTCGTGGGCGGCGTGCATGTCCACCAGCACCAGGCCAACAGCATTCTCGGCCAGGATGTAGATACCCTTGAGCTGCGCCAGGGCATAGCCTAGCGGGGGAATGTCGCCCTGGCTTTCGGGCAGTGCCGTCGCAGGCGCAGCACCTGTTTCCAGCGGCTTATAGAACTCGCGGTACACCGCCTGTGCCTCTGCGGCCGGCAGCGGCTGCGAGGGACGTGGGGTGTATTGATACTGGTAACCGGCGCCGCTGCCACCATTGGAAAACGACTGTTGCGGGGCTCGAGGCTGTTCAAGCACCGGCGAGGCCAGGCGCATTTCACCCTGGGGCCCGAACTCACCGGCCTGCTGGCCGGTGGGGCGAACCAGCTCAGGTACGGCAGCAGGTGCGGCCAGCTGGTCTTCCGGACGTACATCGGCCAAGGCACGGTGCAAGGTGCCATACAGGAAGTCATGCACCGAGCGCCCTTCGCGGAACCGTACTTCATGCTTGGTTGGGTGCACGTTCACATCGACGCCGTTGGGCTCCAGTTCCAGGAACAGCACGAACGTGGGGTGGCGGCCGTTGAACAGCACGTCCCGGTAGGCCTGACGCACGGCATGGGCGACCAGTTTGTCGCGCACTGCCCGGCCATTGACGAAGAAGTACTGCAGGTCTGCCTGGCTGCGCGAGAACGTCGGCAGGCCGACCCAGCCCCAAAGGCGCAGACCGTTGCGCTCGACGTCGATCGGCAGTGCCTGCTCCATGAAGCCCGGGCCGCAGATGGCACCCACCCGCCGTGCACGGGCGATTTCGTCGTGGGCCTCGTGCAGGCTGAGGATGCTCTTGCCATTGTGGCGCAGGTGGAAGCCGACATCGAAACGGGCCAGCGCCAGCCGCCGGATCACTTCCTGCAAGTGATCGAATTCGGTTTTCTCGGCTTTGAGGAACTTGCGCCTGGCCGGGGTATTGAAGAACAAATCGCGCACTTCCACCGAGGTACCGACCGGGTGCGCCGCCGGCTGCACCCGCGGCGTCATGTCGCGGCCTTCGGTTTCTACTTGCCAGGCCTCACTGGCACTGGCGGTACGCGAGGTCAGGGTCAGGCGCGCCACCGAACTGATCGAGGCCAAGGCCTCGCCACGGAAGCCCAGGCTCAATACCCCTTCTAGGTCTTCCAGCTCGCGGATCTTGCTGGTGGCGTGTCGAGCCAGGGCCAGCGGCAGGTCGTCGGCAGAAATGCCGCTGCCATCATCCCGCACCTTCAGCAGTTTGACGCCGCCCTGCTCGACTTCGATATCGATGCGCCGGGCACCGGAGTCCAGGCTGTTTTCCAGCAGTTCCTTGGCCACAGACGCCGGCCGCTCGACAACCTCGCCGGCGGCAATCTGGTTGGCCAGCCGCGGGCTGAGCAACTGAATTCGCGAACCGCCACTCATCATTGCGCGGCCAAGGTTGTGGCGGGTACATCGAGGCGCTGGCCAACCTTCAGCTCATCGGTCTTGAGGCTGTTGATGCTGCGCAGACTGGCCACACTGACCTGGTAACGCACGGCGAGCATCGCCAGGGTTTCGCCAGGGCGTACGGTGTGTTCACGCGGGCCGGCGGCGATCTTGCCGGTGTCACGCAGCCAGGCGATATAGGTGCCAGGTGGTGGGTTCTGCTGGAAGTACTGGTGCACCCCAGTGCGGATCGAACGGGCCAACGCTTGCTGGTGGCTCGACGAGGCCAGCTTGGCTGCTTCGTTGTTGTTCGAGATGAACCCGGTTTCAACGAGGATCGACGGAATATCCGGCGACTTCAGCACCATGAACCCGGCCTGTTCCACGCGCTGCTTGTGCAACGAAGTGACCCGCCCCATGTTGCCCAATACCTTTTGCCCCACGTTGAGGCTGGAGCTGAGCGTAGCGGTCATCGACAGATCAAGCAGCACGCCAGCGAGCATGCGGTCCTTGTCGTCGAGGCTGACATTACCCGCACCACCGATCAGGTCAGAACGGTTTTCCGTGTCGGCCAGCCAGCGCGCCGTCTCGGAGGTGGCTCCACGATCGGACAGGGCGAACACCGAGGCGCCAAAGGCTGCGCGCGACGGGGCCGCGTCGGCGTGAATCGAAATGAACAGGTCGGCGCCTTTCTTGCGGGCGATTTCCGTACGCTTGCGCAGCGGGATGAAGTAATCGCCGGTGCGGGTCAGCTCTGCACGGAAACCTTTTTCGCTGTTGATCTGACGCTGCAGTTCCTTGGCGATCTGCAACACGATGTCTTTTTCGTGCTGGCCACGCGAGCCGGAAGCGCCAGGGTCTTCGCCGCCGTGCCCGGCATCGATGGCAACCACGATGTCACGCTTGCCACTGGGTACCGGTGGCAGCTTGATCGCCGGCTGGGTCGGCGTCACGGGCACCGCGGGCGTTGTTGCAGGCGTTTGTACCGGGGCCGGCGCAGGTGGCGGCGTGCTGGCCGCGATAGCGTCAGCCTCCTGGTCATACAGGTCGACCACCAAGCGGTTGCCGTACTGTGCGTTGGGCGCCAGGGTGAAGCTTTTCGGGGTAACCGACTTTTTCAGGTCGACCACAACCCGAAGGTCGGTTGGCGTACGCTGAGCCGAACGCACACTGCTTATCGGCGTGTTGGAGGTGGCCACATTCAGTGGCGCGGCCAGTGTTGCGCCATTGATGTCGATGACCAGGCGATCGGGTGCGCTCAGGGTGAAGACACTATGCTGCACGGGGCCAGACAGGTCGAAGACCAGCCGCGTGTTGTCCGGTGCGCGCCACAGGCGCATGCTCTTGACTTGAGTGACGGCCAGAGCCTCAACGGTCACCGTTGTCAGCAGCAGCCCAACGATGGCGACCAGTGCGCGTATGCGCATACCTACCCCACTTACTGTTTATAGTGTTCGGCCAGTGCCACGCACCAGGCCTCGCCGCGAGCCCCCTGCGGCGAAAGGTTCAGCGAGCGTCCACTCGCTTGGGGGCTTATGGTAATGGTCAGGTCAGGCTTTGGCAAAACGCCCGCACCCTTTTGTGGCCATTCGAACAGGCACAGCGGGTCGCCCTCGAAATAGTCACGAATGCCCATGAACTCAAGCTCCTCCGGGTCGACCAGGCGATACAGGTCGAAGTGAAAGGCTCGGACCTCGCCGATTTCATAGGGTTCGACCACGGTGAACGTCGGGCTTTTCACAGCACCAGTATGGCCCAGACCGCGGATCAGGCCACGCGACAGGGTCGTTTTACCCGCGCCCAGGTCGCCCTCGAGGAAAATCACGCCGCGACCGCCGGTCACCTCGGCCAGTGCTGCACCGAATTTGACCGTGGCCTCTTCATCGGCCAGAAACAGATTTAAGCCAGACACGCAGAATGCTCCTCCAACAACTCACGAATGGCCGGCGCCAGATCACTGGCCGCCAGGCCTCTACCTTTTTTCCCAAGGCGCTCGCCGGCACAGGCGTGCAGCCACACCCCCAGACAGGCTGCGCCCCAGGCATCCAGGCCTTGGGCCAACAGGGCTGCCAGCACGCCAGTCAGCACATCGCCCAGGCCGGCGCCGGCCATCGCCGGGTGCCCGCGCTCGCACAACGCCAGCTGCCCGCTCGGGGCTGCCACCAGGGTGCCGGCACCTTTGAGTACACAGACGCTGTTATAACGGCGCGCCAGCTTGCGCGCAGCACCAGGACGGTCGGCCTGCACGGCTTCAGTGGCAATGCCCAGCAGCCGCGCCGCCTCCCCTGGGTGCGGAGTAAGGATGCTGCCACTGGGCAGGGCCAGCGGGGTTCGCGCCAGCAAATTCAAGGCATCGGCATCCCACACTTGCGGCCGCTCGGCGTTGGCCACCGCCGACAACAGGCTACAGCCCCACGCCGCCTGCCCCAGGCCGGGTCCGACCACCAGGACCGAGGCGCGCTCCAGCACACCCATCAGTTGGTTGGCCGAACGGACACCCAGGCACATGACCTCGGGCAGGCGCGCCAGGCTGGCCGACACGTGCTCGGGCCGGGTTGCCACGCTGACCAGCCCGGCGCCGCAACGCAGGGCGGCTTCGGCACTGAGCAACACAGCGCCTCCGGTACCCAGGTCGCCCCCGACCACCAGTACATGGCCAAAGTCGCCTTTGTGGGCATGCGCCTGCCGTGCCGGCAGGCGGGCAACCGTCACGCTGCTGAGCAATTGTGGGGCATTACTGGGGTGTTTGGTCTGCGGCATGGGGTCAAAGGCTCCAATGTCTGGCAGAATTATACGCACCTGAGCCCGTATTGCCTTGCCCATCCATGTCCGCCTCTACACCTGACCTCGCCCAACTGGCCCAATCGATCAAGATTTGGGGCCAGGAACTCGGTTTTGCCCATGTTGGCATCGCCGGGGTCGACCTTGGCGAACACGAACACCACCTGCAGCGTTGGCTCGACGCCGGTTATCAGGGTGAAATGGAATACCTGGGCGCCCACGGCAGCAAAAGGTCACATCCCGACCAACTGATCCCCGGCACGGTACGCGTGGTCTCGCTACGTATGGACTACCTGCCCGGCGATACGCAGATGGCGCAGCGCCTTGCCCAGCCCGAGAAGGCCTACGTGTCACGCTACGCGCTTGGCCGGGACTACCACAAGCTGGTGCGCAAGCGCGTGCAGTTCCTCGCCGACCGCATCCAGGAAGCCATCGGCCCGTTCGGCTACCGCGCCTTTGTGGACAGCGCCCCGGTACTGGAAAAAGCCCTGGCCGAACAGGCTGGGCTGGGCTGGATCGGCAAGAACACACTATTGCTCAACCGCAAGGCGGGTAGCTACTTCTTCCTTGCCGAACTGTTCGTCGACCTGCCGTTGCCGGTGGACGAAGCCACCACCAGCGAGCACTGCGGGCGTTGCCAGGCCTGCCTGGACATCTGCCCGACACAAGCGTTTGTCGGGCCCTATGTGCTGGATGCGCGACGCTGCATCTCGTACCTGACCATCGAGCTGAGGGGCGCGATTCCTGTCGAGTTACGCGCAAAGATGGGCAACCGGGTATTCGGTTGCGACGACTGCCAGATCGTCTGCCCCTGGAACCGTTTTGCCAAGCACAGTCAGGAGCAGGACTTCCAGCCACGGCACGGGCTGGAAAATACCGACCTGGCGGCGATGTTCCTGTGGGATGAACGCACCTTCCTGCGCAAGACCGAGGGCGGGCCTTTGCGGCGGGCGGGGTACGAGCGGTTCTTGCGCAACCTGGCGGTGGGATTGGGCAATGCGCCCTCCACGATTCCGGTGATCGAGGCGCTGAAGGCCAGGCGTGACGATGAATCGGAATTGGTGCGCGAGCATGTGGAGTGGGCGCTGGCCCGACACGGAGCTCAATAGCGACCAGCCTCAGAGCATGCGTCATCCTTGTGGGAGCGGGCGCGCCCGCGAAGCAGGCAACACAGGGAATGGCACCACTTCGCCGGTGTTCGCGGGCACGCCCGCTCCCACAAGGGCCATGTTGCGCTTGTAAATTGCGTCACTGCTGGTCGTTGTAGTGGAACTTGGGCATTTCCCAGTGGAAGCGTATCGCCAACAGGCGCAACAGGAAGCCGCCAAACAGAGTCAGCAACATCGCCTGCTCCGCCGGCACCTTGAAATACACGCATCCCAGATAGAACCAGGCCGCCGCGAATGACACGCTGGCATACAGCTCACGGCGGAACACCAGCGGGATGTCGTTGCAGAAGATATCCCGCAGGATCCCGCCAAACACCCCGGTGATCACCCCGCTGATCGACGCCACCAGCATGCCCTGCCCCATCTCCAGCGCCGTCATGCAACCTATCAGGGTAAACGCCACCAGCCCCAGGGCATCGAGCACCAGGAACAGCGAGCGAAGGCGGCGCATCATTGGCGCGATGAAAATGGTCAGCAGCGCCGCAAAACTGGTCAGCACCAGGTACTCCGGGTGCTTCACCCAGGTCAGCGGATAATGCCCGAGCAGCACATCACGCACCGAGCCGCCCCCAAGCGCAGTGACGCAGGCGATCAGCACCACGCCAAACCAGTCCATGCCGCGACGCCCGGCAGACAGCGCGCCAGTCATGGCTTCGGCGGTAATGGCGATAAGGTAGAGCATCAACAACATGGTGCGGGTCCGTGCAGGAAAGGCGCGCAGTCTAACCAGTTGCCCAGGGCACCAAAAGGGGGCGCAGATACAATATCTGCGCCGATTCGACTCACAGCTTGATGAAGTGCTCGCGATAGTGACGCAGTTCGGCGATCGATTCGCGGATATCGTCCAGCGCCAGGTGGGTATTGCCTTTCTTGAAGCTGTCACGCACGTCCGGCGCCCAGCGCGCGGCCAGTTCCTTGAGGGTGGAGACATCCAGGTTGCGGTAGTGGAAGTAGTTTTCCAGGTTGCGCATGTGGCGGTAGAGGAAACGACGATCCTGGCAGATGCTGTTGCCGCAGATCGGCGACTTGCCTTTAGGCACCCACTGCTCGAGGAAGGCGATGGTCTGCGCCTCGGCTTCGGCCATGCTGACCTTGCTCTCGCGCACGCGCTGGGTCAGCCCCGAAGCGCCATGGGTGCGGGTGTTCCACTCGTCCATGCGCGCCAGCACTTCGTCACTGTGGTGGATGGCGATCACCGGGCCTTCGGCCAAGGTATTGAGCTCGCTGTCGGTGACGATGGTGGCCATTTCGATGATGACGTCGCTGTCCGGATCCAGGCCGGTCATTTCCAGGTCGATCCAGATCAGGTTCTGTGGGTTTTGCATGCAGGGGCTCCTCATATAGGCGGTCATATTAGCCTAGTGGCCAAGGCACGCCCATTCACGGCACAAAGGTGAGCAGAATAGTCCAGCGGCGGGCGTGCTAAACTGCCTGCCGTTTTCAATGCCCCACGCCGGGCCTCTCTTACGGTACCTTCATGGCCAAACGCCAGCTCAATCGCCGCCAAAACTGGCGGATCGAAAAAATCCAGGGCGAGCGCGCCGCTCGCGCGGCCAAACGCGAGCAGCATGCACTGCAGGAACTGGAAGGTGGCGATCTGGGGCCGGAACAACTGGGCCTGGTGATCGCGCACTTCGGCGTGCAGGTAGAAGTTGAAGCTCAGGATGGCGAAACCGCAGGCCAGGTGTTCCGCTGCCATTTGCGCGCCAACCTGCCAGCACTGGTCACCGGCGACCGTGTCGTGTGGCGTGCGGGTAACCAGGGCATCGGCGTGATCGTGGCGCAGATGCCGCGCAGCACCGAACTGTGCCGGCCGAACAACCATGGTCAACTCAAGCCGGTGGCAGCCAACGTCGACCTGATCGTGATCGTGTTCGCCCCGGCGCCGGAGCCGCACCCGAACCTGATCGACCGCTATCTGGTAGCGGCCGAGCACGCCGGCCTGCGCCCGCTGCTGCTGCTGAACAAAGCCGACCTGATCAACGACGAGAACGGCCCCGGCCTGCATGCGCTGCTGGAGGTCTACCGCGAACTGGGCTACCCGCTGCTGGAAGTATCGGCTCACCAGGGCGACGGCATGCAGCGCCTGCAGCAACAACTCGACGGCCATATCAGCGTGTTCGTCGGCCAGTCGGGGGTGGGCAAGTCGTCGCTGGTCAACAGCCTGCTGCCAGACGCCGGCACCCGCGTCGGCGACTTGTCGGAATGGTCAGGCCAAGGTACCCACACCACCACCACGGCGCGGCTGTACCACTTCCCCAACGGCGGCGACCTGATCGACTCGCCGGGTATCCGCGAATTCGGCCTTGGCCATGTCAGCCGCGACGACGTGGAGGATGGCTTCATCGAGTTCCGCGACCTGTTCGGCACCTGCCGCTTCCGCGACTGCAAGCATGACCGCGAACCGGGCTGCGCGCTGCTCAAGGCACTGGAAGAGGGGCGCATCAAGCCGCAGCGCATGAACAGCTACCGCTCGATCATCGCCAGCCTGGCAGAAGACAGCTACTGAAACGCTCGAATTGAAAGTTGCCGCGATCCCTTGTATGAGCGGGTTTACCCGCGAATACGGTGGCGACTGCAACGGTGAACGGCGGGTGGAAATTGGCCAGCAGGTCCGGCCCTTTCGCGGGTGAACCCGCTCCTACGACGGCCTGCGCCCAATCACCGATGTGTATGTAGCGGCTTTAGCCGCGAACACCGGCAACGCCGGTGCCATTCACCGCGCTGGAGGCTTCGCGGGTAAACCCGCGCCTACAGTGATCGCGCCAGCGTTCAGGTGTTGGGTAGCACAGTTGCCCACCCCCAAAAAGCCGCTTACTGCTCCTTGGCTTCATCCATCTTCAGCGTGCCATCTTCAAAGATGTTCAGCTTCTGGCGCAGCTCACGCGGTTGCATCGGTGGCTGTTCAGTTGCCACTGGGGCAGCCGGTGCCGAAGCCCCTGGCGCTGCAGGAGCAGTTGGCGCAGCTGGCGGTGTTTCCGGCGCACCCTGCTCACCTTCGATATTGCGCTGGGCTTTCTTGGTCAGCACGATGATGTCGATACGGCGGTTGACCGGGTTGAACGGGTCCTTGCGGTCGAACAGTGACGACGAGGCGTACCCCACCACCCGTGCCACCTGGCCGTCCGGATACCCCCCCGCCACCAGGGCACGCCGCGCGGCGTTGGCGCGGTTGGCCGACAGCTCCCAGTTACCGTACTCGCCAGTGCCAGCATACGGCTTGGCATCGGTATGGCCGCTGATGCTGATCTTGTTCGGCACCGCCTTGATGGTGTCGGCCATGGCCAGCAGGATATCTTCGAAGTAGGGCTGCAGGCGCGCGCTACCGATGTCGAACATCGGTCGGTTCTCGGCATCCATGATCTGGATGCGCAGGCCGTCCTGGGTGATTTCGAACAGGATCTGGTCCTTGAACTTCTGCAGTTGCGGGTTCTCTTCCACCTTGTTCTGCAGTTCCTGCAGCAGCAGCTCCAGACGCTCGCGCTCGACCTGCTCGGCCATGGTCTCGACCTGGTCCTTGCTCAGCTGAGTGGGGGACTGCTGCGTCGGCTCGGTCTTCACTTCCGGATTGATGGTTTTGTCCGGCGCCATCTCCGGTGAACCACCCAGGTCGATGACATAAGGCGTGCCACTCTCGGAGAAACCGATAGGGTCCTGGAAGTACCCGGCAATGGCGATCTTCTGCTCAGGCGTGGCCGTGGACAACAGCCACAGCACCAGGAAGAACGCCATCATCGCCGTGGCGAAGTCGGCAAAGGCGATTTTCCAGGCGCCACCATGGTGGCCGCCGCCAAAGCGCTTGACGCGCTTGACGATGATGGGCTGATTGTTCTCCATGACTCAGCGACCGCGAACCGCTTGTTCCAGTTCGGCGAAGCTTGGGCGGTGCTTGGGGTACAGCACCTTGCGCCCGAACTCGACCGCCAGCGAAGGAGGCATGCCCGACGCCGAGGCCACCAGCGAAGCCTTGATCGATTCGTAGAGGTTCAGTTCTTCCTTGGCATCGTGCTCCAGGCACTTGGCCAAAGGGCCGAAGAACCCGTAAGCCGCCAGAATACCGAAGAAGGTACCCACCAGCGCCGCACCTACGTGCATGCCGATGGCCGCCTGATCGCCATCGCCCAGCGAGGCCATGGTCACCACGATACCCAGTACCGCCGCAACGATACCGAACCCGGGCATACCGTCGGCGATGCCGGTCACCGCGTGGGACGGGTGCTCCAGCTCTTCCTTCATGCTCAGCAGTTCCATGTCGAACAGGCCCTCGAGCTCGTGCGGGGCCATGTTGCCGGTGGACATGATGCGCAGGTAATCGCAGACGAACGCGGTCATGCGCTCATCGGCCAGTACCGTCGGGTACTTGGCGAAGATCGGGCTGGCAGCGGCGTCCTCGATGTCGGCCTCGATGGCCATCATGCCTTCGCGACGGCTCTTGTTGAGGATTTCGTAAACGAGGCCCAGCACCTCCAGGTAGAAGGCATGGCTGAAGCGCGAGCCGAACATCTTCATCGACTTCTTGATGACGTGCATGGTCATGTGGCCAGGGTTGGCCTGCAGGAATGCACCAAAGGCCGCACCGCCGATGATCAGTACTTCGAACGGCTGGATCAGCGCTGCGATCTTGCCGTGGGAGAGCACGTAGCCGCCGAGCACGCTCGCGAATACGACGATGATGCCGATAATTTTAGCCATAGGTTCAAAGCACTTGCTGTCGTGGTCAGGGGAAGAGACGGGAGCTTTAAAACTCTTCTTCTACTTATCGGCAGAACTGCGCCAGACTATAGCCACTCAATGCGAAAAGCCAGTTCGGACTGATGTCAAAATGCCAATTGAAACCAAGGTGCCCACTCAGGCCCCGCGTACGCTAGAGGCCTGGGTAAAGCTGCTCGAGAGTGTTCGCATCCCCGTGCCGAAGCACAGCTACGACCGGGTCATGGCTGCCATCCACGATAGCCGTCGCTCGCTGCGCGATATCGCCGAACTGATGCAGGATAGCCCGGCACTGGTGCTGTCAGTGATGCGCGAAGCCAATCACCCCACCAATGCCAGCCTTGCCGAACCCGCCGAAAGCCTGGAGGTTGCTCTCAACCGCCTGGGCCTGGAGCGCAGCGAGCAGCTTCTCAAACGCCTGCCGGCGCTGCCCGTGGAGGAAATTCCGCCGGTACTGTGCCAGTTCCAGATGATCAGCCAGCATGCGGCACAGCAAGCCAGCGGCCTGTTCGCCAGCCGCCTGGCACGGCTGTGGCAAGAGATTCACTGGGGCAGCCTGCTGTTCCTGTCGCCACTCTGGCCACTGGCACTGGCCTACCCCAAGCTGCTCGACACCTGGGAGCTGCGGGTTATCCACAAAGGTGAAGACGCCGCCCACGTCGAGGAAGAACTGTTTGGCGTGCGCATCATGGCGCTGTGCCAGACCATGGCCGAGTATTGGCGCCTGCCCCAGTGGGTCACCCAGGGTTATCGCCTGCTGCTGGAAGAGCGCGAGCAACTGGCCCAGGTGCTGAATATCGCCCGCGACGAAGACCTGCTCAGCCAGCAACACCGCATGGATGCCGAGCCCGGTCTGCGGCGCTGGTTCAACCAGCCGGCCAATACCGTACTGCTGGCCAACAACCTGGCCCTGGCGGCACAGGTCGGCTGGGACAACCCGCATCTGCTGCGCTGGCAACTGCTGACCGCGCTGTACCTGCAAACCTCGCTGGAAGACGTGCAGCAGCAGGTGCACCAGCAGGCGGCCGCCAGCGCCCGCCGCCACGCCCGGCACGCCCTGTTCCACCCGGCCGAGGCCTTG
Organism: Pseudomonas sp. yb_2; assembly: GCF_043103905.1. NCBI lineage: Bacteria > Pseudomonadati > Pseudomonadota > Gammaproteobacteria > Pseudomonadales > Pseudomonadaceae > Pseudomonas > Pseudomonas sp. yb_2. The sequence continues at coordinate 25,814 of NZ_JBICKH010000002.1, read as the reverse complement.
ATCTGGCCGTGGCACCAACGCCGCCCTCACCCGGACATGCTGGCCCCGCCACCGCCCAGCAGCGACGACCTGGCACGCTGGCGCACATTGTGCCAGCACCTGCTGGCCCAACCCAGCCCGTTCACCAACGCCGTGCACCTGGCCACCCAGGCCCAAGAAGCCCTGCTGGCCTGCGGCATGCAACGCATCATGCTGCTTAGCCTGGACAAGGCCAGCGACTACCTGCGCGTGCAGCAAATTGCCGGCCTGCCCAAGGAGGCCGGTGCCCTGGCCCTGCAGGTATCGCAGAACAAACTGCTGCAAAAGCTGCTGAGTCAGGCCGGGCAGCTGCGCATCACACCGGAAAACCACAGCCAGTTCTCGGCGCTGTTGCCCGCCCCGCTGCGCACCTTGTTCCGCAGCGAACATGTACTGCTTCGCTCGCTGGCAGCCAACGACCAGGTGCTGATGCTGTTGGTGGCCGACCAGGGCTGCCGGCCTTTGGCGGATATCAGCGTGCAAGCCTTCGGCAAGACCGCACAATGCATCGAGCGGGCCTTGTCGGTGTTTACCAACCGCAAGGGTTGAGCCTTGCGCTACAATCGCCCCTCTTTCCACACTGGAGACCGTGGATGACCGACTTTTCCGGCCTGCCCCTGGTGATCGAAGCTGCAGACCTGCTGCCACGCCTGGATTCGCCGCAGCTGATCCTGGTCGACCTGAGCAGCGCCAACCGCTATGTCAGCGGGCATATCCCCGGCGCACGCTTTGTCGAAGGCAAGCGCACCCAGCTCGGCCAGCCCCCGGCGCCCGGCCTGCTGCCAGCCCTGGGCGAGCTCGAAAAACTGTTCAGCGAACTCGGCCACCGCGCCGATGCCGTGTATGTGGTGTACGACGATGAAGGCGGCGGCTGGGCCGGGCGCTTCATCTGGCTGCTCGATGTCATCGGCCACAAGCGCTACCACTACCTCAATGGCGGTATCCAGGCCTGGCCGGCAGACAAACTGTCCACCGCAGTGCCTGCCATTGGCAGCGCCCCGGTGCACCTGCACATAGACAGCGCACCCACTGCCACCCGCGAGTACCTGCAAAGCCGCCTGGGCGCCGATGACCTGGTCATCTGGGACGCACGCGGCCCGCAGGAATTCAGCGGCGAAAAAGTGCTGGCAGCCAAAGGCGGCCACATCCCCGGCGCGATCAACTTCGAGTGGACCGCCGGCATGGACCTCAACGACCACCTGCGCATTCGTCAGGACATCAAACAAGTCCTCGAGCAACTGGGCATCACCCCTGACAAGGAGGTGATCACCCACTGCCAGACCCACCGCCGCTCCGGTTTCACTTACCTGGTGGCCAAGGCCCTCGGCTACCCACGCGTCAAGGCCTACGCCGGCTCGTGGAGCGAATGGGGCAACCACCCGGACACGCCTGTAGAAGTCTAAGGAACCTGCATGAAATCCCGTCTGTTCATCATCAGCCAGTACCTGCTGCCGCACCACCTGCTGTCGCGGCTGGCCGGCTGCATCGCCGAGTGCCGCGTGCGCTGGTTCAAGAACGCCTTCACCGCATGGTTCGCCAAGCGCTACCAGGTGAACATGAGCGAGGCGCTGGTCGAAGACCTGAGCGCTTACGAGCACTTCAATGCGTTCTTCACCCGCGCCTTGAAACCTGGTGCCCGTCCGCTGGACGAAACCCCGGGCGCCATCCTGTGCCCGGCCGACGGTGCGGTCAGCCAGCTTGGCCCGATCGAGCACGGTCGTATCTTCCAGGCCAAAGGCCACGGTTTCAGCGCGCAAGAGCTGCTGGGCGGTGATCCGGCCATGGCCGCGCCGTTCATGGGCGGCGAGTTTGCCACCATCTACCTGTCGCCCAAGGACTACCACCGCGTGCACATGCCGCTGGCCGGCACCCTGCGCGAAATGGTCTATGTGCCGGGCCGCCTGTTCTCGGTCAACCAGACCACTGCAGAGAATGTCCCCGAGCTGTTCGCTCGCAACGAGCGTGTGGTCTGCCTGTTCGATACAGAGCGTGGGCCAATGGCTGTGGTACTGGTCGGCGCGATGATCGTCGCTTCGATCGAAACGGTATGGGCCGGGCTGGTCACGCCGCCCAAACGTGAGCTGAAGACCTTCCGCTACGACGAAGCCAGCCGCACGCCGATCCACCTGGAGAAAGGTGCCGAACTAGGCCGCTTCAAGCTGGGTTCGACCGCCATCGTGCTGTTCGGGCCGGAGCAGGTAAAGTGGGCTGAAAGCCTGGGTGCGGGTTCTGCAGTGCGCATGGGGCAGCAGCTGGCGGCGCCTGTGCAGGCTTGATTCGAGCCATATGAAAAAGGCCCTGCAGAGGCAGGGCCTTTTTCGTTGGGCCATGCGGCCCCAGATTCACGGATCAGCCGCGGGCGTCGCGATCACGCAGGCCCAGCAGATACAGCACCCCGTCCAGCCCCAAGGTGGAAATCGCCTGCTTGGCCGACTGGCGCACCAGCGGCTTGGCACGAAACGCCACGCCCAAACCGGCCAGCGACAGCATCGGCAGGTCATTGGCACCATCGCCCACGGCGATGGTCTGCTCCAGTTGCAAGCCTTCGTCGCTGGCCAGCTTCTTCAACAAATCGGCCTTGCGCTGGGCATCGACAATCGGCTCAACAGCCACGCCCGTCACCTTGCCATCGACCACTTCAAGTTCGTTGGCGAACACATAGTCGATACCCAGGCGCGCCTGCACCTGACGAGCGAAATAGGTAAAGCCACCGGACAGAATCGCGGTCTTGTATCCCAGGCGCTTGAGCTCGGCAAACAGGTTCTCGGCACCCTCGGTCAGGCGCAGCGATGCCCCGATCTCGTCCAGTACCCCCACATCCAGGCCCTTGAGCAGCGCCATGCGCTCTTTGAAGCTGGCGCGGAAGTCCAGTTCACCGCGCATGGCGCGCTCGGTGATCGCCGCCACCTGCTCACCCACACCCGCCGCCTTGGCCAGTTCGTCGATGACTTCGGCCTCGATCAGCGTGGAGTCCATGTCGAACACCGCCAGGCGGCGGTTACGGCGGAACAGATCGTCCTTCTGGAAGGCGATGTCGACGCTCAACTCTTCAGCCAGGGCAAAGAAGTCGGCACGCAGGGCCTGGGCATCGCTCGGCACACCGCGCACGGAGATCTCGACGGCTGCCTTGCCCTTGTCGGTTTCGGCATCCAGTGCCACCCGGGCCGACAGGCGCTCGATACGCTCGATGGTCAGGCCGTACTGGCTGATCACCGCACTCACCCGCTGCAGTTGCTCGGGAGTGATCTTACGGCTGAGCAGGGTAACGATGTGGCGCGCTTCGCCATGCCCATCAGCCCAATGCTGGTAGTCCGCCTCGGAAATCGGCGTGTAACGGGCCTGCAGGTTCAGTTCGTGGGCTTTAGCCTGCACGCTTTGCAACAGCGCGGTAGCCACTTCGTTGTCCGGGATGTCGACCAGGATGCCAAACGACAAGGTGCCGTGCATGACCGCCAGGCCGATGTCGAGGATACTCACACCGCCCTGTAGCAGGACGCCGGTGATAGCCGCAGTGAGACCGGGACGGTCCTCACCGGTGATGTTGATCAGGACGATTTCGCGCACAACCTGGCTCCGACTTCGATGAAAAATGCGCATTCTACCGATTTTCCATGACCATCGGGCGCCAACGATACTTTGCCGACAAAACCCGGCTCGCTATACTCCCCCCACTTTCATGCCATTAAGAGCCGAGCTCTGTGAACCGGCCCACGCCAGTCAAACCAGACAATTTCTTCCTGATGATCTATCGCGCCCTGAGTCAACGTCGTGTGCCGCTGGCACTGCGCATCGCCTGCACCAACATTTTCCTGGTGGCGCTGGCGCTGGTGATCTACGCCTGCGTGATGGGCCTGCAGTTCAAGCAGGCCATGCATGAGCAGGCCGATGCCTTGGGCCAGAGCCTGACCACCCAGACTGCAACATCGGCCACCGAGCTGCTGGTGTCCAACGACATCCTCAGTCTCAACGTGCTACTGGGCAACCTGGTTAAAAACCCGCTGGTGGCCCATGCGGCAATCTACAGCGTGGATAACCGTATCCTCGCCGAAGCCGGCCAGCGCCCGCGCAATAGCCTGCTGGGCGAGGCCGAAGGCCTGTACCAGACCAAAATCACGTTCCAGGACGTGACGGCCGGGCAGCTGCGCATAAGCCTGGACATGAGCCAGTTCCAGCAGCCGATGCTGATCAGCCTGCAGAGCATGGGCATTCTGGCCGCCATCCTGCTTACCCTGGCCTTGGCCCTCAGCTTGCGTCAGGGTCGCTTTATCACCCTGCCACTGCTGCAACTGCGGGTATGGCTGCGCGACCCGCAGCCCTATACCCCGGCCACCGACCGCCAGGACGAGATTGGCGACATCGCCCGCCAGCTGCATGCACGCCTGGCCCCGCCTCCGCCCCCGGAGCCGGAGCCCGAGGAAGACGACGACGAGCAGTTCGACGACCTGCACGCAGCGGCCCCGGCACCCAAGGCCGCACCGCGCGCCAAGGTTGCCCTGGAAGACGAGGATGACGACGAAGCCTTCGCCGGCCTGCTGGACGACGACACTGCCCCCAAAGCCGCCGCAGAGGTCGAGTCCGACGAGCCGCAGTACAGCGCTGTGCTTGCCGTGCAGCTGGGCTCGCAGGAGCAACTGCGTCGCCTGCCACGCACACGCCTGGCCGAGCTGACCGAGCGCTACCGTGATTGCCTGGAGCACGCGGCCTCGCTCTACGACGGCGAAACGCACACGCTGAACGACGGCAGCACCCTGGTGCTGTTCCACAGCCGCGAGTGTGGCGAGGACTACCTGACCAACGCCATTTGCTGTGGCGAACTGTTGCGCGCCCTGGGCCACGCCCTGCAGATCGAGGTAGCTGACAGCGGCATTACCTTGCAACTGCAGCTAGGCCTGGTCTTGGGCAACGACCTGCATGGGCTGGAACTGGTTGACCTGCTGATGGCCGAGAAGGTCCAGGATGCCCTGGCGTTGTCGCAGCACAGCCGCAACCTGTTGCTGGTGGAGCGGCAGATCAACGATGACGCCCTCATTCGCCAGCGTGCACGTATTCGCCCGATCGCCAGCCCCGAAGGCGCCTGCTGTGTGGAGCGACTTATGGAGCCCTACCCGTCAATGCTGGAACGGCAACTGGCGCGCATGCATGAGCACCGCGCCTGACAGGTAGACGCGACATCTACAGCGCATGTCTTGAGCCAGGCTGGTTTCCTTGCGATCACCTGCCTGGCGCAAGATCCAGCCAATAGCGCAAACCCGCTCCTACGAAGACCGGCAGATACAAAAAAGCCCGCAGCGAATGCGGGCTTTGTCGTATCTGGCCGTTTGATCAGAACCGATAAACTTCCATATCGGTGCGAATCGGCGAGGCCATCGGGATTTTGGGTTTCTCCGGCCCCTTCTTCACCTGCGTCGGTGCAGCGGGCTTTTTCGGTGCTTCTTCGGCAATCGCCGGCTGGTTGGCCAGCGGCTTCACCGCCGTGCTCAGCTGTTCCGCCAGCTTCTGCAGCAGTTGGCCCTGAGCCTGCACCTGCGACGACTCACTGCCCTCGTGCTGCTGCTCGAGGTGGATGATACGGTTGTCACGCACATGGCCACGGCGGTCAAGCAGACGCCACTGGGCATCCAGGATGGCCGGCTGGTTCTTGCCAGAATCCAGGCGTGTGATCGACAACAGCACTTGTACGTCCGGGCTGAAGCCTGCGGTCGCCGGGGCCAGTACTACGCGTTGGCTGTCCAGACGCCAGGCCAGTTGACGCACCAGCAGCTGGTCGATATCCGATGAAAGGCTGCCAGCCCAACGACCGTCGGTCGCCGCGCTCAGGCTGCCATCAGGTTGACGCTGCAGGAATGTCTCACGCTGAAGGTAATCGGCCACCGATACCGGGCCGAGTACCACGGCCATGCCCGCACTCTGCGACGGCTGGCCAGGATCACCACTGTCGAGCTGATACAGGGCAACCGGCTGATGCATGGTGCACCCGCCAAGGCCCAGCAGGCCAGTCATCAACAGCGCAAATGGAAGGCGCAGAAATTTCATCATCCCATCCAGGCGGCTGCCACAAGGCACACCGCAGTGATACATGTAGATTCAAACGGGCACACGGCCACGCCGGCACCGCAAGAGGCATATCATCCGCGAAATAACCGTCCGACTCCAGCATTTCTGCCCGAAACGGCGTTGAAATTGCCGTTCCAGACATTACAACCGGTTATGTCGGCACTTCCACCTGCAACCCATCGACGCGCTGGAACCCGCGTGGCAGCTTGCTGCCGCGCCGACCGCGCTCGCCCTTGTAGTGCTCCAGGTCGTCCGCCTTCAAAGACAGGGTACGCTTGCCGGCCTGCAATACAAGGGTCGCGCCTTCGGGAATCACGGCCAGATCGGTAACAAATTCTTCACGGCTGGCCACCCGGTCACCCGGCACGCCAATGATCTTGTTGCCCTTGCCTTTACCCAGCTGTGGCAAGTCGCTGACCTTGAACACCAGCAGGCGGCCTTCGGTGGTCACCGCCGCCAACCAGTCCTGCTCGCGATCGGCCACCGGGCGCGGGGTCATGACCTTGGCCCCGTTGGGCAAGCTGAGCAGGCCTTTGCCGGCCTTGTTCTTGGCCTGCAGGTCTTCACCCTTGACCACGAAGCCGTAACCGGCATCCGAAGCCACCACGTACAGCGCATCGTCGTCAGGCAACAACACACATTCGAAAGTCGCCCCCGGTGGCGGCGTCAGACGGCCAGTCAGCGGCTCGCCCTGGCCACGCGCCGATGGCAGGCTGTGGGCGGCCAGCGAGTAGCTGCGACCGGTGGAATCGATAAGCACGGCAAACTGGTTTGAACGCCCGGCCGCAGCAGCCTTGAAGCCGTCGCCGGCCTTGTAGGAAAGGCCAGTGGCGTCGATATCGTGGCCCTTGGCGCAGCGCACCCAGCCCTTCTCCGACAGCACCACGGTGACGGGCTCGGTCGGCATAAGCTCGTTTTCCGACAGCGCCTTGGCTTCGGCACGCGCTACGATCGGCGAGCGACGATCATCGCCATAGGTTTCGGCATCCTTGATCAGCTCGCTGCGCACCAGCTTGCGCAGTTTGGCCTCGCTCCCCAGCAAGGCCTGCAGCTTGGCTTGCTCCTTCAGCAACTCATCCTGCTCACCGCGGATCTTCATCTCTTCCAGGCGCGCCAACTGCCGCAGGCGGGTCTCGAGGATGTAGTCGGCCTGTATCTCGGTCAGCTCGAAACGTTCGATCAGGGCCTGCTTGGGATATTCCTCGGTACGGATGATGTGGATCACTTCATCCAGGTTGAGGAATGCAGTGAGCAAACCGTCCAACAGGTGCAGACGCTTCTCGACCTTTTCCAGACGATGCTGCAGGCGGCGACGAACGGTATTGGTGCGGAACTCCAGCCACTCCACCAATAGGGTTCGCAGGTTTTTCAACTGCGGCCGGCCGTCCAGGCCGATGATATTCACGTTGACCCGATAGGTGCTTTCCAGGTCGGTGGTAGCGAACAGGTGCTGCATCAGCTCGTCGACATCGACGCGGTTGGATCGCGGGATGATGACAATACGGCACGGGTTCTCGTGGTCCGACTCGTCGCGCAGGTCGGCGACCATCGGCAGCTTCTTGGCCTGCATCTGCGCGGCAATCTGCTCCAGCACTTTGGCCCCGGAGACCTGGTGCGGCAGCGCAGTGACGACGATGTCGCCATCCTCGACGCGGTACACGGCGCGCATGCGGATCGAGCCGCGGCCGCTTTCGTACATCTTGAGAATTTCAGCCCGCGGCGTGACGATCTCTGCCTCGGTCGGGTAATCCGGCCCCTGAATGTGCTCGCACAACTGCTCGATGGTTGCCTTGGGCTCATCGAGCAGTCGCACACAGGCACTGGCCACCTCTCGCAGGTTGTGCGGCGGTACGTCGGTGGCCATGCCCACGGCGATACCGGTGGTACCGTTGAGCAGGATGTTGGGCAGGCGCGCAGGCAGCACGGCCGGCTCCTGCAATGTGCCGTCGAAGTTCGGCACCCAGTCCACGGTGCCCTGGCCGACTTCGCTGAGCAGCACTTCAGCGTAGCGTGACAGCCGCGCCTCGGTGTAGCGCATGGCGGCGAACGACTTCGGATCATCCGGCGCACCCCAGTTGCCCTGGCCATCGACCAGGGTGTAGCGGTAGCTGAACGGCTGCGCCATCAGCACCATGGCCTCGTAGCAGGCCGAATCGCCATGGGGATGGAACTTGCCGAGCACGTCACCGACGGTACGTGCCGACTTCTTGTGCTTGGCATCGGCATCGAGCCCCAACTCGCTCATGGCGTAGACGATGCGTCGCTGCACCGGCTTCAGGCCGTCGCCGATATGCGGCAAGGCACGATCCATGATCACGTACATGGAGTAGTTGAGGTAGGCCTGTTCGGTGAAGTCAGCCAGCGAGCGGCGTTCGACGCCGTCCAGGCTGAGTTCCAGTGAGTCGCTCATGCGGGCCTCGTCATTATTTCAGGTTCTGGCGCAGCAGCATGGTGCCACCGCGCTGGGTAAATTCAAGTTGTTGCAGGGCACTCATGCCCAGCAGTACGGTGGACCCATCCAGGCCCGGCACCACGATGGCGCGTACGTTCTGCAGGCGGATATCGCCCAGTTGCAGGCTGGTCAGGCGCGTGCGGTAACCTTCGGTGCGGCCGTTGGCGGTGCTCAGTAGCACCGGGCTACCGCGCTCCAGGCTCAGTTCACGAGCCAACGCCTCCGGGATCGCCACGTCGGTGGCGCCGGTGTCGAGCATGAAGTGCACCACCTGGCCGTTGATGGCACCATCCACCACGAAGTGGCCCTGGCCATTACTCAGCAGGCGCACTTCGATAAAGCCTTGACCATGCTCGGATTGCACCTGGCGGTTGGGGTTACGCTGGCTGTCTTCCCACTGGCCGAAAAAGCGCGTGGCAAGAAACAGCGCCGCCGCCCAGGCGACGATCATCAGTAACTTGCCCGCGCGCTTGCCCGGCGCCTGGCTCATGGTTTGGCGCTCCAGCCGCCTTCCGGTGCGTCGAAGCGCCAGACGACCGGCCGGGTTTCACCGTCGGCACGGGCGCCGTTGTTGTTGTCCAGGCCAATCCAGGCGCCCTTGGCATCGATCACCAGTGCTTCGGCCAGGCCAAACGGCTGCGCGTAGCGCCGTGACTCGACCAGCGCATCAGCAGCGAACGACCAGCAACGCTCGACCTTGCCACTGTCGATATCACGTCGGCACACCCGGTAGGCGTTACGTTCGAGGGTAAACAGCTTGCCCTCGAACCAGGCCAGGTCAGCGAAGTCGCGCGACAGGGCCCTGGCATTGGGCATCTGCGCGGGTTGCATTTCGACCCCCGCCTCGCTCAGCAGCACGCAACCACGCCCGCAGGTCCAGACCGACTGCTGGCGCTCGATGGCCACCAGGCCACGGCGCTCACGCTCGGCAGCCAGCCACAGGCGGTCACCCGCCGGGTTGATCGCCAAACCTTCGAACAGGGCATTGAAGTTCAGCAGCATGCCGCTTGCCCGGGCCTGGCGCACCATGGCCGAGTCGATCCGCAACCAGTCCGGCTCGCCGTCCAGCGGCAATTGCAGCACCGCGGCATGCGCCTCGCTGACCAGATAGAGGTTACCCGCCTGATCACAGGTGATACCTTCGAAATCCAGCTCGCCACCGCGAATGTACGATGCCGCCCAGTTGCGCGACTTCAACCCCCATGGCAGGCCGCTTTCCGGGACAGCCGGCGGGGTGAAGGTAAGCGGCTGCGCGCGCCAGGTCGGGTTCTGCTGATCGAAGCGGTAGATACGGTCGTCGTCACGATCGGACACGCCCCACAACCCGCCCCGGCATTCCACCAGCCCCGACAGGTTGCCACCGCGCATACCGTCGATCGGGTGCTCGGCTGTCATCTTCAGCTCTGGCCAGTTGCCCGCCAGACAAGGCAGGGCAACCAGCGCCAGGCAAACGGCAAGTACTTGCCGAATCAAACCATGACCTCGGCCAGGTTGCCCTTGGTTTCCAGCCAACTCTTGCGGTCACCGGCGCGCTTTTTGGCCAGCAGCTTGTCCATCAGCTCGCAGGTGGCCTCTACGTCGTCCAGGGTCAGTTGCACCAGGCGCCGGGTGTTCGGGTCCATGGTGGTTTCGCGCAACTGCGGCGGGTTCATCTCGCCCAGGCCCTTGAAGCGTGTTACCTGCGGCTTGCCGCGCTTCTTCTCGGCCACCAGGCGGTCGAGGATGCCGTCACGCTCGGCTTCGTCGAGGGCGTAGTAGATTTCCTTGCCCAGGTCGATGCGGTACAGGGGCGGCATGGCCACATAAACATGCCCAGCCTCGACCAGTGTCCGGAAGTGTTGAACGAACAGCGCACACAGCAATGTGGCGATGTGCAGACCATCGGAGTCAGCGTCGGCGAGGATGCAAATCTTGCCATAGCGCAGCTGCGCAAGGTCGGTTGCCCCCGGATCGACGCCAATGGCCACGGCAATGTTGTGCACTTCCTGGCTGGCCAGGACTTCACCACCGTCCACTTCCCAGGTGTTGAGGATCTTGCCGCGCAGCGGCAGGATGGCCTGGAATTCCTTGTCCCGCGCCTGCTTGGCCGAACCACCGGCCGAGTCACCCTCGACGAGGAACAACTCGGCACGCATCGGGTCCTGGCCCGCACAATCGGCCAGCTTGCCGGGCAATGCCGGGCCCTGGGTGATGCGCTTGCGCTCGACCTTCTTGCTGGCCTTGAGGCGGCGACCGGCGTTGCTGATGGCGAGTTCTGCCAGTTGCATGCCCAGCTCGGGGTGGGCGTTGAGCCACAGGCTGAAAGCATCCTTGACCACACCGGAGACGAACGCGGCCGCCTCGCGTGATGACAGGCGCTCTTTGGTCTGCCCGGAGAACTGCGGGTCCTGCATCTTCATCGACAGTACGAAGGTGATGCGCTCCCAAACGTCTTCCGGCGCCAGCTTCACCCCGCGCGGCAGCAAGTTGCGGAACTCGCAAAACTCACGCATGGCATCCAGCAGGCCCTGGCGCAGGCCGTTGACGTGGGTGCCGCCCTGGGCGGTGGGGATCAGGTTGACGTAGCTTTCCTGAATGCTGTCGCCGCCTTCGGGCAGCCACAGCAAAGCCCAGTCAACCGCTTCCTTGTTACCCGCCAGGCTGCCACAGAACGGCTCGTCGGGCAGGCGCTGGAATTCGTTGACCGAGTCGACCAGGTAGGAGCGCAGGCCATCCTCGTAGTGCCATTCCACCTTTTCGCCGCTGGCCTTGTCCTCGAAGCTGACCAGCAGCCCCGGGCACAGTACCGCCTTGGCCTTGAGCACGTGCTTGAGGCGGCTGATGGAAAACTTGGGCGAGTCGAAGTACTTCGGGTCGGGGCTGAAGTACACGCTGGTGCCGGTGTTGCGCTTGCCGACCGAGCCGACCACTTCCAGCTCGCTGGCCTTGAAGCCATCGGCAAAGGTCATCTGGTATTCATTGCCGTCACGCTTGACGCGCACACGCACCTGCGTCGACAGGGCGTTGACCACCGAGATACCCACCCCGTGCAGGCCGCCGGAAAACTGATAGTTCTTGTTGGAGAACTTGCCGCCGGCGTGCAGCTTGGTGAGGATCAGCTCGACCCCGGACACGCCCTCTTCCGGATGGATGTCCACCGGCATGCCGCGGCCGTCGTCGCTGACTTCCAGCGAGTGGTCGGCATGCAGGATGACCTGCACCGAACGCGCGTGGCCGGCCAGTGCTTCGTCGACACTGTTGTCGATGACTTCCTGGGCCAGGTGGTTGGGGCGGCTGGTATCGGTGTACATGCCCGGCCGCTTGCGGACCGGATCAAGGCCCGAGAGGACTTCGATGGCGTCTGCGTTATAGGCGCTAGCGCTGGGATTGGCCATAGGGTCTCGTCGTCAGTCTGGTGAATGCAAAAAAGTCAAAATACAGAAAAATCGAGCGCCGCATACTGCCCACGGGCAATGCCGGCGAACGCCAGCAGTGTCGGCAGGCGCTCGGCGAAGCCCTGGAAGCTGTGGTCGCCACCGGCCTGGATACGCAGGGCACAAGCACGGTAATAGCGCTCGGCGTGTCGATAGTCCAGGGTTTCATCGGCGGTCTGCAGCCACACTTGATAGCGGTCGGCATCGGCCGGGGCCGCGACTTCCAGCTCGGCCAGGGCCTGCACGTGATCGTGGGTCAGCTCCCAGGTTTCACCGCTGTAATGATTGCGCTGGGTGCCCAGGTAACCGTCGAAATGCTTGTGCGGGGTTACCGCCGGGTTGACCAGCAGGGCCTTGAGGCCATGGCGCTCGGCCAGATGGGTGGCATAGTAGCCGCCGAGCGAACTGCCCACCAGCAGTGGCGCACCCAGTTCGGCGATGGCCGCTTCGAGCTGGACCATGGCTTGCCGTGGGTGGTGGTGCAGGGCCGGCACTCGCAGCTGGTCGGCCAGGCCGAGCTGCTGCATGACTGCCTCCAGCTGACGCGCCTTGGTCGAAAGCGGCGAGCTGTTGAAGCCATGTATATAGAGGATGGAACCCGACATGCTGCCCCCGGAATCTGTGGCTTCGCGCCTGGTAATGCGGGCGCAGGGACGCGCAGTGTAGCGCGTTCGCCGGGTTTTGACGCAGTGCCACGGATTTCGCAATACATTTCCGGCAGGCTGACGTGGCCTGCTCAATACCCTGGGCTGTCGAAGTCGAGCTGCACCTCGAAATCCAGCGCCCGCTCCACCCCGGTCTCCAGCCGCCCGTCGGCATGCAGGCGCAACCAGCGGTACCCCGGATGCTCTTCGCTCACCTGGAAGTCTTCGCTGCGCGCCGCGAACTGAATGCAGGTCGACGGCGTGGCCAACAGGCGCCGCCCCTCTCGAACCTCATCCCATTCCTGATGCACATGCCCCCATAGCAAAGCCCGTACCTGTGGATATCCTTCAACGATATCGAAAAGCGCCTGGGCATTGCGCAAGCCGATCGGCGCGATCCAGGCGCAGCCGATGTCCACTGGCTGATGGTGGAAGCACACCAGGCAATGCCGCTCGCCGGCCTCTTTCAAGGCGGCTTCCAGTACGGCCAGCTGGTCATCTTGCAGAAACCCGTGGGTAGCACCCTGCACGGCGGTGTTGAGCATGACCACCCGCCACGCGCCGATATCAGTCACCGCCTGCACCAGTTCCGGCGCCACCTGCGCCATCACCTGAGCCTCGTCATGGTTGCCCGGCAGCCAGCGAGTGGGTACGGCAAACGGTGCGGTCAGCTCCCGAAACGCTTCATAGGATGCCACGCTGGCATCCTGGGACAGGTCGCCCGTGCACAGCAGCAAGTCGACAAGCGGCTGCTCGCGCCGCACCTGGGCCACCACGTGGCGCAGGCTGTCTCGGGTCTTGAGGCCCAGCATGCTGCCAGCCGGGTCGGCGAACAGGTGGGCATCGGTCAGTTGCACCACATGCACGGGGCGGGATTGGTCTGGCGGCGACAACGGCCATCTCCTCGAATGGATTCAGCGGGAATTATGGCTGTGCGACGGTGACGAGCAAACACCCGCAAACGACTCACGTCACAATTCAGCGAACACTTGCCAGTTCGTGGCCGCAGGCCAGGCAGTGGCTGAGCCATTCACCCAGGAACAGGTTGAGCTGGGCCTTTTCGTCCGGCTGGTGCATGGCATCGTTCGGATACGGGTAGATGCTGCGCAGGCGCCGGGTGTGTTCGGCGCTGACCACTTCGGCCATGCGCGCATCGTGATACACCTGCACTTCCAGGTGTGGCACTGGCAACCACGGCAGGCTGTGTTCCTGGCGCACATGCAGGGTGGTGGTATACGGGCAGGCCAGCACCACGTCGAGCACCAGCACGCCAAGCATCTGGTCACCCTGGGTCATGCCGATGCGGCGCGAGCTCTGGGTGGTGCGCATGTCGGGCAACAAGCGCATCAGCCGGGCATAGTTGGCCTCGCAGGCTGCCTGCAGCCCGACCAGGTCAACTCGATAGCGCTCGCGCAGCAGGTTCACTTCCACATACCTCTTACTTCGTCACGGTTCAGCGCCAGCCATTGCAGGCCAATGATGGTGGCCGCATTGCAGATGCGCCCGTCGCGCACCGCCTGCAGGGCATCCTCGAACGCCCACACGCGTACGCGAATGTCTTCGCCCTCTTCCTCCAGGCCATGCAGCCCTCCCGCGCCCTCGCTGCTGCAACGGCCGAGGAACAGATGAACGTATTCGTCACTGCCGCCAGGCGACGGGAAGTAGCGGGTCATCGGCCACAGGGCGCTGAAGGTCAGGCCGGCTTCTTCTTCAGCCTCGCGATGGGCGACTTCCTCGGGCTGCTCGTCTTTGTCGATCAGCCCGGCAACCATCTCGATCAGCCAGGGGTTGGCGACCTTGTCCAGGGCGCCCACGCGAAACTGTTCGATCAGCACCACTTCATCGCGCGCTGGGTCGTACGGCAGCACGCATACCGCATCGTGGCGCACAAACAGTTCGCGACTGATCTCGCGCCCCATGCCCCCGGCAAATAGCTCGTGGCGCAGGCGTAACTTGTCGAGCTTGTAAAAGCCCTGGAAGCAATTGGCCCGCTCGATGATTTCGAAGCCCTTGGGCACAGCGTTCAACGCGTCTGACATGGAAATCCTCATTACCTCGAATACTGCTTCGCGCCATCCTACTCCGCACGCCTGTTGGTTTCACCCCTTTCCAGCAACCGCTGGCGCACTCGGGACAGCAGCCCTTCACTCTGTTAGCTTAGTGGCGAACTGAAGGCCGCGCAGACGGTCAAAGGCCGACTTTTCCCTGTTCTGCAAGGATCATCATGACACTTGTCAAACTGACTTCCGTGGCCGTGCTGGCACTCGCTCTGGGCGCCTGCCAGAGCCTGTTCACGCCCAACTACCGGGCCCCGCTCGAGGTCAAGCGCGACGCCTGGGAGCATGTCAAACCCGGCTGCAGCGAGAGCGACTGCCCGCTGGTGAACATCGACATGATCCACTTCCCGGCCCTGCCCAAGCTCGACGGCATCGTCGAAAAACGCCTGCTGCAACTGACCGAAGACAATCAGCATGGCACCGCACCAGCCACCCTGCAGGCCTACGAACAGCAATATCTGGCCAGTGCCGACAAACGTAACAGCAGCTACTTGCAAGCCAAGGTACGCGAGCAGCATGACGGGCTGGTGATCATCGAGTTGTCCAGCTACCTGGACAGCGGTGGTGCCCACGGCATGCCCGGGCGCGGCTTCATCAACTATTCACGCAAACTGGACAAGGTGCTGACCCTGCAGGACATGCTGGTGCCCGGCCAGGAAGACACCTTCTGGAAAACCGTCGAAGAATCGCACCGTGCCTGGCTGATGAGCGTGGGAATGGACAAGGATGCCGAGTTCGTCAAGACCTGGCCGTTCAAGAAATCGCCGCACGTCGCCCTGACGTACGGCGCGGTAGTGGTCAAGTACGAGGTCTATGCCATCGCGCCCTATTCCATGGGCCACGTGGAACTGAAGATCCCCTACCCGCGCCTGAATGGCGTACTCAAGCCTGAACTGTTTCCCGGCCGCGGCTGAGGCTTAGCAGCCCATGCAGCACACCTGCCAGCAGCAATGCGGGCAGGGTGGCGCCCAGTTCGGGCGCCTTGGCGGCAATCAGGTGATAGGCCACCGCCCCGGCAAACCAGGCCACCAACGCCTGCCAGTGCAAGCCATTGACCTGTGCTGGCAGACGGCGTCGACGGACCACGTAGTGGTCCATCAGCACCACGCCGAACAGCGGTGCGAACACCGAACCGATCAGCAACAGGAAGTTTTCGTACTGTGCCAGTGGCGCCAACAGGGCGATCAGGGTGCACATCACGCCGATGGCCAACGCCAGGTGCTCGACCTTCAGCGGTAGCAGCACACCGGTGGAAACCGCCGCCGAGTGGATGTCGGCGAAGGCCTTTTCCGACTCGTCCAGCAGAATAAGCAGCAGCGGAATCCCCATGCCGGCGCCCGCCAGGGCCAGCAGCAAGGCATTGACTTCGCCACTGGCGGCGAACGCCAGCGTGTACGCCACGCCCAGGCTCATCAGCCAGGTGTTGCCGATGAAGTAGCCCACTACCGTACCGCCGAACACATGCCTGCCATTGCGGGCAAAGCGCGAGTAGTCCGCGATCAGCGGCAGCCAGGACAGCGGCATGGCGATGACGATATCGAAGCCAACCGCCAGCGACATCGAACCATCCCCGGCACGGTTCCACAGCTCCGCCAGGTCGGCCTTGGCGAACAGGTTCCAGCTCAGCCACAGGCAAGCGCCCAGCAACAACCAGATGCCCCAGGCGCGCAGTACCTTGCGCACGAAGGCCAGTGGCCCGCTGACAGCCAGCAGGGTGGCCAGGGCACCGAAGCACAGCGTCCAGAGCATGGGGCTGTTCCAGGCACTTTCCTCACCGAACGCTCGCGCACCCAGCAAGCTGGCAGCATCGCGCATGACGATAATCTCGAAAGCGCCCCAACCCACCAGTTGCAGCAAGTTGAGCAGCGCCGGCAAGCGCGCGCCATGGCTGCCCAGGCTGAGTTTCAGGGTGCCCATGGCGGACAGGCCGGTGTCGCTGCCGATAACCCCCGCCGCACCCAGCAACAGCACACCGACACCGGTGCCCAGGGCGATGGCCAGCACGGCGCCAGCAAGGCCTAGGCCTGGCGCCAGCATGGCGCCGACCTGCAGCACCATCAGGCCGATGCCGAGGGAAAACCACAGTGAAAACAGGTCGCGAGCACCGAAAATGCGCTGCTGGATGGGGATTGGATGGTCGGGAGAGAACTGGCTGGGTGATGTCATGGTCATGTCCGCAGGAGTGATGTTAAGTGGCATACACCACCCTGTGGGAGCGGGCTTGCCCGCGAACACCGGCAAAGCCGGTGCCATGCACCGCAGTGCTTGCTTCGCGGGCAAGCCCGCTCCCACAGGGTAAGGTGCTGCGGTTTAGACTTTGTGGTACAGCTGGCTGCCTTCCTGGCGGAACCGCTCGGCCTGCTCACGCATGCCTTGTTCGACCGTCACATCCACGGCCTCGATCTTGGCAGCGTACTCACGCACTTCCTGGGTGATCTTCATCGAGCAGAACTTCGGCCCGCACATCGAGCAGAAGTGCGCGACCTTGGCCGATTCCTTCGGCAGGGTCTCGTCGTGGAAAGCACGGGCGGTGTCCGGGTCGAGGCCCAGGTTGAACTGGTCTTCCCAACGAAACTCGAAACGCGCCTTGGACAGGGCATTGTCGCGAATCTGTGCACCCGGGTGGCCCTTGGCAAGGTCGGCGGCATGCGCGGCGATCTTGTAGGTGATGATGCCGGTCTTGACGTCGTCCTTGTTCGGCAGGCCCAGGTGCTCCTTCGGCGTGACGTAGCAGAGCATGGCGCAACCGAACCAGCCGATCATTGCCGCACCAATGCCCGAGGTGATGTGGTCGTAACCCGGCGCGATGTCGGTGGTCAGTGGGCCGAGGGTGTAGAACGGCGCCTCGTCGCAGCACTCCAGCTGCTTGTCCATGTTCTCTTTGATCAACTGCATCGGCACGTGGCCGGGGCCTTCGATCATGCATTGCACGTCGTGCTTCCAGGCAATCTTGGTCAGCTCGCCGAGGGTTTCCAGCTCACCGAACTGCGCGGCGTCGTTGGCGTCTGCAATCGAGCCAGGGCGCAGGCCGTCGCCCAGCGAGAAGCTGACGTCGTAGGCCTTCATGATTTCGCAGATTTCGTCGAAGTGGGTGTACAGGAAGTTTTCCTTGTGGTGAGCCAGGCACCACTTGGCCATGATCGAGCCACCGCGGCTGACGATGCCGGTGACCCGCTTGGCGGTCAGGGGCACATAGCGCAGCAGCACACCGGCGTGAATGGTGAAGTAGTCCACGCCCTGTTCGGCCTGCTCGATCAGGGTGTCGCGGAACAGTTCCCAGGTCAGGTCCTCTGCCACGCCGTTGACCTTTTCCAGGGCCTGGTAGATCGGCACGGTACCGATCGGCACCGGCGAGTTGCGAATGATCCACTCGCGGGTTTCGTGGATGTGCTTGCCGGTGGACAGGTCCATGACCGTGTCCGAGCCCCAGCGGATGCCCCAGGTCAGCTTGGCCACCTCTTCCTCGATCGAGGAACCCAGGGCGCTGTTGCCGATGTTGCCGTTGATCTTCACCAGGAAGTTGCGGCCAATGATCATCGGCTCTACTTCCGGGTGGTTGATGTTGGCCGGAATGATCGCGCGGCCACGGGCGATTTCCTGGCGGACGAATTCAGGGGTGATTTCTTTCGGGATGTTGGCACCGAAGCTGTGGCCGGCATGTTGCTCATTCAGCAGGCCGGCAGCGCGGGCCTCCTGTAGCTTCATGTTTTCGCGGATGGCCACGTATTCCATTTCGGCGGTGATGATGCCCTGACGGGCATAGTGCATCTGCGAGACGTTGGCGCCGGCCTTGGCCCGGCGCGGGTTGCGCACATGGGCAAAACGCAGCTTGGCCAGCTCTGCATCGTTCAGGCGCTGCTGACCGAAGTCGGAGCTCAGACCTTCCAGGCGCTCGGTGTCACCGCGGGCTTCGATCCACGCCGAACGCACATCGGGCAGGCCTTTGCGCACGTCGATGATCACGTCGGGGTCGGTGTACGGGCCAGACGTGTCATACACCAGCACCGGGGCGTTGGACTCGCCGCCGAAATCGGTCGGGGTGTCATCCAGGCTGATTTCACGCATGGGGACGCGGATGTCCGGGCGCGAGCCTTCGACATACACCTTGCGCGAACGCGGGAAGGGTTGCACGGACTGCTGATCGACTTGTGCCGATTCGCTGAGGTTGATCGCTTTTTCTTGTTTGGTCATCACAGGCTCTCCTGACGGCTTCCTAGCAGTGGAATGTCGGGGTGAACCTGAAACGCGCGGACGCACCCTCTTTGGGTGCAGTGCCGGACATGGGGGTGCCTGAAGCTGTATGCAGCTGTGACAATCCCGGACCTGGCACAAGAGGCTCCCCGGGAAGGCGAGCAATCTTGTTCCCTACGCAGGCGCTAACCTGATCAGGTTCAACGGGATCCGCACCTCTGCGATCTCAGCCTTTGCTTCAAGGCACCCCGACAAGAACATGCGCAGTCTAGACTGGAGTGGTCAGCAAAGCCAAGCAGGTAAATGCGCGGATGATGAAAGGCACACCGAGCGATTGTTGCCGGGTGCGCATGGCACTACACTGGCCCATCGCTCGATACTCAACAGTTCAGTAATTAAATTTCGTACAAGGATTGCCTCTATGCTGCGCAAACTCTCACTGGCGATAGCCGTGTCTTGTGCGTCCAACGGAGTGGTCTGGGCAGCGGACGTGCCCTCGACAGTCAAAACCGATCTGGTCAGCGTCTACCAGGAAGCAGTGGACAACAACGCCGACCTGGCTGCAGCCCGCGCCGATTACGGGGCGCGCCGCGAAGTGGTGCCGCAGGCCCGCGCCGGGTTGCTGCCAAACCTGTCGGCCGGTGCCGAGATGATGAACACCCGCACCAAGCTGGACGAGCCATCCATCACGTCCAATCGCAGCGGCAACTCCTGGAGCGCGACCCTGGCTCAGCCGATCTTCCGCGCTGATCGCTGGTTCCAGTTGCAAGCCGCCGAAGCAGTCAACGAACAGGCAGCCCTGGAGCTGTCGGCGACCGAGCAAAACCTGATCCTGCAAACCGCGCAAAACTACTTCGCCGTCCTCCGCGCCCAGGACAACCTGGCCGCCACCAAGGCAGAAGAAGCCGCCTTCAAGCGCCAGCTGGATCAGTCCAACGAGCGTTTCGACGTGGGCCTTTCGGACAAGACCGACGTGCTGCAATCCCAAGCCAGTTATGACACTGCACGGGCCAACCGGATCATCGCCGAACGCCAGGTGCAGGATGCCTTCGAGGCCCTGGTGACCCTGACCAACCGTGAGTACACCTCTATCCAGGGCGTGGTACATAGCCTGCCGGTACAAGTGCCAACGCCCAACGATGCCAAAGCCTGGGTCGAAACCGCCGGGCGCCAGAACCTCAACCTGCTGGCCACCAACTACGCGGTTTCTGCCGCAGAAGAGACCCTGCGTCAGCGCAAGGCCGGGCATGCACCGACCCTGGACGCAGTGGCCAAGTACCAGAAGGGTGACAACGATAGCCTTGGCTTCACCAACCCATCGCAACTGGGGGTGCGCTACAGCGGCGACGTCGAGCAGACCAGCGTTGGCCTGCAACTGAACATACCGATCTACAGCGGCGGCCTGACCAGCTCGCAGGTACGCGAGGCTTACCAGCGCCTGAGCCAGAGCGAGCAACAGCGTGAAAGCCTGCGCCGCCAGGTCGTGGAGAACACCCGCAACCTGCACCGCGCAGTGAACACCGATGTGGAACAGGTACAGGCGCGCAAGCAGTCGATCATTTCCAACCAGAGCGCGCTGGAAGCCACCGAAATCGGCTACCAGGTCGGTACCCGCAACATCGTCGACGTGCTTGATGCCCAGCGCCAGCTGTACACCTCGGTGCGCGACTACAACAATAGCCGTTACGACTACATCCTCGACAACCTGAGCCTGAAGCAGGCAGCCGGCACCCTGAGCCCGCAAGACCTGCAGGACCTGAAGCGCTACCTGAAACCTGACTACAACCCGGACAAGGACTTCCTGCCGCCGGACCTGGCGGCGGCAGCGGCCAAGAACTTCGAGCGCAGGCCTTGAGATAGGGGCTGGACTCTTCGCGGGCTTGCCCGCTCCCACACGGTGCCAGGCCTGAAGGCATGATGCACCTGTGAGAGCTGGCTTGCTGGCGATAGGCCTCCAATATCACTCCAGCCCTGAACGACAACGCCTAGGCGGCTACGGCAATCGTCGAGTCGATGCGTTGCGCCGACATATCACCTATAAGCACAGGCCCCGCAGGTTCAGGGGCGAACGCAGCCATTGCGTCAACAAGATTCCCCAGGCTCGGTAGCGAGTGCTCGACAGCAACCAGCGATGACCCTGCTGAAAGGGCGGAAATCTCTGCCACGGCAACCGCTTCAGATGTGACCATTGCCGGCTGCGCGAAGATAAAGTCCTCCGCTGTCACCTGCGCAACTTCGAGCGCATCCAGGTACAGCATCTTCACTATACCTTCCTGCCCCGGCACTGCCTGGGTATCAACGGCTACACCGTGAATCTGCGCAAAGTCATTGAGTTTGAAGCGCTGGACTTTGCTGACGTGCAGATCCTCGAAGCGACTGATGCCTACCTGGGTCAGGTCAATCTTGTCGATACCGTGTCGGAACCCCCGAAGGGTGTTCTTGTAATCGCTCACACCTTCTTGTTTTGTCACCAGAAACACGCTGGGCGCAACCGTCGGCGGGGAATATATCGTGCCTGCCAACGAAGCCACCAACTGCCCGGATGCGTCACTGGCAAGCGACACGCCACCTGCACCACCGGTAAGCAGAACATTCGCGCTGACAGGCGGGGTCGTCTGCTCTTCAGGGCTGCCCTCGAAATAACCTGGCGCAGCGGTGAAAGCGTCAAGGAAACGGAAGTTCGCTGACCGCAGTTCGGCAATCGTAGTGTCCGCAATCGTCAGCTTCTGCCCACTGCCAAGGTCGAGCAAAGTCGAATTGCCGTCCTGTTGCATCTGCAAGTCAGCAAACCCTGAACCACCAAAGCCGACCAGGTCGATCACCTCACGCGAAGTCTCGAACTGCTTGAGTACATCGTTACCGCCTGCACGCCTGTGGATGACAAAGCGGTCGGTACCCTCACCCCCCTTGAGGAGGTTGTACCCACGGCCACCATCCAGTAATGCCCCGGCGGTCCCGGCAATCAAGGTATCGTCGCCATCACCACTGATAAGGTTTTGCACCGAACCAGGGGCTATGGTGAGCGCCGCACCGGCAATACTGGCGCTGCCGCTGGCCAGATCCACCGAGATACTGCGACTTACTGCAGCCGCATTCAACGTATTGCGCCCGCCAGCGGTGCCGCTGATGGCATCGTCAAGCTTCGCGCGCCCTGGGTTTTCTGCCACCAGGTTCGCGTAGTCATCGGTGAAGTAATAGACATCATCGGTGGTGCCGGGGCTGCCGACGAGGCGCAGCGTCCAGCGATCAAGCGTTAACGGTAAGCCAGCAACAGCATTACGCACCTCAAGCTTCCACTCCCCAGCCGAGCGCTCTGCGCGATGATGGGTCGACATGAACCCATATTTGAACGCCCCTGAACGCGAATCGCCCAGATCGTCATCACCAGAGCCCGGCGCCTTGCCTGTGCGATCGAGCAGTACGCTGCGCGTGCCGCCAGGCGACACCAGCGTGAGCGTCATGTCGCCAAGGCGGCCGACCATCGAGTGGACATCGACCTCCACATGCTCCACCAGCAAATCAGCCGGCAGGGTCAAAGACAAAGTCGCAACCTGCCCCGCCGCAACCTGTTGAGCCACTGGTTCACTGCTGGCTGTCAGCAGCCGTTCATTGGCCTTGGTCGCCCGGCTCCCCCAGGACTCGGCAAGGCGCACCGCCGCGCGGGCGTCGATCATGCCAAAGCCGTAGTCGTGGCTGGCGTGCATGCCACCGCCATTCCAATTGCGCCCTGCGTTGTAAGCCCATTGGGTTGATGCGTCATCCACTTTGCGCGCAGACAGTGCGAGGATCTGCTGAACATCCCGGTAACCCAACCCCGGGTTGGCCTGCAACATCAACGCCACCACGCCTGAGACGATCGGCGCGGCGAAGCTGGTGCCCTGAGTCGTGCTGTAGGCGCTGCCGACCGACGCACCGCGCTCCGCTTCAAGGCTGACGCCACTGGATAGAACATGGCTCCCCGGTGCAGCGACCAGCAAGCTGGAGCCTGGATTGGAAAAGGGTGCCGTGGCAGCTTGCAGTACCGAGAGGTCTGCCTTTGCGTTGATGGCCGCCACTTCAATGGCGTGGCGGTTGTTGTTGGTCAGCGAGCCCTGTGCATTACCGCCTTTATGGCGCTGGTTGCCACCAGAGGCGACGACGATGGTGCCTAGCCCGCCACGGCCGTTGGTGGCGGCAAGCGTAGTGCTGAATGCCAGCGCCAGAGCAGTATCGACTTTTCCTTCTGGAACATTTGTAAGTCCGAAGTCCGTTTTGAAACCCCAACTGTTGTTGGCTATGTCGTAGTTGACCATTTGCCCCAGATTGGTCAGGTCATCGCCTTTGTTGGCCAGGTAGTGCCCGCCGATCTTCGCCTCATATGCGATGCCGATCCCTCCTTGATCATTGCGCGCGCCAACCATGACCCCAGCCACTTGAGTGGCATGATTGGACGCCAGAGCGGGCAGCGTGCCATTGGTGCGTTGGGTTTGCAGCCAGATGGGATCGATATTCGGCTTGAGATCGGGGTGCCCGATGTCGAAGATTTCCGGCGCCACGGCAAACTCCCCACCCGGCTCGAACTGCCCTATCCTCACCCCCTTGCCCGTGAAGTCACGCCATACCGGCGCGACATTGATCTCGTCCAGATACCACTGCCGCCCCGACAGCGGGTCAGCGGGGGATTGTTCATGGCGCAACGTTACCGTTGCCCGCAAGGGTGCTGATGCAGCACTGCCCACCTCGGTCACACTCATGGAGGCGTTGCCGGCAGCATCGACCAAGTCGTAGCGGAAACTGACATCACCGTCATGGCCTGGCAACGGCGTGACCTCCACATCACCCTGCTCATTCAGCCGCACTGTTGCACCCTTGCCAGCGCTGACTGAGGCGATGCGCAATGGCCCGCTGCTGCCAAGTGGCTGGTCATTGCCCAGCAGCGCCGTTGCAGGGACTATCAGCGCCGTGTCAGTGGTGGCGAATGTAGCCAGTTGCTCAGGCGAGAGCCTGTCGCCGATTGGCATGGCTCCCCGGCCGAGAAGATCGATGGCAGCAATGTCGGCGAAGCTGAGTTTCTGGATGTTGCTCAGGCTCAGGCGGCCATCTCGTCCCGCCACGGTGTCGGTGATCAGGTGGCCCGATTCGGTACGTGTGATCAGGTACTCGTCGTGAGCACCATGCAAACTGACCAGGTTGGTGCCCGCGCCTCCGTCGATCGTGGCATCGCCGCGTCCGGCCTCGATCACGTCATCGGCAGCACCGCCCGTAATCCGATCAGCGCCACCACCGGCGTAAATGATACTTCCGCCCGCCGAGGCCCGGATGCGATCCCCCTTGGGGCCCGCATAGATCACCGACTTGCCGGTACCACCGATGATGTCGTTACGGCCTGTACCACCCACAAGCACATCGTTGCCGCCCCCGCCAATCAGCAAGCTGTCGCCCGAGCCGCCCTTGATGAATACTCCGCGTTGACCGCCGCTGGCGATGATGTCCTTACCCCGCCCGCCTTGCGCAATGGTCAGCCCGGCCTTGGCCATGTTCAGCCCAACGCCATGCTCCCCCACGATCAGTGCCGTGTCGCGCCCACCATTGCCCTGCATGTTCGCCCAATCGTCGCTGGCACTGATCACGAATACATCGTCGCCCGCCCCGCCGTGATAGGTGTTGCTGCCACCGCCACCAACCAGCCAACTGCCCTCTGGAGCCGCGGTCAAGACATCATCGCCCGCGCTGCCGTACAGCGTCTGTACGCCGAGCGCTGCGGCGTCCAGCGTGCTTTCTTGAGCACTCTGGCTGATGTAGGCCCTTCGGGAAGTGGGCCCGCTTGACGAAGTCAGTAGAGTGCCACCCTCCTGGGCCTCGATCCGATTACCGACGGTATCGGCAAGAAACCTCACCGCCAGTACTTCCCGGTCCTCACCATTGACAGTGAAAGCGCCTCGGGAAATGACCTCGTTACCTTGACGCACCTCTCCTACCGGCTCGACCTGGCCGAGCTTGATCTGGCTAATGCCATGCTCCTGCAATGCCCTCAGCTCACCGGCATCGGCACGCCCGTCGTGGTTGCCATCGACCCACACCTTCAATTGCGCCC
This sequence comes from Pseudomonas sp. yb_2, assembly GCF_043103905.1. Taxonomy (NCBI): domain Bacteria; kingdom Pseudomonadati; phylum Pseudomonadota; class Gammaproteobacteria; order Pseudomonadales; family Pseudomonadaceae; genus Pseudomonas; species Pseudomonas sp. yb_2. Next base: position 912 of record NZ_JBICKH010000002.1, on the reverse strand, counting down.
AGACGGCGTCTTCAACGTTGATGACGCCATCGGCGTTGGCGTCAACACTTGCCAGGGCGGCGAAGCCATCCTTGAACGGTGTTTCACCAGAGCTGCCGTCGCTGCCTGCCTTGCCGCCGTAGTATTCGGAGAACAGCTGGCTGACGTTGCTCACCTGGCCAGTACCGTTGTCATGCACCAGCATCCCGCTCAGCCGGTCTGCCCAGCCGGTGCGGCGCAGTGAACCACTGTTGTCGATATCGAACAGTACGCCCTCCTCGATACCCGTCAGGCCAACGCCCTTGCCGCTGAGGTCGAGCAAGAGCGGGTCGACAAACGTGTTCACCGTAGTCATTGCTGCCAACCCGTTGAGTACCACGGCATTGCGCAGGCTGAAATCCGGTTGTTCATTGCCATCACGATAGAACTGAGCCAGGTGCTGATTGGGTCGCACGTTGGGGTCGATCTGGAGCTCGCCGGGGCGAACACCACCGCTGGCCAAACTGCCCAACTGAGCGGAGGTGAAGTCGGTGTTGTCGAGGGTGCTGTCGGTGAATGCGATACTGTGGGTCAGGCGACGATCGACGTAGCCGTTGGAGACGTCATTGCGGATATCGTCCTGGCCTTGGAGGTCGCGGCGGGATTCGGTTGTGGGGGTGATTTCGATTTTGATTGAGGCGTCTGATGCACCTCCACCTAAACCAGTATCTTGATGTATGAAAAAATCAACCAGTTTGTCGAAAGTAGTTGACGCAAGATCGAACCATCCCGTGGGTGCTTCGATATGATGAAACCACTTTCTAGCAGCTCCAATTACCTCTTTTGAACCCAACACACTTTTTTGGCTCATAAAAGCATGGGTACGCCCTGCCAGCTCTAGCTCCTTCGCGGGATCCCCCGCAGAGGACAAAACCAGTCCCCAATATATCTGTT